>NZ_CP140153.1:1807500-2107500 GCF_034479635.1 Guyparkeria halophila
GCACCGAGGACATCATGATTGCAGCGTTTTCAGGGTGGTCTCGAGCAGCGCCGGCGGCAGGTCGACGCCACCCCTCACCACCAGCACCTGGCCGGCCTGCGTCGGCTTCTCGGGCCATTTGACCGCATCCTTCTCGGTCATGACAACCGGGCGGCCGTCGGCCAGCCACGCGCGGGCCTGGGACCGTGTCGGCGCGGCGTGATCGTCGAGCGGGTGGGCTTCGATCACCGCACCCTCGGCCTCGAGCATGCGGAAGAAACGCGCCGGGTTGCCGATGCCGGCCAGGGCAATGACCTTTTGTTCGGCCAGGTCTGTGATCGGCCGTTCCGTTCGATCGAACAGGTCGACCAGTCCCTGCGGGCGGAAATCGATCCGCCAGGCCGGCACCCCGCGTGCGCCCGCCCCGTGACGGGACGGCTCGTCCCCGTTGACCAGTACCGCGTCGACCTCGTCGAGCACCGCGGGCGATTCGCGCAACGGACCGGCCGGCAGGCACCAGCCGTTGCCGAGTCCGCGCTGGCCGTCGACCACGACCCACTCGATCGAGCGGGCGAGCCGATGGTGTTGCAGCCCATCATCGCTGACGATCACGTCGACCTCGGGGTAACGGGCCTTGAGCTGTCGGGCAGCCTCGCGCCGGTACGGGTGAACCACCACCGGCGCGCGGGTACGTCGATGAATCAGCCAGGGCTCGTCACCGCAACTCGACGGGTCGACCGCCTCGGCGAGATCGACCGGCTCGATGCCCACCGTCACCCCAAAGCCGCGGCTGATCACCCCGGGGGTATGACCCGCCGCCCGCAACGCCTCGACCAGCGCGATCACCACCGGCGTCTTGCCGGTGCCACCGACGGTGAGATTGCCCACCACGATCACCGGGCATTCCGGCTCGCGCCCGGCCGCCCGGCGCCGACGTCGGGCGGCCTCGGCGCAGACCAGCCGACCCAGGGGCCAGAGCGCCCGCGCCAGCAGGCCGCGTCGTTGCCAGAAGTCGGGGTAGCGCATCAGTCGGCCTGGTCGGCGAATTGCAGCCGGTACAGGCCGGCATAGGCACCATCGGCGGCCAGCAACTGCTGGTGACGACCCTGCTCGACGATACGACCGCCTTCCATGACCACGATGCGATCGGCGTGCTCGATGGTCGACAGGCGGTGGGCAATCACCAGCGTGGTCCGCCCGCGCGTGAGGTTCTCCAGCGCCCGCTGGATGAAGCCTTCCGACCGGGTATCCAGCGCCGAGGTGGCCTCGTCGAGCAACAGGATGGGGGCATCGCGGTACAGGGCCCGGGCGATCGCGATCCGTTGCCGCTGGCCGCCGGAGAGCAGCACGCCGTTCTCGCCGATGTTGGTCTCGAAACCCTCGGCCAGCTGGTCGATGAACTCCTCGGCGAACGCGGCCTTCGCCGCCTCGCGCACCCGGTCCATGTCGAACTCCGCCCCGTCGGCATAACCGATGTTCGCGGCGATGGTGGTGTTGAACAGCACGGTCTCCTGCGAGACATAGGCGAACTGGCGACGCAGGTCCGCCAGCGGTAGCTCGTCGTGACGGTAATCGTCCAGGCGGATCGCCCCCTGCTGGATCTCGACGAAGCGCGGCAAGGCACCCATCAGGCTCGACTTGCCCGCACCGGACTGGCCGACAAAGGCCACGGTCTCGCCCGCGGCGATCTCCAGCGACACGCCGCGCAGCACCCAGTCGGGGTCCTGCCGATCGGTCGGCGCCGGCTCCCGGTAACTCAACCAGACGTCCTCCATCGCGATCCGCCCCGTCACCCGGTCGACCGACCGCGTGCCCGACTCGGATTCCCGCGGCTCGTCCAGCAGGGCAAACAGGCTCTCGCCGGCGGCGATGCCCTTCTGGATGATGGCGTTGAGGTTGATCAGGCGCTTGGCCGGCGCCAGGGTCATGGCCAGCGCGGTGATGAACGAGACGAACGTGCCGACCGTGATGTCGTCCATGCGCTCGCCGCTGGTGGCGAACCAGACCACGCCGGCCACGCCGATGGCGAGCACGAACTGGGTCAGCGGCGAGGAGGCCGCCTGCACGGCCTGCATCTTCATGAAGGCGCGGAAGTTGTACTGGTTCTGGCGATCGAAGCGGGCGCTCTCGTAGTCCTCGCCGCCGTAGAGCTTGACCACGCGGTGGCCGCTGATGGTCTCCTCGGCGACATGCGAGACCTTGCCCATCGACTCCTGAATGCGTCGGGCGTAGCGCCGGAAGGCCCGCGAGATACCGGCCACCATGCCCACCAGGATGGGCAGCAGCACCAGGATGAACAAGGTGAGCTGCCAGGAGAGATACAGCATCCACACCAGCAGCCCGATCACGGTCACGCTGTCGCGGATCAGGATGGTGAGCGCCTTGGAGGCGGCCTCGGACACCTGCTCGCTCTGGTAGTTCAGCCGGGTGAGCACCTCGGTCGACGGCACCCGGTCGAAGTAGCGCGGCGGCAGGTGCAAAACCTGGGCGAAGGTATCGTGGCGCAGGTCGCGGATTACCGAGCGCCCTACCCAGGCCATGCCGTAATTCGAGGCGAACTCGCCGATTACCCGGAAGACGAACACGCCCAGCAGGGCCAGCGGCATCCAGGTGACCAGGGTCGGATCGCGCTCGACGAAGCTGCCATCGAGCAATGGCTTCATCAGGGCGGCGAAACCCACCTCGGAGAGCCCCGCGACCACCATGCCGATGATCGCGATCACCAGCACCCGCATGTAACGCCAGGTGTAGTTGAGCAGGCGCTGGTAGGTCTCCCAGCCGGCCGCGGCGTGAGCGCGTTGCTTGAGCGAATCGGGATTCATCGTGGCGGTGTCGTCCCCATGCCGATCCTCTCGATACCGGCGCGACGGGCCTGGTCGAGCACCGTCACCACCCGCTGATTGACCACCTGCGCATCCGCCCAGAGGACCACCGGGCGACCGTCATCGGCAATCTCGGCCAACACGCGCGGCAACTCCTGCTCGGAGACGCGTGTGCCGTCGACGGCGATCTCGCCGCGGGCATCGAGTTCGATGACGTGATTCTTCAGTTCGGCGCGCTCGCTGCTGCCCGATTCGGACACCGGCAGATCCACCTTGAGCGCACGGTCATGGACGAACGTCGTGGTCAGCATGAAGAAGATCAGCAGCATGAAGACCACGTCGATCAACGGAATCAGGTTGAGCTCGAGCGGCTCGCGCGGTCGCTGGCGGAAATTCATGCCGCCTGCCTCCGGCCCAGCCCCACCGGGTGAATCATGTCGACCAGGCGGATCGCCTCGGCCTCCATGTCGATGACCAACTCATCGATCAGGCCACGGAAGTAGCGGTGAAAGATGAACGCGGGCACCGCGACCATGATGCCGGCCGCGGTGGTGATCAGGGCCTTGGCGATCCCGCCGGCCAGCAACTCGGGGGCGACCGCCCCGGCCCCGCTGTGGGCGGTGATCGCCTGGAAGACGTCGATGATGCCGATCACCGTCCCCAGCAGGCCGAGCAGCGGGGCGATCAAGGCGATCGTGCCCAGCGTGTTGAGGTAACGCTCCATCTGGTGCGCCACGTGGCGGCCGGCATCCTCGATGCGCACCCGCATGCCCTCGGCCGAATGGCTTCCCGCCAGGCCCTCGGCGAGGATGCGCCCCAGCGGCGAGACCCGACCCAGCTCGTCGAGCCGCGCGGCCGTGATGCCGCCGTGGCCCTGCCAGGAACGCACCATCCCGACCGGGTCGCCGCCCATGATGCGCCCGCGACGTAGGGTGTAGAGACGCTCGAAGATGATCGCCAGGGCGATCACCGAGGCAATGATGATGGGCAGCATCATGCCGCCACCGGCCAGAACGAGATCAAGCATGTTCGTGGTGGGTCCTTGTCCGTGGATGGAGGTTTAGTCGGTAATGGCGCCCCGACCCGCTGTTGGGTCGGGTCGCGCCGGTCAGGCCGGGCACATCAGAACGGCGAGATCTGCTTGCCCTCGGGCCAACGCACCCGGTAGCCGAAGTCGATTTGCCAGGATTCGTCGGGCGCCATCTTGCGCTCATAGGCCCAGACACCCTTCTGGCCATCGAACTGGCGTTCGGCCGGTGTGTCGGTTTCCGCGAGCGCCTCGACCACGATATCGGCATCCAGCGGCGTCGGCATCCGCATCAGCACGACCACCGGCACGTCCGTCTGATGACGACTGGTCACGGTGACCTGGCGGCGGCGTTCGATCTGGTGGAACTTGCCGATCAGGCCATGACCCGCTCGCTCGTCCGGCGGGGCCTGGTAGTCGACGACCAGTCGGGGGTCGACCCCGAAGCTCAACTCGACCGGCTCGTCGGGCTGGAGCGCGGGTCGGGAGAGACCCGCCTGTTGCTGTCCGTCCCGATGGATTTCCCACCGTCCGGCCGGCAGCGGATTGACGATACTGGGGACAAAACGACCAACCACCACCGCATCGCGATCGGATTGCGGGGCGATCCGCAACGAGATCTCGGCGTCGAGCGGCTGTTCCAGCACCACCAGGTTCACCCCGCCCTCGCCGCTGGGAATCGCTGCCGGCTTGTTCACGGCGATGCGCGTGGCAAAACCGGTCTGATCCTCAACGCGCCCCGCCTCGGCAAGGCCGGCGGCATCGGCGCGCATCAGCGTGCTCTGGGCCATGGGGCGAACCGGTGCGCCCTTGTCCGGGTCGATAAAGCCGATGGTCAATGGCGAGAACTCCGGCACCGGGTAGAAACGGCGCTGATCGCTGGTGACCAGGGTCATCGGCACCGCGGGCCAATCCTCGCCGGTCTGCTGGTGCACCCGCGCGGTCATGCGCCAGTCGACCTGTCGTTCGGTGGTATCGAGCCGCGCCCGGTAGATCGGCTCCCAGCCGGCGTTCTCGACGCGATATTCCAGCCGCAGGGCCTCGGCGCCGGGCTCGAGATCGGCTTGGTTGAGCGCCACACCGACCCGCCAGCCGGGCGCCTGCCCGGCCAACTCGTCGAGCGCGGCGCGCAACGCGTCGATATCCTCATCCATTGACGTCTGGCGATCGAGCAGCGCGCGACGCTCGTCGGTCAATCGCGACATCAACTCGTCCACCGGGCCGTTGTCACGCCACAGCGAGGCAAGATCCTCGCCGGTGGGCGACAAGGCAGCCAGTTGATCGCGGGCAATTCGGCGACGCAACGTGTTCTCTTCCAATGCCACGGCCAATGCCCGGGCCTCGGCCTGCACTTCTGTCAGGCGATTGGACAGGCGCTGGTAGGCCGGGGTCTCACGGATGACCTCACGCTCGAGCCGCACGCCGGCCTCGCCATCGACCATCGCTCCAGCCACACGCAGGGAGTCGCCATCGAGGGTCGCCGGCAAGCCGCCTATCCAGAGCCGCCCGCCCGCTTCGGGCGCCGCTCGACGCAGGCGCGAGGAGTCGGACTGTTCGAGCTGAGTGAGCGATTCGACCGTCAGTGATCGGACCACCCAGGCCCCGGCAGGCGCCACGGTCAGTTGCTCGATGGCCATGGTCTGGTCGTCGACCGACTCGATCAGTGCCTCGATCTCGGGCGAGACGGCCGCCGGCGAGACGGTCGTCCAACCCAGCAACGGCAAGGCGCAACCCAGCACCACGCCGGCGCGTCGCCAGGTGCATCGCCAGGCGCGAACGGCGAGGCGAGGACTGATCGCCCGATCAGCCATGTTCCGGCAACTCGTCGAGCACCCCACCGCCGGCGCGACGGATCCGCACCGCCTCGGCGAGCCGGTGGATAACGGCCCGGCTGTCGTCCCAGCCGATGCAGGCATCCGTGATGCTCTGGCCGTAGGTCATCGGCTTGCCGGCGGCCACGTCCTGACGACCGGCAATCAGGTGGCTTTCGATCATCGCGCCGACGATGCCGGCATTCCCACCGGCGATCTGGCCGGCGACGTCCTCGGCCACCTGGATCTGCCGGGCATGCTGTTTCTGGCTGTTGGCGTGCGAGAAGTCGATCATCAACCGCTCGGGCATCTCGGTCTGGCGAAGCTGCTCGAGGGCCTCGCTGACACTGGCGGCGTCGTAGTTGGTGCTGCGTCCACCACGCAGGATGATGTGGCAGTCGGGGTTGCCGCTGGTGGCGAAGATCGCCGAGCGCCCGGCCTTGGTCACCGAGAGGAAGTGGTGCGGCCGGGCCGAGGCGCGGATGGCGTCGAGCGCCACACGCAGGCCGCCGTCGGTGCCGTTCTTGAAGCCGACCGGACAGGAAAGGCCCGAGGCCAGTTCGCGGTGGACCTGCGATTCGGTGGTCCGCGCGCCGATCGCGCCCCAGGAGATGGAATCGGAAATGTACTGCGGGCTGATCAGGTCGAGGTATTCGGTGGCCGTCGGCACGCCCATCTCGGCCAGGTCGACCAGCAGATGGCGGGCCACGCCCAACCCCTTGTTGATGTTGAAACTGCCGTCGAGATCCGGATCGTTGATCAACCCCTTCCAGCCCACGGTGGTGCGCGGCTTTTCGAAATAGACCCGCATCACCAGGAACACGTCGTCCTTGACCTCGTCGGCCAGCTCGCGCAGCCGAGCGGCGTACTCCCGCGCGGCGTCGACGTCGTGGATGGAGCATGGCCCCATGACCACCATCAGCCGATCGTCACGACGATCGAGAATGTTCTGGATGGTCCGGCGCGCATGGTCGACCGTCTCCGCCCCCTGTTCCGAGAGCACGTACTCGGCCCGGAAGACCTCGGGCGGGGTCAACTGGTGGATCTCCTCGATGCGCAGGTCGTCGGTCTGTACGGTCATCTTCACTCAACTATCCGGTTTGGGCGCCCGGGCGGCACGGCCGACCGGGCGGGGATTCAGTGGGACATGGTAAAGGCCAAGCGTGATTTGCGCCATGGGCGCAGGAGCAAGTCAGCCGCCGCTGGCAAAGAGGTCCGGTCGGTGCAATCGTCGCACGGGAAAACGTTCCCGCAGCCCGCTGAGCCAGGGGTAGTCCAGCCGGGCGCATCGAACGCAATCGACAGCGTCGCCGGCATCTTCCAGCACCCGCCCCCACGGGTCGACGATCAGGCTGTGGCCGTAGGTTTCGCGACCGTCGGCGTGGTGGCCGATCTGCGCGGGGGCGACCACCCAGGCGCTGTTCTCGATGGCTCGCGCCCTCAGCAGCACGTGCCAGTGCGCCTCGCCGGTCGGACGGGTGAATGCCGAGGGAAGGCAGAACCAGTCCGCACCCGCCTGGGCCAGATGAGCGAACAGCTCCGGGAAGCGCAGATCGAAGCAGGTCGCCAGGCCTAGCCGCCCGGCCGGCGTGTCGACGACCACCGACCGATCCCCGGCGACAAAGGTGTTCGATTCGCGATAGCTCTCGCCATTGGGCAGCACCACGTCGAACAGGTGAATCTTGTCGTAGTGCTCGACCACCTCGCCCTGGGCATCGATCACCAGGGTTCGCGCCGCGACCCGATCGCTGTCCGCCGGGTCGTCGGGGACAAACGGCAGGGTGCCGGCCACCAGCCAGACACGCCCCTGGGCTGCCCATGCCGACAGATCCCGCACCGCCCGCGGCGTGTCGGTCGCGGCCATCGCGATCAGCTCGCGCGGGTCGGACGGCATCGCGAGCAGGTTTTCCGGCAAGACCACCACGCTGGCGCCATCGTCCGCCGCCTGCGCGATCAATCGCCCGACGACGGGCCGATTGTCGTTCCAGTTGGCTCGGCCATTGATTTGCACGACGGCGACGGCCGGCTGCGGTTCGCTCATGGTGTGCCCCCTCGCGTGACCTCGGGCTGTTCGAACGTTCCCCCGATATGGTAGGTGACCGATGGCTCCGGGGCCTCGTCCAGCTGCCGGAAGGTTTCCTGCAGGGCCAGCACGGCCCCGCCGACCAGCGGACCACCGGCAACCGTGCCGATCAGCGGCAGGAGCATGCCGAAATCGGCATAGATCCGTGCCGTCAGGTCGAGGCGTCGATCGACCAGCTGCAGCTCGCCGTCGATCAGGGCGTTCAACGACGGGTTGGTCAATTCGAGCGGATCGACGATCAAGCGTCCCCGGTCCATGCGCCACTGCCCGGCCAGCGAGTCGAAATAAAGGCCTTCGCGGGTGACGTCGCGAAAATCCAGGCGCAAGCGGTCGGCGAGCGCCCCGAGACTCATCAAGCCGACCAATCGACCCGCACCCGGGTCGATACCCTTGAGCTGCCCCTCGGTGATGAGAAAGCGGCCATTGCCGGCCGCCCGCCCGGCATCGAAGCTGGTCGGGCTGCCCGGCCAGGCGATGGTGAGCTGCCCCTCGTCGACGTCACCACCCTGGATGGGTGATTCGCCGCTGATGGCCGCGATCGCCGCGCCCAGATCATCACCGTCCATGGCCAACGAAAGTCGGGTGCGCTGCCCCTGCGGGGCCTCACTGACCCCATCCTCGATCCGACCACTTCCCGAGACGCTCAGGCTCGGCGCCGGCTGCCAGGCGACCCGGTCGATCCGGTAATGGTTGTCCTCCGGCAGCGCCTCCACACTCAAGCGGCCCAGTTTCAGCTCGTTGACCGTCAACGCATCGACGGCCAGGCTGGTCACCGGCAGCGCAGCCAGGTCCCAGGCCTGCGGCGCGGGCCGCTGGGCGTCGTCGGAGTTCGGCTCGCGGTGCAGCCACAGCCGATCAAAACGCCCTTCCAGCCGGTCAGCGGCCGCGCCGGCACCGGCCGTGAACCGCAATTCACCGCGGTTCTCCTCGCCGGAGACACCCAGCCACCAGCCGTCGTCCCGGCTCGACCAGCCGGCCGTGACTCCATTGAGCCAGCCGTCTCCCAGGCTCAACCGGTCGATACGGGCATCCACCCACCATTGATCCCCCCGGTCGGCTCCCCCGCCCTGGGCAGCGGCACGGGGGGCGACGGCCGTCCACCAGTCCAGCCAGGGATCGAGCGCCAGCTCCGCAAGCGTCAGGCCCACTCGATGATCCGCCGAGCCCCCCTCGCCGGCGGGATCCGTGTCCAGTGAACGATTGCCCAACCGCGTGCGCGTGAGCGCACCATTCGGGTCAAAGCCCAGCTCGGCACGCCAGGTCTGCGTCCCCTCCAGACGAGCGCTCAGGGCGCGCAGCCCCCCGCTGCGCACGTCGAGGTCGATCGTCAGCGGCCAGCTGATAGGCGCGGGCTTTTCCAGCGGTGCCGGGAGTCGGCTGCGCCAGCCGATCAGGCCACTTTCCACCCGGATCCCCACCCCGCCCTCACCATGAGGGATGTCGACGCGCACGCCGACGTCCGTCTCGCCCTCGAGGCTGTCGATCAGCGCCCCCGCGACCGGCGTCTGGCCGGTCGGACCCAGCACCGTCGAGAGCCCCGCCGGCGTGAAGCGGGTATTGGCCTGGATCCGGGTGGCGGCCCGATCGGCAAGCGGATCGACCCGTGCACGGAACGACTCGCCCAGGAAACGTCCCGACAGCGCCTCGGCGCTAAAGCGCGTGTCCGTGAAGCGCAGCGGACCGGAGACGTCCTCGAATACGAAACGACCGTCGGCAACCGACAGCCGATGACCGGCAAACCGGTAGCCGCCGGATACCGACGGCGGCGGCGACCCCGACGTCAGGCCGATCAGCACATCCAGCGTGAACGGCCCCTCGCCACGCCCCGAGAAGCCGGCCAGCGCCCCGGCGTCGATCAGCGGGGTCTGCCCGAGCCCATCGAGGAGCGCGTCGATCGCCACCGGCCGGTCGACCGCGATCTGCAGCTTGGGTTGATCGAGGTCGAAGATGCTCACACGCGAATCGCCGACCGGCACCGGCCCGACCCGACCCTGCTCGACATCGACGTGGTACTGCTTGTTGACGAAGGCCATGCTGCCGCTGGCGTCGCTCAACGCCGGCCAGCCCGGTTGATAGGGCAAGGTCACGTCGTGGTAGTCGAACACGATCGAGAAGTAGCCGCCGCCGTCCGTGAACGGCGCGCGAGCCGGATCGCCATGGAAGATGAAGTGCCCCTCGTCGATGCGTCCCTGGGCGCCTTCACCCTCGAGCGCGGCATCCAACCAGTCAAGCGTCCGCGGACCGATCACGTGGCGCGGCAGATAGCCCGGCCCGCGGCGCGTGTCAGCAACGGCAAAACCGCTGTCGATCCCGAGGTACCCCGACTGGTCACCCGACTGATCACTCCGGCCTTGCCGGTAGAAGAAACGCCCGGCCACGTCGAGCCCGGGCGAGGCCAACACCAGATTGGGGCTGTAAAGCGAGAGCCCCGCGGATTGATCCTCCGCCTCGGCCGCACCGACCTGATCGAACCAGTAGAGGTCGCCGCGCACCCGGTCGATGCTCACCGGCTCGCGGAACATGCCCGGAACGGCAAGAACGAGATCCTGCTGGTCGATACGCGCGAGCCAGCCGCCAGGCTGACGGTAGAGGATCAGATCCGCGCCGCCCCGCCCCGCGCGGGTGCCGATGACCGGCCGCAGCGGCACGCCGGTGGTGTTGCCAAAGCCGCGCAGATCGAGAAAGCCCTCGACCAGTTCGCCCTGGGTGAAGTGCAAGCGCACGTCGCGTGCCTGACCGCGCGGGACATTCTGGTCGAGCAACTCGAGAAAATCGGTCGGCAGGGGCGCCGCGGCCAGCCACACGGCAAGGTGGCCAAGATCGGCATGATCGGTGGAAAAAAAGAGCTCATCGCCGATCGCGCGCATGCGCACGAACTCGGTGGGCAACGGCTCCTCGCGCGCCGGGCGGACCTTCACGTCCTCGGCATCGAGATGCCATCCCTCGGCATCGCGCCCCCAGGCGAGCGTCGCCGACACCCGATCCAGTGCGGCCTGACTGGCATCATCCTCGCCTAGCAAGTGCTCGCGGGTGACGGCGAGATTGCGCACGTCCGCCTGCACCGTGAGCTCGGTCAGCCGCGTCTGCTCCCAGTCAAGCCATAACTGGCCGTCGAGGCGACCGGAGTCGATGCGCGGCATGCCGACCTCACAGCGGGCGGGATTGCCGTCCCCGGGACAGCCGCCCAGCGTGCGCCGCACGGTCGGGCCGCCGTAGCGGTCCAGACGCCGCTGCACCTGGGGCAGGTTCCACTCGCTCACCTGCAGGAAGAGCGACACCCGGCTCTCCTCGCCGAAGCGCCCCTCGCCGGCAAACCGCATGGGCTCGTCACTGATGCCGGCAAGACGGGCATCCCCCGACCCTCGCCACTGATCGCGATCAAGCTCGGCGGCCAGGCTGAAGGTCAACCGATCGCCACGACCACTCGGATCGCGGAATTCAACCACCGCGTCCCGCACCGACAGGTGCCCCAGGCGCGCCAACTGATCTTCCACCTCGGCCCAGGAGACCCGCTGGGCGGTCACGCCGGCACGCCCCTCGAGGGAAAGATCGGCCACCGACCAGCCCTCGTGATCGCGGATCAGGGTAAAGCGGGGGGCATCGAGCGTGATCTTGTCCGCGACCAGTCGCCATTCGACCAGGCTGCGCCACCAGGAGAGCCCCAGGCTCAAGGCGTCGGCGCGCGGACCGGCATCGATGCGCACGTCGCGGAAGACCACCTGTGGCTGGTAGCCCCGCCAGCGCAGGTCCAGGCTGCCGAAACGCACCGGCACGTCGAGCGTCTCGCTGACGACGGCCTCGAAGTCGGGCTGGTAGCGCTCCACCCAGGGCAGGAGCGCGCGGGAGACGGCACTCAGGGCGGCAACCAGCACCAGCAGCACGGCAGCCGTCATCAGCAGGCGACGAAAGGCCTGCCGGAGACGTCGTTCGCGTTTTGCGCTGCTCTCAGTGTTCACCGGCCTCTCCCGCGTGCCCGATCACATCAGAACGATATCGTACTGCTCCGGCAGGTAATGCAGGTCAATCTGGAGCTTGAGGGGCACGCCGATGAACTCCTGCAATTCGGCCAGCGAGGTGGAATCCTCCTCGCGCAAGCGGTCGATCACCGAGGCGCTGGCGATCACCAGCATCGACTTGGGTTGGTACTGGCGGGCATCCCGGGTGACTTCGCGGAAGATCTCGTAGCAGACCGTCTCGGCGGTCTTGACCGAGCCGCGCCCGGCGCAGACCGGGCAGGTCTCGCAAAGCACGTGCTCGAGCGATTCGCGGGTGCGCTTTCTGGTCATCTCCACCAGGCCCAGCGTGGAGACATCGCAGACCTTGGTGCGGGCGTGGTCGCGCTCGAGCGCACGGTTGAGCGCCTGGTGCACCTGGACGCGGTGCTCGGGCTCGGCCATGTCGATGAAGTCGATGATGATGATCCCGCCGAGGTTGCGCAGGCGCAGCTGGCGCGCGATCGACGCGGCCGCCTCGAGGTTGGTCTTGAAGATGGTCTCCTCGAGCGTCTTGTGGCCGACGAAGGCGCCGGTGTTGACGTCGATGGTGGTCATCGCCTCGGTCTGGTCGATGACGATGTAGCCGCCGGACTTGAGCGCCACGCGCTTCTCCAGCGCGCGCTGGATCTCTTCCTCGATGTTGTGCAGCTCGAAGATCGGACGCTCGCCCGGGTAGTGCTCGACGATCGGCAGGATGTCCGGGACCATCTCCTCGGCGAAGGCGATGGCGCGGTGGTAGGTCTCGCGCGAGTCGATACGGATCTTCTCGACAAACTGGCCCAGCGTGTCGCGCAGCGTGCGCAGCGCCAGCGGCAGGTCCTCGTAGACCAGCCCCGGGTCGGTCATCTGTTGCCGACGCTCGGCGAGATTGCTCCACAACCGGCGCAGGAAACGGTAGTCGTGGCGGAGCTGCTCTTCCTCGACCCCCTCGGCGGCCGTGCGCAGGATCAGCCCGCCAACGCCCTCGAGCGCCCCCTCCTCCTCGACGATCAGCTCGGCCAGGCCGGTCTTGAGACGATCGCGTTCGGTCTTGTCCTCGATGCGGCTGGAAACACCGATATTGCGGCCGTTGGGCACGTAGACGAGGTAACGCGACGGTATTGTGATCTCGGTGGTCAGCCGCGCGCCCTTGGTGCCGATCGGGTCCTTGATCACCTGCACCAGGAGGTTCTGGCCGGTACGCAGCAGCGTCTCGATCGACGGCGTCGCCGATTCGAGTTCGGTTGCGGTCTCGGCCGCCAGGCTCAGCTCCACATCCGAGACATGCAGAAACGCGGCGCGCTCCTCGCCGATGTCGATGAAGGCCGCCTCCATGCCCGGCAGCACGCGGGTCACACGACCACGGTAGATGTTGCCCACCATCCCGCGCGAGCGTGAGCGCTCGATGTTGATCTCCTGGAGCACCCCGTTCTCGACCATCGCGATGCGGGTCTCCTGCGGGGTGATGTTGATCAGGACTTCTTCGCTCATGACTCAATTCTCGTTGTTATTCCGTGTCGCTCGGGTCCATGTCGCCGCGATCCATGTCGCCCCGTTCCATGTCACCGCGACCCATCCAGGCCGGCCGGATGCCAAACATCGCCAGCAGGCGGCACGTGGCCGACAAGGGCAACCCGATGACCGCACTGCAATCGCCGTCGATCGCCTCGACGAAGCCGCCGGCCCGACCCTGCAGACCATAGCCGCCCGCCTTGTCCAGCGGCTCCCCGGTCGCTACGTAGGCCCGGATCGTCTCGGGCGACAGCCGGGCGAATCGCAGCCGGGATTCGACCACGGCCTCGCGCTGGACCTGACCAGTCCCGACGGCCACCGCGGTGATCACCCGATGCCACTGTCCACTCAAGGTGGCGAGCATGGCCTCGGCGTCGGCCGCGTCAACGGGCTTGCCCATCGGTCGTCCGTCCGGCCCCGCGACCAGGGTATCGGCGGCCAGCAACACGGCGCCGGCCGGTAGCGATGAGGCTGCCAGCGCGGCCTCGAGCTTCGCCTGCGCAAGCCGAAGGACGGCCCAATCGGGCCTTTCGCCCGGCAGCAGCGACTCGTCCACCTCGCCGGACGGACGTGCCCGACCGGCAATGAGGAAACCGGCCTGTTCGAGCAGTTCCCGCCGGCGCGGCGAGCCGCTGGCCAGCCACAAGGCGGGACGCGAGTCGGAATCAGGTGTCATCGTTTCATTCTAACGATTCGACCCGATCCGTGGGGATCGCGTTCCCGCTCGTCACTCGCGGTGATAGGGGTGATTCTGGTGCAGTGACCAGGCACGGTAGAGCTGTTCGGCCACCAGCACGCGCACCAGCGGGTGCGGCAAGGTCAGTGCCGAGAGCCGCCAGGTCTCGTCGGCGCGCTGCCGCAGGGATTTCGCCACGCCGTCCGGCCCGCCGATGACCAGGGCAACGTCGCGCCCCTCGACCAGCCAATCGCCCAACGAGGCCGCCCATTGGCGAGTGTCGTGGTCGCGGCCGCGCTCGTCGAACAGGATGACGCGCGCGCCGCTCGGAATGGCGCGCTCGATGCGCTCCGCCTCCATCGTCTTGACGCGATCGATGTCGGCATTCTTGCCACGCGGAGCGGACGGGATTTCGGTCAGGCGTACCGGACAGCCCGCGGGCAATCGCTTGAGGTAGGTCCGCGTGCCCTCTTGGGCCCAGTCGGGCAACTTGTGCCCGACACTGATCAGCTCGATCCGCACCCCGACTTAGGAATTGGGGGCGGACGTATCGGCGGCCGGCGCCGACCAGAGCTTTTCCAGCTGATACAGCGCGCGGGTCTCGGGCATCATCAGGTGGACGATCACGTCGATGAAGTCGACCAGTACCCACTCGGTCTGCGGCGTGTCATCGCCCTCGACGTTCATCGGGCGCATGCCCTTCTCCTTGAGGGCCTTGACCACTTCCTGCGCCATCGCCTTGAGGTGGCGATCGGAGGTGCCGGAGGCAAACACCATGTAATCGGTGAAATTGCAGCGCTCGCGCACGTCGAGTGTCACGAGGTCGACGGCCTTGATGCCCTCGAGCGCCTCGACGGCATGCTTGAGGATCTCGTCGGCCGGCATCGCCGCGGTCTGGTCGACGGGCTCGGTGCGGGTGGATGGCGGTTGATTCGCGCTCATGAAGGAAACCTGTTGCATGGCGGCACCGGGCCACCAATGGAGTTGAAACGAAATGAAATCGGGGTGAAATCAGCGTTAAAAACGGGGCAATGGTCGACCCAACCGGGGATGCGGTCAACCACGGCTGAAATGACGGACCACCGGCTCGGGCACCAGGTAGCGCAGTGATCGGCCCTGATCGATGAACCCGCGCAAGGTGGTCGCCGAGATATCCAGGCGGGTAATGGCCACCGGCACGATCCGCCCGACCGGCGCATCGGCCGACGCATGGGCCAGCATGGCCGGATCGACTCGGCGCTCGGCCAGCCACTCGGCGGCCTTTCCCTCGGCCTGTGAACCCGGCCGGGTCGCGACCGCGATGTGCGCGAGATCAAGAATGCGTTCGACCTCGTGCCAGCCCGGCAGACCATTGAAGGCATCCATGCCCATCATCAGCACCAGCGGCTCGCCCGGAAACTCGGCGGCGAATTCGGCCAGCGTGTCGGCGGTGTAGGACGGCCCGACCCGTCGATGCTCGCGGTCATCGAGCACGAACCGCGGTTCATCGGCAATCGAACGGGCCACCAGGTCCAGTCGCGTGGTCGGGTCGAGCAGTGGCTCGCCCCGATGGGGCGGGATCGCCGCCGGCACCAGGTGAACCCGGGACAGACCCAGCGTCTCGGCCACCTCGGTCGCCAGACGCAGGTGACCGATGTGGACCGGGTCAAAGGTGCCGCCGAAGATGCCAATCATGATCCGCTCCTCAGACCTGCTGCGCGGCTCGATTGCGGCGTCGCGTGCTCGTTCGCTTCTCGCCTATCGACCGGATATGTCTCATCGCTCACTCCGCGGCTCCTTGCACTCAAGCCGCTCGCGACGGCCTGAGAAGCGGATCCATTACCAGTCTGATCAGTGACGCGTCTCGCCGTTGCCCAGCACGATGAACTTCTGCGAGGTCAGCCCCTCGAGCCCGACCGGGCCGCGGGCGTGGATCTTGTCGGTGGAGATGCCGATCTCCGCCCCCAGGCCGTATTCCATGCCGTCGGCAAAGCGGGTCGAGGCATTGACCATCACCGAGGCCGAGTCGACCTCGCGCAAAAAGCGCCGCGCACGGGTGTAGTTCTCGGTCACGATGCTGTCGGTGTGGTGCGACCCAAAGGTCTCGATGTGCTCGATCGCGGCATCCAGCCCGTCGACCACGGCCACGGCGAGGATCGGGCCGAGGTACTCCTCGCCCCAGTCCGCCTCGGTTGCCACGGTCATCGAGGGCACGATGGAACGGGCGCGCTCGCAACCGCGCAGCTCCACATCCAGCTCGTCGAAGCGCTTGGCCAGATCCGGCAGCACGGCCTCGGCCACCGCCTGGTCGACCAGCAGCGTCTCCATCGCGTTGCAGACGCCGTAGCGATGGGTCTTGGCGTTGACCGCGATCGCCTTGGCCTTGTCCAGATCCGCATCCGGATCGATGTAGACGTGGCAGACGCCATCGAGGTGCTTGATCACCGGCATGCGCGCCTCGCGGGAAACCAGTGCCACCAGGCCCTTGCCGCCACGCGGGATGATGACGTCGATCGCCTCGGGGCTGTGCAGCATGGCCGTGACCGCCTCGCGGTCAGTGGTCCCGACGATCTGCACGGTCTCGGTCGGCAGGCCGGCGGCCTCGAGCCCATCGCGGATGCAGGCGGCCAGCGCCTGGTTGCTGTGGATCGCCTCCGAACCGCCGCGCAGGATGGTGGCGTTACCCGACTTGAGGCACAGGGCGGCGGCATCGATGGTCACGTTGGGACGCGACTCGTAGATGATGCCGATCACGCCCAGCGGCACGCGCATGCGCCCGACCTGGATGCCCGAGGGACGGAATACCGTGTCGGTGATCTCGCCGACCGGGTCCGGCAGCGCGGCGATCTGGCGCACGCCCTCGGCCATCTTCTGGATGCCGGCGGCATCGAAGGCCAGCCGGTCGATCATCGCCTCGTCCAGCCCATTGGCACGCCCCGCCTCGAGGTCCTTTTTATTGGCCTCGATCAGCGTGCCGGTGTGCTCGACCAGCTGATCGGCGATCGCGAGCAGCGCCGAGTTCTTCGCGTTGGTGTCGACACGGGAGAGCGCCCGCGCCGCCCGCCGGGCCGCCTGGCCCATCGCCTGGATGGTTTCGGTGACGTTGTTCTCGTTGGCCATCGTCAAGAGTCTCCTGATCATTGCCGGGGCCGGCAGTGCCCGCCCGTCATCGTTGTCTGTCGTGTGGAGTGGCCGGGTCGTCGGGGTCAGCGCCCCGGCCGGCTGGCATGCAGCATCACCTGGTCGAGCAGCGCCCAGACGCGGGCGCCGCCGTCGGCGGCATTGCAGCCCTCGCCCAGCCCCTTGATGCAGCGATCGACCTCCGCGCAACCGGCCAGCAGGCGCTGCCAGTTACCCGGCGGCAACATGCGGGCGCGGGCCTGGTAGCGCCGGGCGAGAAAGGCCGGGATCCGGGTCTTCTTGAACCCGGCCTGGTCGTTGCCCGCCAGCGCCACCAGTGCCCGCAGGTCACGGGCGATCACCCAGAGGATCAGCAGCGGCTCGGTGCCCTCGGCGCGCAGGCGCGAGAGCAGGTACAGGCCACGCTCACGGTCGGCATCAAGCACCGCATCGCTCAATGCGAAGGTATCGACTCGTGACTGGTTGGCCAAGCCCTGGGCGACGCGGGCGGCATCCACCGGCCCCTCGAGGTCCATCAAGGCCAGTTTCTCGATCTCCTGGGCGGCGGCAAGCAGGTTTCCCTCCACGCGCCCGGCGATCAGCTCGGCCGCGTCCCGCTCGAGGCGCACGCCCTGCGCCGCGGCCCGCCGGGTGATCCAGACCGGCAGCTGCGCCAGCGGCACGTCGTTGAACCGCACCGCGAGCCCCGCGCCGGCCAGCGCCTTGAACCAGGCGCTTTTCTGCAACTGGTTGTCCAGGCGCGGCAGGCTCACGATCCAGACATCCGACTCACCGCCACCCTTGACCCGCTCGGCCAGCGTGCTCAGCGCCTTCGAGCCGACCCGTCCCGGCTTGCCACCCGGGATGCGCAAGTCGATGATCCGCTGGCTGGCGAACAGCGACAGGCTCGCGCCCTGGCTTTCCAGCGCGCCCCAGTCAAACTTGCCATCCACCTCGAAGCGCAGTCGCTCCTCGCAACCGGCCTCGCGGGCCTTGGCGACGATCGCATCCCGCGCCTCCTGGACCAGCAACGGCTGATCGCCGCCGATGACATAGAGGGATTCCAGGCCCCGGGCGAGACGCTGCTCGAATTCCTGCGGCTTGGCGAGCACGAGGGCTCAGCGACCGTCGCCGGGCGCGATCAGGGTGTCCGGGTCGATCGGCGCGAGCAGGCGGTAGAACAGCAGTTGCCCCACCAGTTCGCCCAGCTCGCGACGAATCTGCCCCTCGTTGCTCGACGAGGCGATCACACCCCTCGGATCGTAGTTGTAGTTGCGCGCCTGGCTGATCTTGCGACTGGGCGTACGCGCGCCATCGGGCAGCTCGATGTGATAACGCAGTTCGTGCAGCAACTCGTACTGGCGCACATTGGCGCTCGGATCGACCACCGAGGCACGCTCCTCGACCGAATCGCTCTCGACCACCAGTCGGGCCGTGGCGTCACGCCGGTCGTCGACCAGCACCGCCTTCGACTTGTCGATCTCGGCCGCCAGCGTGCGATAGACCGGGCTGGATTTCGACAGCCCCGAGACATGCACCCGCTCGAAGGTCGGGTCGACCTCGGCCACGCCACGCAACTGGTAGCCGCAGCCCGAGGTGACCAGCGTGGTCGCCGCCAACGCCATGGCCAGCCCCATGAAAAAGGCACGGGAAACGGCACGCATGCCGATGTGCGAGCGGGTCATCCTAGCCCGGGTCGTATCCATTACTTCGCCACCACGATATTGACCAGTTTGTTGGGGACCACGATCACACGCTTGATCTCGCCCTCATTGGTAAAGCGCTGCACGTCCTCGTTCTCCAGCGCCTGCGCCTCGATGGCCGCCTTGTCGGCGCTAGCCGGCACGTTGATCTTCGCGCGCAGCTTGCCATTGACCTGCACGACCATCTCGATCTCGTCGCGCACCAGGGCCGCCTCGTCCTGGGTCGGCCAGGCCGCATCGGCAATGGTGCCCTGCCCGCCGACTTCATGCCAGAGCGCATGGGTGATGTGCGGCACGATCGGCGCGAGCATGCGCAGCATGTCCTGGATGGTAGCCGCGACGACGGCCTGACCCACCGCATCGCTCGCCTCGAAACGGGCCAGCTCGTTGAACAGCTCCATGTTCGCCGCGATTACGGTGTTGAAGGTCTGGCGCTTGTCGATGTCGTCGGTGACCCGGCCGATGGTCTCGTGGAGCTTGCGGTACAGGTCCTTGGCCGCGCCATCGGCATCGGCCAGTTCGTCGGCCGATTCGATGCGACGGGTCAGGTCGATGCCGGCGCTCTTGCGCTCGGCCACCTGCCGCCACAGCCGCTTGAGGAAGCGGTGCGCGCCCTCGACGCCCGAGTCCGACCACTCCAGGCCCTGATCGGGCGGTGCGGCGAACATCATGAACAGGCGCACGGTGTCGGCGCCGTATTCCTCGATCAACTCTTGCGGGTCGACCGTGTTGCCCTTGGACTTGCTCATCTTCGCGCCGTCCTTGTTCACCATGCCCTGGGTGAGCAGGCGGGTGAACGGCTCGGCGCAGTCGGCCGGGATCAGGCCCTCGTCGCGCATCAGCTTGTGGAAGAAGCGCGCGTACAAGAGATGCAGCACGGCATGCTCGATGCCGCCCACGTACTGGTCGACCGGCAGCCAGTAGCCCGCCCGGTCGTCGAGCATCGCCTCATCCGAATCGGCACTGGCGAAACGCGCGTAGTACCAGCTCGACTCGAAGAAGGTGTCGAAGGTATCGGTCTCGCGCTCGGCCGCTCGGCCGCACTCGGGACAGGTGGTATCGATGAAGTCACGATCCGACTTGATCGGCGAGCCCGGACCATCCATCACCACGTCGGTGGGCAGCACCACCGGCAGATCCGTGTCGGGCACCGGCACCGGCCCGCAGTGCTCGCAGTTGATGATCGGGATCGGGCAACCCCAGTAGCGCTGGCGCGAGACGCCCCAGTCGCGCAGGCGGTAGTTGATGGTCTCCTGGCCCTGCCCGACCTCGGACAGTTTCGCGACGATCTTGTCGAAGGCCGCCTCGCTGGAAAGCCCGGTGAAATCGCCGGAGTCGATCAGAGTGCCCTTTTCCGTCATCGCCCCTGCGGCGTAGTCGTGATCAGGCTCACTGCCTTCGATCACCGGCTTGATGGCGAGATCGTGTTTGTGGGCAAACTCCCAGTCGCGTTCGTCGTGGGCGGGCACGGACATCACCGCGCCGGTGCCGTATTCCATCAGGACGAAGTTCGCCACCCAGACCGGCACCGACTCGCCGGTCAGCGGGTGCGTGGCGGTCACGCCTAGCGACAGGCCCTTCTTTTCCATGGTCGCCATGTCGGCCTCGGCGACCTTGGTATGACGGCACTCCTCGCGGAACGCAGCGACTTTTTCATCCTTCTCGGCGGCAGCCACAGCCAGCGGGTGATCGGCGGCCACGGCCAGGTAGGTCACGCCGAACAGGGTATCCGGGCGGGTGGTGAACACGGTTAGCGGTTCGCCGCCCTCGACGGCAAAGTCGAGCTGCACCCCGCGCGAGCGGCCGATCCAGTTGGCCTGCATGGTGCGCACCTGCTCGGGCCACTGCTCGAGCTTGTCCAGATCCTCGAGCAGCTGGTCGGCGTAGTCGGTGATGCGGATGAACCACTGCGGGATCTCGCGGCGCTCGACCGACGCGCCGGAGCGCCAGCCGCAGCCGTCGATCACCTGCTCGTTGGCGAGCACGGTCTGATCGACCGGATCCCAGTTGACCACCGCGGTCTTCTTGTAGGCCAGGCCCTTCTTCACCAGGCGGGTGAACAGCCACTGCTCCCAGCGGTAGTAGTCCGGGTCGCAGGTCGCCAGCTCGCGGTTCCAGTCGTAGGAAAAGCCCAGGCGCTGGAGCTGGCCACGCATGTAGTCGATGTTCTCGAAGGTCCAGCGCGCCGGGGCCGCCTTGTTCTTCAGCGCGGCGTTCTCCGCCGGCAGGCCGAAGGCGTCCCAGCCCATCGGCTGGAGGACGTTCTTGCCCAGCATGCGCTGGTAGCGGCTGATCACATCCCCGATGGTGTAGTTGCGCACGTGCCCCATGTGCAGGCGACCGGAAGGGTACGGGAACATCGACAGGCAGTAGAACTTCTCGCGGGTGGGATCTTCGCGGACGTGAAACGCCTGCGTCTTTTCCCAGAAGCGTTGCGCCTCGTCCTCGATCTTCGCGGGGTTGTATTGCTCGTGCATGTGGGACTGTTTCTACCTTGGTTTTGAGCGTCTGCCCGGGCGACGGGACCGCGATCCCCGGGAACACGTTGCGTTCGTGACCGAACTTCGGCCACGATGAAGTGAACGAATTCAATGGCAGCGCCCCCGGCGCGGCGTCGGGGCTCTCCACGACAGCGCTACCGGGGGCTGAATAGGGAAGATCTGCTCGAATCCGATGCCACTCTGGCTTGGCGAGTCGTTCGTGATCAAGACGCGGTGTCGCCGGCGTGCCGGTGGCCACGTCAAGACATCGCAACGCGGAGCACGGGCGACTCGCCAAGCCCCGCAGGGCGAGCCTTGAGCAGGGCATCTGCTGCGTTGTCGTCCTTGGAAAGGGAATCGCCCTTCCACGGCGGACGAGCGCCTTGCATCTGCCCGGCTCAAGGCACGCAGAGCGGTATCGGATTCGTGCAGACCTTCCCTAGCGCACTAGAATACCGAAAGGAGCCCCCCCCTGCACGACTCGGCAAGCATGACGCCGACCCGGGCGTGGCCCATCCAGCCGGCAAGACGGAGACCAGAGCGAATGACCCACAACCAGCACGAGCACAGCGAGACCTTTGATGCCCTGCGACACGGCTACTACCAGTTGCTCGAAAGGATCTATGCCCGCCTGCTCGACGAACCCGAGAACCGCCCCGCCGACCGGGCTCGCATCGCTCAGCTGGCCGAGGAGGAAGCGGCCGGGCTCGACACGCCCGATTTCCGCCACGAGATCGTCGAGGCGGTAAAAGACGACCTGGAACACACCCGCGAAAGCCTCGCCTCCGAGGGGGAGAGCATCCGTGACACCCTGCGTGACTGGGCCGGCGACATCGGCGCCAAACTGCTGTCGATTGCCGATCACACCGACGTGACCCTCGAGCAGATCCGCAACGAGGCGGAGCGCACCCGCCCGCGCGAGTGGGTGGCCGGCCACGCCACCAGCCCGAAGCGGCTCAAGTGCACCAGCTGCGGCGAGATCCTGCACCACGAGACCTTCGGCCCGGTGCCGAGCTGCCCCAACTGTGGCGGCAAGTCCTTCCGTCGCGCCTGACCACTACCCCGCCTGGGCCCCGCAATGGGGCTCAGCGTCGGCTGAACAACCGCGGGTTGGCGTCAAGAAACGCCGCGATCCACTGCTCGAGAAACGATTTCCCCGCCGCCACCCTGAGATAGCCGTAACCCAGCACGGTAATCACCGCGGCCCCGACCGTATCGACCACCAGATCCATCATCGTGTCCGTCAACCCCGACGGGTCGTCGAGCATCGCTTTCTGCATGTTGGTGCCCACGATCTGGTCCATGGCGAACTCGAATATTTCCCAGAGCGCCCCCACCCCGACGGCGAACATGAAAGCGAAAAACGCCACGAACCCGGGGGTCATGTGAAACCGAAGGTTCTTCTTCTCGTTCAGGATGTAGACCAGCAGGAAACCGAAGATCCCGAGCAGGAACCCGGAAGCCGTGTGCAGCACCAGATCCCACCACCAGAAACGGGTGTAGTAACCCTGCACTTCGCCCAGAAACAACGAGGCGAAGATGAACCCCGTGGCCAGCAGCTTGAACTCCGAGGGGATGAACACCTCGAAGCGCTTGAACATCAGCACCGGCGCCACGGTCAGCAGCAGGATGAGGACCGTCATGGCAGCGATCAGCCAAAGGCCTTCCCAGAGGGCAAAGGCCAGTTCGGCCAGCATGATCACCTGGATGATCAACGTGACGCGTTGGTGGATTCGTCGTCGCTGCATACGCTCCTTGGGACGTTATGACCGATCAGGCCGACGGAGCGATTCGATCCACCGATCCCGCACACCAGGCACCGTCACGATTGGAATCAAAGCCGTTTTCGGGCACGCAGGGGCGCCAATCGAACACACCCCGACGGTGGGGAGCGGCGAGGCGGCACCCGGATAAACCCCGCCTCACGCCGCCTGGATCGAGGCAATCTCGAGCCAAAACGGCCCGGCGCGACGATCCGCCAGCAGGAAGCCCAACCGATCGATCCGCTCGGGCGACAAGCGTGGCGCCTCGGGCACCGCATGTCCTCGTCGTACTGCCTCGAACGCCCGCCAAGCCAGGCGGACATCCAGCCATTGACCGGCAATCGTGTCGAACCCTGCCGCATAGGAAACCCCGGGTGCCGTCTCGTCCATACCGACCCGGCATTGATAGCGCCGGCCGTCGCCACGAACCCGAATGGCCATCCCGCCGCTGTCCGCCAGCACGCCCGGAGATACCGCTCGCCGCACGGAGGCAAACCCGCCACCATGCTCGAGCGACAGCTCGCCGCTGAACACGCCGTTCCCGGCGTCGAAATGAAACGCACCGGCAGACACGCCGCCCATCACCCCATCGTTGACGGCATGCCAGTGAGCCGATTCGGCAGGATCGAGGAAACTTGTCGTGGATGTCATTGGACTAACCTAGATCACCGATGGAACAGCCGCACACCGATCCGAACGGAAAAACGAGGAGGTGCACCATGCCGAGAACAACCGTTGCCTTGAGTCTCGCCCTGGCACTGCCACTGATCACACAGACCGCCTGGGCGGTCGATGACGAGCCGTGGAAGAAGCCCGGCTGGGAACCGATCACCGAACAGGAACGCCAACCGGCCAGCCCCGACGAGGTAGCAAGCAGCGCCGTCGACGTCCGTGAGCATGAGGGGATCCGTTACCTCACCGGTGGCCTGGGTGCCGGTGAGCGCGCCTGGCTCGAGCAGCACGGATCGTCCTATCCGGTGGCCCTGCAGTTCTCGAAGGGCGATCGTGGCGCGTTCGTCTCGTCGGTGGACGTGACCATCCGGGCCACCGACAGCGAGGCACGATTCGAGGCCACGACGGACGGGCCGATGATCTACATCGACCTGCCGCCGGGCCGTTACAATGCCTCGGCCAACTATCAGGGACACGACCGCGATTTCAGCCTGCAGGTTCCCGCCAGTGGTCAGACCCGCCACTCGGTCAATTTCCCCTGAGATTCCCGCCCCATGGCCGGCCCATGGGCGGCAAGTCAAGCCAAACGAAAAAATCCCGGGCCGCTGCCGCGAACCCGGGATTTTTCTGATATTTGGTGGAGCCAGGCGGGATCGAACCGCCGACCTCCTGCGTGCCACGCAGGCGCTCTCCCAGCTGAGCTATGGCCCCTCGTACCTGAGGAATGCGCGCATTGTACCGGCACAACGGAGCCTGTCAACACCCTGTCACCCGGATTTGCGCGGATCACGACAAGCCCCTGAATCCTCGTCGAGGCGAACGCAGAGGATCAGGGAAATGCCGCCCACGCCGAGCAAGGCGTCGGGATTTTGGTTACATTACGGCCAATCGATCGGGCAGCCCATTTCACCTGCCCGCCCCACCCCTTCTAACCGACGAGGTATCACATGACGTCGAGCAACACCCCGAGCGTCTTGTTCGTTTGCATGGGCAATATCTGCCGCTCGCCTACTGCCCACGCCGTGTTCGAGCGACTGGTCGAGCAGGCCGAGCTGGCCGAGCGCATCCGGATCGATTCGGCGGGCACCCACGCGTTCCACGTCGGCAACCCGCCAGACGAGCGCGCCATGCGTGCCGCGATCGCTCGCCAATATCGCATGGACCACCTGACCGCCCGTCAGGTCACTGCCGAGGACATCGCCGAACACGACTACGTGCTCGCCATGGATCTGGCCAACCTCGAGATCCTGCAGTCCCTCGCTGACGAGGCACTGCGTGAAAAGCCGCAGCTGTTCATGAGCTACGCCCCGGACTACGGCCTCGATGAGGTGCCGGATCCGTATTACGGCGGAGGCAACGGCTTCGAGCAGGTGCTCGACATGGTCGAGGCGGCCGCGGGCAACCTGCTCGAGGACGTCCGCCGCCGTCACCTGAATCAGACCTGACACGCCCCTCGCCGCGCCGCACGCGCTCCTCCCACTCGAGCAGGAGGGCGCCGCAAAAGAAAACGCCCCGCATCAAGCGGGGCGTTCTTGTTTCCGAGGCGACGACGAGTCGATCAGCGCTCGCGCTTTTCCTCGTCGCTCGACGAGGCGCCATCGGTCGGCTGCTCGGCCATCCCGGCCTCTTGGGCCTCTTGGGCCTTGGGCGTCTTGGCCTCGGCCACCGAGCTTTCCTCGCCTTGATCGGGCGCGGATTCCGCCTGCGTGGCCTCGGCGCCCTGGGACGGCTCGGCCGGCTTGGGCTCGGCCTTTGCCTCCGCAACGTCTGCCGATGAGGCCGGCTCGGCAGCCGCAGTCGGCTTGGCTTCGGCTTCAACCGACTCCTCGCGAGAGGGAGTCGACTCGGCGGCCTTCGGTGCCTCGACCGGGGTATCCGCTTGTGCCGGCGGCGTTTCCGAAACCGTTTCGTTGGCCATTTCCGGGGCCTTCGCTTCCGGCTGGCTCGCGGTGCCCGCGTCGGTCACGTTCTCGGCAGCCACGGCGGAGCCTGCATTGCTGGGCTCGGACTTGGATGCAGCGGCCTTGGCGGTCGCAGCGTCACTCGCCTTGACCAACCGATCGCTGGCCTCCAGTCGAACGGCGGCGTTGGGCGGCAATTCCTCGGCCACGCCCTTCTTCTTCGCGACGTCCAGCGGCAGGCTCTTGCCTTCGCTGATCGGGGCGGCCAGTTGCTGCTCGACCATCTGCCGTTCGCGCTCGCCCAGCGGCGGCGGGGTCCGCGGCTCGCTCTTCGGGCCACGGTCACCGCGACCCTTGTTACCGGAGCCACCCGAGCCACCCGGGCCACCCGGGCCACCCGGGCCACCACGGCCGGACTGGCCACCGTCCTTCTTGCGCTGGCCGTCGGTCGGCGGCTTGCCGCGGGTCGGCTCGGCCTTGGCCTCGGCCGGCTGCTGCTCGTTCTTCTGCTCGTTCTTCTGGCCAGTGTCCTGCGGCGCCGCGTTGCCACCGTTGCCGCGACGACCGCGACCGCGACGACGTCGGTTACCCGACTTGCCCTTGCCCTGACCCTTGTCCTTGTCCTGGGAGTCGTCACGGGCGGCAGACTTGGGCTTCTCGCCCCCTTGATCGCCGGACTGGCGGCGACCGCCGCCCTTGCGACCGGAGCGATCACCGGCTTTCTCGCTGCCCTTGCCAGCGCCCTTGCCCTTGTCCTTGTCCTTCCGTGAACCGGCCTCGGCTCCTTCGTCCTCGTCGGCACGGCTGCCGAAGAGCTGACCCACGACGCGACGCAGCAGGGAAACCGCCCCGTTCGCGATCGGGCGCGGCGGTGCACTTTCAGCAGCCGGGGTGGCCGCGGCAGCCGGCGCGGGCTCGGCCGCCTTTGCCGGCTTTTCCGCGGCCGGCTGGGCCGCCCGTGGAATGGTCTGGACCGCGGCCTTCTCGGCCTGGCGATGACGCGGCTCCGGCGACGGGGTCTCGACGGTCAGCGGCTCGATCATCTGCTGCACGTCGCGAGCGCGCGCCTCGTTGTCGTCGGCACGCACACGCTCGATTTCGTAGTGCGGCGTCTCGAGGTTGATGTTCGGGATCAGCAGCAGGTCGACGTTGTTCGACTGCTCGATCTCGTTGATCTGGTCACGCTTCTCGTTGAGGAGATAGGTGGCTACATCGATCGGCACCTGCGCGATCACGCGACCGGTGTTGTCCTTCATCGCCTCGTCGACCAGCAGGCGCAGGATGGCGAGCGACAGCGACTCGACCGAGCGGATCACGCCCTGGCCGTTGCAGCGCGGGCACATGTGCTGGCTGGATTCCTCCAGCGAGGCACGCAGGCGCTGGCGCGACATCTCCAGCAGGCCGAAGCGCGAAATGCGGCTGGTCTGCACGCGGGCGCGGTCGTACTTGAGCGAATCGCGCAGGCGGTTTTCCACCTCGCGCTGGTGCTTGGAAGAGCCCATGTCGATGAAATCGATCACGATCAAGCCGCCCAGATCCCGCAGCCGCAGCTGACGTGCGATCTCCTCGGCCGCCTCCAGGTTGGTGTTGAAGGCGGTGTCCTCGATGTCCTGGCCCTTGGTGTTGCGCCCGGAGTTGATGTCGACCGCGGTCATCGCCTCGGCGACGTCGAACACCAGCTCGCCACCCGAGGGCAGCGTGACGTTGCGCTGGTAGGCAGACTCGATCTGCGCCTCGATCTGATAGCGCGAGAACAGCGGGGTCGGGTCGTCGTAGAGCTTGATCTTCTCGGCGACCTTGGGCGTGACCATCTGGACGAAATCCATCGCCTGCTGGTAGATGGTCGGCTCGTCGATCAGGATCTCGCCGATGTCGTTGCGCATGTAGTCGCGCAGCGCCCGGATGATGAGATTGCTTTCCTGGTAGATCAGGAAGGGGGCCTGCCGGCTCTCGGCCGCCTCGTGGATCGCGCTCCAGACCTGGACGAGATAGTCGAGGTCCCACTGGAGTTCCTCGACGTCGCGACCGACACCGGCGGTGCGCACGATCAGGCCCATGCCCGCCGGCACGTTCAGCTGTGCCAGCGCGGCCTTGATCTCGGCGCGGTCATCGCCTTCGATGCGGCGCGAGACACCGCCGGCCTTGGGGTTGTTGGGCATGACCACCAGGTAGCGCCCGGCCAGGCTGACCAGCGTGGTCAGGGCCGCGCCCTTGTTGCCACGCTCTTCCTTTTCAACCTGGACGATCAGTTCCTGACCTTCCTTGAGCGCGTCCTTGATGATCGGACGACCCTTGTCGTCGACCGCCTTGGGGTCGAAATACTCGGGCGAGATCTCCTTGAAGGGCAGAAACCCGTGGCGATTGGCGCCGTAATTGACGAACACGGCCTCGAGGCTGGGCTCGATGCGCGTGATGGTGGCCTTGTAGATGTTGGCCTTCTTTTGCTCCCGGGACGGGGTCTCTATGTCAATGTCATAGAGGCGTTGCCCGTCTACGAGCGCAACGCGGATCTCCTCGGAGTGCGTTGCGTTGATCAGCATTCGTTTCATGGAAAAAATCTCGACGTTTCTGCACGAGTCGCGGCAGGCAACGGGCCGCGCGCGACAGGTGACTTGACTTCAGAGGGACGTCCCGACGCGCGCCCAAAGCCATTCCCACCAGACGTCGTGGCGCGCGACAACGCGACCACGACGTCTGCCGTCCGATCGCCACCAGGCGATACAGGACGGAGAGCGGCAGGAAGAGGAACCGGGAAAGGCGCATTGAGTACAGGACGTAAAACCGTTGATCGTTCTGGAAAACTGTGTGCGGGCGGCAACCCGAGGCGGGTCGTGCCCGTCGAGACCAGGCCAAGGATGTTGGCAGGGCCACGACGTCGGCAAGCGGGGTGGTCTGGCGCATGGCGCCGGCTTAACAAAAAAACCCGAGCGCTCGCTGGCTGCCGCGGGTGGTCGGCACATGCCGCACCACCTGACTTTCGCCACAGTGCGCTGATACTATCACAACCCCGCCAGCGCACGGTCTCAATTGCGCCGCCAGCAAACCCGAGCCGATGACAGCCCAGAATCACCAAGATCACCCGACTGCCTCCGCCCCGACGGCCACCGATCGCCCGCGTGTCCGACACGAGACCGTCGACGCGCGCAGCGACGGTCAGCGCCTCGACAACTTCCTGTTGCGCGAGCTGGGCGCCCAACACGACAAGCAGCCGCGGGCGCTGGTCTACCGCTTGATCCGCAAGGGCCAGGTGCGGGTGAACAAGAAGCGCGCCAAGCCGATGCAGCGCCTCCGCGACGGCGACATCGTGCGCATCCCGCCGGTCCGCGACCTGCGTGGAGACCCCGACACGGCACGCCCCGCCGCCCGGATTCCCGCCGGCTGGCTCGAGCGAGTCGACACCCTGGTTCGCCACGAGGACGAGGCGCTACTGGTGATCGACAAGCCGGCCGGGCTCGCCGCGCACGCCGGCAGTGGCTTCGATTTCGGCCTGATCGAACTGTTGCGCGCCGCGCGCCCGACCAACGACATGCTGGAACTGGCCCACCGCATCGACCGGGAAACCAGCGGTCTGATCGTGGTGGCCAAGTCACGCGCGACGCTGCTCGACCTCCAGGAGCAATTCCGCCCCGAGGGCGTGGCAAAAAAACGCTACCTGGCCCTTTGTCACGGTCACTGGCGTGACGCGCACCAGACCATCACCGCCCCGCTGCGCAAGGACCAGGGCGATGGCCGGGCCCACCGGGTGGTGGTCGATCCTCGGGCGGGCAAGTCCGCCCGCACCGATTTCGAACGCCTTGGCATCAGCCATCGCGGACCGGCGCTCAGCCTGATGGCGGCCACCCTGCATACCGGGCGCACGCATCAGATTCGCGTGCACTGCCGGCACGCGGGCCACCCCATCGTCGGTGACAGCAAGTACGGCGACCGCACCCTGGACCGGCCCCTCTCCCTTAACCAGGCACGCCGCCGGCCCGAGCTGATGCTGCATGCCTATCGACTCACCCTGACCCACCCGACCCACGGCGGCCGGCTGACCATCACCAGCAACCCGCCGGATACCTGGCAGCCACTGCTGGACGCGGCCGGGCTAACCTTGAAAAACCACCAACCACCCCGATAACCGCCGTCATGACCGACATCAGCAGACTCCTCAACCGCCCGGAACACCTGGCCATCCCGCCACGACTGGTCGTGTTCGACTGGGACGGCACGCTGGCCGACTCCACCGGGCGGATCGTCACCGCCTTCCAGGAGGCGCTGACCTCGGTGGACCACCCGCCGCTACCCGACGAGTCGATTCGCGGCATCATCGGACTCTCGCTGGCCAATGCGATTGCCGAACTTTTCCCCGAGGGGGAAGGGCACTTCCGCGAGGCGCTGGCCCAGGCCTACCACCGCTGCTACTTCGCCAACGAGGAGCCGGTGGCGCTCTACCCCGAAGCCGAAGCATTGCTCAAGGCGCTGGCGGAAACCGGCTGCCTGATCGCCGTGGCCACCGGCAAGTCGCGCCGTGGACTGGATCGCGCCCTTGCGCAGACGGGAACAGCGGACTACTTTCACCACACGCTCACCGCGGAAGAGACCCGTTCGAAGCCGCACCCGGAAATGCTCGAGGGTATTCTCGATTTCACCGGCAGCCAGCCGACCGAAACCTGGATGGTGGGCGATACCGACTTCGACCTCCTGATGGCGCGCAATGCCGGCACCCACGCGATCGGCATTACCCATGGCGCGCACCCACGCGAGCGACTCGCCGCGGCCCGTCCGGACTGGCTGATCGAACGGCTCGCCCAGCTGCACGACGGGGCATGGCAGCCGACGGAACCCAACCAGCGCGCGGCCGTCTGACAGGTCGTTCGTCGAACACGCCGCCGCACGCCGGAGGCCGCACCACACCGGACCGAGATCACCATGAGCCAGAACACCCCGCCAGACGACGTGCGCATTGAACCGCCCGGTGGCCCCGACTATCACCCCGGCGAACCCACCGGCGAGGAAAAACGACCACGGCGCGAGAAGACCGAGGCCTCCCCCGACTGGGCCCGCGACGCCCTGCTCGACATGGCGCGCCACGGGTTGGTCGAGCAACGTCGGACGCGACGCTGGAAGGTATTCTTCCGCTTTGTCTCCGTCGCGCTGGTGGTCTGGTCGCTGACCCTGATCACCCTGCTGTTCACCGCCGGCGATCGTAGCGCCCCGGGCCTTGCCAAGCCCGCCGCCGCGGTAATCGACATCAGCGGCCTGATTGCCGCGGGCGAGACCACCGAGGCCCGGCGCGTGATCCCGCAGCTGGAAAAGGCGTTCAAGCAAGAGAATGTCAAAGGCATCGTGCTGCGCCTGAACACGCCCGGTGGCAGCCCGGTCCAGTCCAGCGCGATCTTCAATGCCATCCGCGAGCTCAAGCAGGAATACCCGGACAAGCCGGTGTACGCGGTGGCCGAGGACATGGCGGCCTCGGGCGGCTACTTCATCGCCGCGGCGGCCGACGAGATCTATGCCAACCCCTCCTCGATCGTCGGATCGATCGGCGTGCGCATGGACAGCTTCGGTTTCGTCGATGCGATGGAGAAGCTCGGCATCGAGCGGCGCCTGCTCACCGCCGGCGAGAACAAGGCGATCGGCGACCCGTTCAGCCCCACGGATCCCCAGGAAACCGAATACCTCAAGGGCGTGCTCGGCGAGATCCACGAACAGTTCATCGCGGCGGTGAAGACCGGCCGCGGCGACCGACTGGACGACGACGAGGCAATCTTTTCCGGGCTCTTCTACACCGGCGAGACCGCGTTGGAGAAAGGCTTGATCGACGGCCTCGACAGCGTCCGCGGCGTGATCCGCGACCGCATCGGCGTCGAGCACCAGATCGACCTCACCCCGCGCAGCAATCGGCTCGAGAAACTGCTGGGTGCGACGGCCGAGGAATTCGGCTCGGCCCTGACCGGCATCAAGAGCGAGCCGGCGCGACCGATGATGCTGCCCTGAGCTCGGGTTAGACTGTGGGCATGACTGAGACTCGCCAGACCCGCATACCGTTTACTGCCGGCATCACCGCCGGCCCGCAGACCACCTACCGCCCACTCGAGACCGAGGAAGCCTCGGAGCAGGCGGTCAGTGACGAGCCCCCGATGTACCGGGTGCTCTTGTTGAACGACGACTTCACCCCCATGGATTTCGTGGTGCAGATCCTGATGCAACTGTTCGGCCTGACCTTCGATCAGGCCAACGCCGTCATGCTGGAAGTGCACCATTATGGGCGCGGGGTCTGCGGCGAATTCACCCGCGAGATCGCCGAGACGCGCGTCAGTCAGGTGAACCAGATTGCGCGTGAACACGAATACCCGTTGATGTGCGTGATGGAACGCGCCGAATAAGGTCGTCGAAACTGGAAATTCCTCACCCCGTTGGCAAGGCCGCAATCCGGCGTATCATCGGGACATGGGCAACGGCGCGGCTGTCAGCCGACGCCGGGCCATCTAAGGGAACCGCTGACCGGTTCCCTCACCAGACCGGAGGAGAGGATCGGTGCTGAGCAAATCCCTCGAAACCACCCTGAGCCGCGTGTTCGATCGCGCCCGGCGCCAGAACTACGAATTCGTTACCCTCGAGAGCCTGCTCCACACGCTGCTCGAGGACCCCGACGCGCGCATGGTGCTGGAGGGCTGCAACGCCAATATCTCGCAGCTCGCCATGGACCTCGAGGCGCACATCCGACGCACCACGCCGCGCATCCCGGAGAATGATCCGCGCGAGACCCAGCCGACGCTGGGCTTTCAGCGCGTCCTCCAGCGCGCCGTGATGCAGGTCCAGGCCGCCCAGCGCAGCGAGGTCTCCGGCGCCCACGTGCTCGCCGCGATCTTTGGCGAGCAGGACGCCCATGCCGTGCACCTGCTGCACAAGGCCGGCGTCACGCGCCTGGACGTGATCAACTTCATCTCGCACGGCCCCGAGGCCGATGACGAGGGCGTCGATGACGAGGAGCCGGAGATCAATCAGGCCGACGTCGAGGCCGCCGAGGAGCAGCCGGCCGACGAGAACGCCTTCGAGAACTTCGCGATCAACCTCAACAAGCAGGCGGCCGAGGGCAAGATCGACCCGTTGATCGGCCGTACCGCGGAGCTCGAACGCGTTCAGCAGGTGCTCTCCCGTCGGCGCAAGAACAACCCGCTGCTGGTGGGCGAGGCCGGCGTGGGCAAGACGGCCATCGCCGAGGGCCTGGCGCGCAAGATCGTCGACGGCGAGGTGCCCGAGGCCTTGTCCGAGGCGACCATCTACGCGCTCGACCTCGGCGCCCTGGTCGCCGGCACCAAGTACCGCGGCGACTTCGAGAAGCGCCTGAAGATCGTCTTGAAGAAGGTGCGCTCGGTACCCGACGCGATCCTGTTCATCGACGAGATCCACACCCTGATCGGCGCCGGCTCGGCCTCCGGCGGCTCGATGGATGCCTCGAACCTGATCAAGCCGGCACTGGCCTCGGGCGAACTGCGTTGCATCGGGTCGACCACGCACCAGGAATACCGCAGCATCTTCGAGAAGGATGCCGCGCTGACCCGTCGCTTCCAGAAGATCGACGTCCCCGAGCCGACCGAGGACGAGACGGTCGACATCATTCGCGGCCTGCGCGAGGGCTACGAGAAGCACCACCACGTCGTCTACACCGACGAGGCGATCGAGGCGGCGGTCAAGCTCTCCACCCGCCACATCAATGATCGTCACCTGCCGGACAAGGCGATCGACGTGATCGATGAGGTGGGCGCGCAGTATCGCCTGCTCCACCCGCGCCCCGAGGACAACCGCATCACCGCCAGCGACATCGAGCGCGTGGTGGCACGCATGGCGCGCATCCCGGAGCGCAGTGTCTCCACCTCCGACCGCGAGGTGCTGCGCCACCTCGACCGCAATCTCAAGATGGTGGTCTTCGGCCAGGACGAGGCGATCGCGCAGATCACCACCGCAATCCGCCTGGCCCGTTCCGGCCTGCGGCCGGACAACAAGCCGATCGGCTCGTACCTGTTCGCCGGTCCGACCGGCGTGGGCAAGACCGAGGTCTCCAAGCAGCTCGCCCGTCTGCTGGGTATCGAGCTGGTGCGCTTCGACATGTCCGAGTACATGGAACGCCACAGCGTCTCGCGCCTGATCGGCGCGCCGCCGGGCTACGTGGGCTTCGACGAGGGCGGCCTGCTGACCGAGAAGATCCACAAGAACCCGCACTGCGTGCTGCTGCTCGACGAGATCGAGAAGGCGCACCCGGACGTGTTCAACGTGCTGCTGCAGGTGATGGACAACGGCTCGCTGACCGATACCAACGGCCGCAGCATCGATTTCCGCCACGTCATCCTGATCATGACCTCGAACATGGGTGCCGAGGAGATGGCGAAGAACAGCATGGGCTTCGTCGCGCAGGACATCGGCTCGTCCGGTATGGAGGCGATCAAGCGTGGCTTCACGCCGGAGTTCCGCAACCGGCTGGACGCGATCATCCAGTTCCGCTCGCTGGGCTCGCGCCAGATCGCGAACGTGGTCGACAAGCTGTTGCTGGAGCTCGAGCAGCAACTCGAGGCCAACCACGTCACCCTGCAGGTCGACGACGAGGTGCGCCACTGGCTGGGCGAGAACGGCTACGACGTGGTGCTTGGCGCCCGGCCGATGGCCCGCCTGATCCAGGACAAGCTCAAGCGTCCGCTGGCCGAGCAGATGCTGTTCGGCGACCTGACCGACGGCGGCAAGGCACGCTTCACCATGGACGAGGACGAGCCCGCCCTGATCGCCACGCCCGCCGCCGAGTCGGTGGCGGAAGAATCCTCCACGGCCTGACCAGCCCGGGAAATGAACGGCATGCAAAACGGCGCCCTCTCAGGGGCGCCGTTTTTCTTGGCGGAATGTTTTCGACGGGCGCAGAAACGCGCTCGCCCGGCTCACGTGAGACGTGGCCGGGTGGACTCGTCCGTCGGGATCGATGGCGGCCGGCTCGTTAGAGCCGTCGCGGGATCAGCGGGAGCGGAAGGAGATGCGACCCTTAGTCAGGTCGTAGGGAGTCAGCTGCACCGTGACCTTGTCGCCGGTCAGGATGCGGATGTAGTTCTTGCGCATGCGCCCGGAAATGTGGGCGGTCACCACGTGGCCGTTTTCCAGCTCGACCCGGAACATGGTGTTCGGCAGGGTGTCGATCACCACGCCCTGCATCTCGATGTAATCTTCTTTTGCCATAAATCCTCTAGCAGGTTGAAATGGGGCGTGATTATCGACGAAAACCGAGCTCGCGCCAAGAAAACGCCCCCTTCGGGCCAAACGCTGTTACGAATAGTTCAACAGGCGCGGCCCATTCGATGACCAATCAGGTTGGTCGCAAGCCCGCCATTATGAACGAAAATCGTCCAACCTTATATCGAGACCAGCCGACATGACCGAACGCCAGGACCTGGTGGATGCCCTGATCCACCGCCACTCCACTCCAGCGACCAGCCTGACCGGACCCGCGCCGGACGACGTGACGCTACAGCGCATCCTGCAGGCCGCCGAAAGCGCCCCCGATCATGGCGGGCTTCACCCGTGGCGTTTCCTGGTGATCGACGGCCCCGCCCTCGATCGGCTCGGCGAGATCTTCGTCGAGGCGATGCGCCAGAAGGACCCCGACGCGACGGAGGAAACCCTCGAGCGTGAACGACTCCGTGCGCAGCGCGCGCCGATGATCATCGCCGCTATCGCCCGCGAGGAACCGGAGCACGCCAAGATACCCGAGATCGAACAGTTGCTATCCGCCGGCATTGCCACCCACCAGATGCTGCTTGCTGCGAGGGCGTTGGGTTTCGGTGCCATCTGGCTGACCGGTCTGCGGGTCTACGACGACAACGTCATGCGTCCGCTGGGCCTGGCCGATAACGAGCGACTGATCGGCCTGATCAATATCGGCACCGTCAAGGACGGCGCACCGACACGCGGCAAGCGCCGACGCGAGGCGGCGATCGAACGCTGGACTGGCTGAGTAGCGACCATCGCTGGCCCTGCCCCCGACCCGGATTCCAACACGCCCCCAGGCAATCGTGACTACGGGGGCAGCGAGCCTGCCGAATTTTCGTACAATGGCCGCTTCGCCATTGAACCCAACCACTCCGTCGAGGCCCATCGAGCAAGCATGTCCGAATCCAACGAGCCGATCAGTCACTTTATCCGCAACCGCATCGACGCCGACCAGGAGAAGGGCACCTACGGCGGCAAGGTGACCACGCGTTTCCCGCCGGAGCCCAACGGGTTCCTGCACTTCGGGCATGCCAAGAGCATCTTCCTCAACTTCGGCCTGGCGCGCGACTACGACGGCATCTGCCACCTGCGTTTCGATGACACCAACCCGGTCAAGGAAGAGCAGGCCTATGTCGACGCCATCCGCGAGGACATCGAGTGGCTGGGCTTTCGTGACCCGGCGCACGAACATTTCGCCTCGGACTACTTCGAGACGCTCTACCTGGGCGCGGTCGCCCTGGTGAAGGCGGGGCTGGCCTACGTCGATTCGCAGTCGGCCGAGGAAATGCGCGCCAACCGTGGCACGCTCAAGGAGCCCGGCACCAACAGCCCCTATCGCGACCGGAGCATCGAGGAGAACGTCGAGCTGTTCAGCCGCATGCGCAACGGCGAGTTCAAGGATGGCGAGCACATCCTGCGGGCGAAGATCGACATGGCCTCGCCGAACCTCAACATGCGCGACCCGGCCATCTACCGGATTCGCCACGCGCATCACCACCGCACCGGCGACGACTGGCCAATCTACCCGATGTACGACTACGCCCACTGCGTGTCGGATGCCATCGAGGGGGTCACCCACTCGCTGTGCACGCTGGAGTTCGAGGACCACCGGCCGCTGTACGACTGGTTCATCGACAAGCTCGCGGATCTCGGCTTCTTCGAACGTCCGCTGCCGCAGCAGATCGAGTTCTCGCGGCTGAATCTCACCTACATGCCGCTGTCCAAGCGCAAACTGATCCAGCTGGTCGAGGGCGGTCACGTGGACGGCTGGGACGACCCGCGCATGCCGACGCTCAAGGGCGCCCGCCGGCGCGGCTTCACCCCGGCCGGGTTCAAGCTGTTCACGGACCGCATCGGCGTGTCCAAGTCCGACAGCCTGATCGACTTCGGCGTGCTCGAGGACTGCATGCGCGAGACCTTGAACGAGTCGGCCGAGCGCCGCATCGGCGTGCTCGACCCGCTCAAATTGGTACTGGTGAACTTCCCCGAGGACCACGAGGAGACCTGCCATGCCCCGAACCATCCGCAAAAGCCGGACTGGGGCAAGCGCGAGGTGACACTCACCCGGGAGTTGTGGATCGAGCGCGGCGACTTTGCCCTCGACCCGCCCAAGAAGTACTTCCGCCTCAAGCCCGACGGCGAGGTGCGTCTACGCTACGGCTTTATCATCAAGCACGTCGGTCACGACCTGGACGAGGACGGCAACGTCACCTGCGTCTATGCCGAGTACGACCCGGACACCAAGTCCGGCACCCCGGGCGCGGACGCGCGCAAGGTCAAGGGCAACATCCACTGGCTGTCGGCGCGTGATGCCGTCGAGACCGAGATCCGCCAGTACGACCGCCTGTTCAACGTGCCTGCCCCGGGCGGGCGCCGCGAGGGTGACGAGCCGGAGGTGGAGCGCGACTTCCTCGACGATCTCAACCCCGACTCGATCCACACGTTGTCGGTCTATCTCGAGGCGCGCGCGGCAAACGCCGAACCCGAATCGATCTACCAGTTCGAGCGCCACGGCTACTTCGTCGCCGACCAGAAGGAACACGCGCCCGGTCAGCGTCCGGTGTTCAACCGCGCCGTGACCCTGCGCGACTCCTGGGGCAAGGCCACGTAGGCCGAAACAAACCGTAGGAGTGCCTTTAGGCGCGAAAGGCTGAACGGTAATGGCGGGGTTTTCGCGGCTAAAGCCGCTCCTACGAACTGTATCGGGACTAGTGCCTGGCGAACGAAGAGCCCGGTCAAGCACACAAAAAAACGGCCCGGGACTCCCGGGCCGTTTTCTCGTTGTGCGGCCAGATTAGACGATCCGCGCCGCCAGGTTCACCCTTTCCGGCTCACCCCTTCACGTAGGAACTGCACCAACCCGTACCCTTGACGGCCTTGCCGCGGAAGATGGAGCAACCGCCCCAGCCCTCGCCCGCGGCATCGGCCTTGTAGAGCGCGCAGTTGGCGCAGGTCTGACCGGCCTTGTACGACGCGTGCTCGACCTCGCTGGCATCGTGCTTGTAGTCCAGCGACTTTGCCATGGCGTCGTCCTCGGACAACTGCTCGAGTTCCTGCGCCTGCGCCGGGGCGATCGCCATCAGCGGGATCACGGCCGACGCCAGTGCCCCACCGACGAAACGCCGGCGCGATCGATCCATCGGCAGATCAAATTCCGACCGGCCGAATCGCGAAGTGTGCTTATCCGTCATGTTTCCTCTCCCTTGGATGGATTGACAGCCCCTCGACTGTAGCGCGCTTTCCACCGGCAGGAAAACCATTTAGATAACGCTAACTTGTTAATATACAAACGGTTCTCATTCGTTCGTCCATTCGTGTTCGTCTCACGACATTCCCCAGCTCACCAGCAACACGACCAGGGCGGCAATCACCAGCCACCAGGCCAGCCGTGACGACTCCTCGGGCTCGGGCGTCTCCTCCTCGCCGGCCCGCTCACGTTCAGGTGACGGGGCTGGCTCGCGCTGTTCGTAGTCGGCGATGACGCGCTCGGCACGAGCCTCGTCTCGCTCGTCGAGCAACAACACCCGCGCGAAATCCTGCGGAGCCAACTGCCCCACCGCGCCCTGCTGATAGAACCCGGCCACCTCGGCCTCGATGCCCTCGGCATTCAGCATGCCGCAGACGATATGCGCCTCGAGGATGTCCGCTGCCCGATAGATGGTCTTCATGTACGTTCCCGCCACTGCAATTTCGTCATTCCGGTACCCGGCAAGGAGGCGTCCGGGGCCGCGATTGATGTAGACTACGCGCCATTCCAATCCAAGCGTTCAGCCTACCGCCATGTCCCAGGAAATGTCCCCGGAAAACACCCCCCTCACCTACCGCGACGCGGGCGTCGACATCGATGCCGGCAACAGCCTGGTCGAACGCATCAAGCCCGCGGTCAAGCGCACCCAGCGCCCCGAGGTGATGGGCGGCCTGGGCGGCTTTGGCGGGCTGTTCGCGCTGGACACCTCCAAATTCAAGCAACCGGTACTGGTCTCGGGCACCGACGGGGTCGGCACCAAACTGCGCCTGGCGATCGACCTGGGCAAGCATGACGCCATCGGCATCGATCTCGTCGCCATGTGCGTCAACGACATCCTGGTCACCGGCGCCGAGCCGCTGTTCTTCCTCGACTACTACGCCACCGGCCGACTCGACGTCGACGTGGCCGCCCAGGTGGTCGAGGGCATCGCCAACGGCTGCGAGCAGGCCGGCTGCGCCCTGATCGGCGGCGAGACCGCCGAGATGCCCTCGATGTACGAGGACGGCGACTACGATCTGGCCGGCTTCGCCGTGGGCGCGGTGGAGAAGGACCAGTTGATCGACGGCAGCAAGGTGGCCGCCGGCGACAAGCTGATCGCCCTGCCCGCCTCCGGCCCGCATGCCAACGGCTACTCGCTGATCCGCAAGATCATCGAGCGCGCCCAGCCGGACTGGAACACCCCCGACGGCCAGCAACTAATCGAGCAACTGCTCGCCCCGACCCGCATCTACGCACGCGCCGTACAGGCACTGGGCGAGCAGGTCGACATCCACGCGATGAGCCACATCACCGGCGGCGGGCTGACCGAGAACCTGCCGCGCGTCTACCCGGATCATCTGGGCGCGGCCATCGACTGGTCGAGCTGGCAACGCCCGACCGTGTTCGACTGGCTGGCCGAGCAGGGCAACGTCGAGATCGCGGAGATGCGCCGCACCTTCAACAACGGCGTGGGGATGGTGGTCATCGTCGCCGCCGATCAGGCCGAGCAGGCCGTCTCGGCCATGCAGGCGGCCGGCGAAAATGCCTGGGTAATCGGCGAGATCGTCGAGCGGGGTAACGGCGAGCCCGTCACCTACCGCTGATGGCAGCGGCAGAGAAATCGCGCCTGGTCGTTCTCGCCTCCGGCAACGGCTCGAACTTCCAGGCGATCATCGATGCCTGCGAGACCGGTCGGCTGGATGCGGAGATCGTGCTGCTGGTGGTCAACCGCCCCGACGCCTACGCCCTCGAGCGCGCCGCCAGCCACGGCATCCCCAGCCGCCTGATCGACCACAAGACCTACGCCGACCGCGAGGCCTTCGACGCCGCCATGGCCGAGGCCATCGACGAGGCGCGACCCGACTGGATCATCATGGCCGGCTTCATGCGCATCCTCACCGATGGCTTCGTCGAGCATTTCCGCGGGAAACTAATCAATATCCACCCCTCTCTGTTGCCCAAATACCCGGGCATGAACACCCACGCCCGGGCACTGGAGGCCGGCGACCTGAAGCACGGCGCGACTGTCCACTTCGTCACCCCGACCGTGGATGCCGGCCCGCCGATCGTGCAGGGCCGTCTCGAGATCCTCGACAACGACGACGTCGAGTCGCTCAAGCAACGCATCCATGGCGTCGAGCACCGCATCTATCCACTGGCGATCGACTGGCTGGTGAAGGGCAAGATCGACTTCGACGGGGCGGCTACGCAGACCAGCCCGGCCGTGGTCGATGCCTCCGGCGCACTGATCGTCCCGCCGAGCCCGTAGGCGACACAGAAAACAGAAAACCACACCCCCTGTGGGAGCTTGCCTTGCAAGCGAATCGCGACGACAGGCGCGAGTCCCGGTTTAACGACACGATAGATATCCGCGGGCGCGGCCGCTAAAGCGGCCTTCGCGAGCGAGGCTCGCTCCCACAGTGTGGCATTCTCAGCGCCCTGCCCGGCCGACCAACCACGGCATCGCCGCCATCAGGAGCAAGCTGAGCGCGTAGGCCATGCCGGCCACCGGGTCACGTCCAGCCAGGTACTCCGCCAGCGTCAGTCCACGCAGCCCGAGCACGAGAGTGATCTCCGCCAGCAGCAGCCACCCCACGGCCAGGAACCCCACAACGACGCGCGGGGGCATCCTCGTCGGCAATGCAAAGCGACGCACCGTCCAGCGGGCGGCCAGCACGACCACCACCAGCATCAGAGGCATCTCGACCAGCTCTGCGACACGCGTACCCAGCCACGGGGTCAGCCACAGCTCCCGCAGTACACCGAGGAAAAATCCCGCGGCGAATACCCACAGGAAATACGCCGTCCCGGCACTGAGCACCTTCATCGCTCTTCTCCTGGGTTACCGACCTTCCCTAAGCAAAAGGGCCCGCCTGAACCAGGCGGGCCCTTATCGTGTGCCATCCGGCGGACCGATCAGCCCTTGAGCATGGCGTAGAGCTCATCCTTCAGCGCCAGGCGCTGCTTCTTGAGTTCTTCCATGTGTTCGTCGGTGACCGGCTCGTCCTGCTTTTCCAGCCGCTCGATTTCCTTGGTCAGCTCGTCGTAACGCTCGAACTGCTTGTGGAAATGATTGTCGCTGGTCTTGAGCTCATGGATGCGCTCCTTGAACTCCGGGAATTCATGCGCCAGATCGTGATGGTCTACCTGCATCGGTCACCTCTGTTTGGGGTAAAAAGACGGGCCGGAACGCCCGGCCGTCACAAGCCTAGATCATAGCGCTGAATGCGACAGGCGTCTTCCCAGCAGTTCGCTCGGGAATGGCCCCACGACCCCCGTCAGAACCTGGCATTGACCTGCAGGCCGAGGATATCGACCTCGCCTTCGTATTGACCCTGCAACGTGTCCGGGATGCTCGATTCCGTGGTGTTGTTGATGGTGCTGTCGTTCAGCCAGATATGCGTGTAACCGACATCCACCGACCACTGCTGGTTGATCGCGTAACCAAGCCCGATCGATCCCCAGGTGCGATCGGCATCCGGCAGGCGAGCGGTGCGAAATTCGGCGCTGGGCACCGGCGTCGGATCGTAGGCCGCGCCGGCACGCAGGGTCCAGCGCGGCGCGAACTGCCACTCACCGCCCAACGCCACCCGTAGGGTGTCGTCCCAGTTCTCGGTCGTGATGGATTCGCGACCACCGCTCTGTTCAACCTTGAGCTCTTCGAAGCTCGACCAACCGGTCCAGAGCAGGCCGAGCGAGCCGGTCACGGTATCCGTGAACTGATGGGTCACACTCGCCGACAGGCTGGCGGGCAAGTCCAAGCCGGCCGAGGCGGGGCTGTCGGCAAAGGCTGGATTGGCAGCAAGATCGGTGGGCATCGTGTAATCCGCGTCACCTTTGAGCTTGTGATCGATGCCGGAGTGATAACTCACGCCGAGCCGCGTGCGGTCGGTCGGCTGCCACAGGGCGCCGATGGTATAGCCGACGGACCAATCATCTCCCTCGATCTCAACACGACCATCGCTGGATGGCTGACCAGGAATTAACCCATCATTAGCGCAAGCGATGCCGGCAGTTGTCGCATCTAGCCCTTGAGCAATGCCTCCACCCACACAAGCCGCCCCGCCATCGATGGCGGAGGTCAGCTTCGCCTCGGCACGCTGGATATTGATCGCACCGCCAACGGTCCACTCGGGAGTGAGGTCAAAGCTGATCGACGGGCTGATATCGATCACCTCGATGTGGCTTTCAACACCGTGATAACGCCCCAGCCACTCCTTGTCATATTCCGTTGCCAGGCCGAACGGCACGGTCAGCGCCACCCCGACACGGGTCCGCTCGTTCAACTGATGAACCATCGAGGCATTCGGGATTGCGGCGGCGTCACCGGCATCCCCGCCGAGTCCGCCGACAGTCGGACCGAAGGCACTCCGTGAACTCGCCCCGGCCTGCAATTCGAACGACGGGCGAATGTAGGCGAGGCCACCCGAAACAGCGGTTCCCTCGATCTGCGTCATTGCCGCCGGGTTGCCGATCATGCCGCTGGCCTGGCCGTTGCCGGTGGCAAGGTTGGCGTAGGCTTGGCCCAGATCGGTGGCGTTCTTTTCCATCAACGCAAAGCCGGCGGCTTGCGCCTGGCCGGCCAGCGCGGCCATCGACAGCGACACGGCAGTCGCCAGGGTGGTCTTGTGGATGCGGTTCACGGTGGGACTCCTCTCTCTTTCCTTTGGTTTTTTCTATTTTGATTTGCGTGACTGACGGGTCGCTCCTAGCGAACCCCCGTCGAAGCGCTTTCAGGCGCGATGGCCAATTCTGCCCCGCTGTTGTCGCGGCAATCGCGGCTAAAGCCGCTCCTACTGTGTACGCCCGACGCCTTTCGCGCGGATCCCTGGTCACGCCGGGACGGCCGCTGACGCGGCCTTCGCGGGCAAGGCCCGCTCCCACAGGCTCTGGTGGTTTAGCGGGCGGTGAACAGAGCCTTGATGTCCTCGGCGTGTTCCTTCTCGATCAGCGGACGCTTGAGCTTCTGGGTCGGCGTCATCAGGCCGTCCTCGATGGTCCACGGCTCGGTAAGGATCTTCACGCGACGGATCTGCGCATAGCCCGGAAAGTCTTCCAGGCGGGCATTCACGCGCTTGAGCACCAGTCGCTCGACGAAGCGGTCGGTCAGCGTTTCCGGCTCCTCGGGGTCGAAGTCGAACTCGCGCATCAACCCGGTGAAGGTCTCCGGCTCGACCACCACCAGGGCGGCCAGTTGATGCTGCCCCTCGCCGAGTACCAGCACCTGGTCGACCAATGGGTCGAGAGCGATGGCGGATTCCATGGCCGCCGGCGGCACCTTCTCGCCGTTGGCCATCACGATGATGTCCTTGAGCCGACCGGTGATGCGGATGTGACCGTCCGCGTCGATCGCCGCCTGGTCGCCGGTATGCAGCCAGCCCTGCTCGTCGATCGCCGCGCCGGTGGCCTCCTGGTTCTTCCAGTAGCCCTGCATCACCCCGGCGCCCTTGACCAGCAGCTCGTCGTGCTCGCCCAGGCGCACCTCCACCCCGTCGAGCACCGTGCCGATGGTTTCGGGACGGTTGTCCTCGGGGCGATTGACCGACACCACCGGGCTGGCCTCGGTCAGGCCGTAGCCCTGCAGCACCGGCACGCCGATGCCGGTGAAGACCGTTGCCAACTCCGGCGACAGCGGCGCCCCGCCACAGATGGCGTAACGCAGCCGGCCACCCAGTCGCTCGCGCAGCTTCGCGGCCACCAACCGGTCGAACAGCGGCCAGAAGGCGGCCTTCAGGGCACTGCCGTCGCGGCCCTGTGCCCGCTCGAATCGGGCCGAGCCCACCGCAACGGTGCGCTCGAACAGTTTCTGCGCGAACGCGCCCTTCTTCTTCAGCGCCACACCGATGCGGTCGTAGACCCGCTCGTAGACGCGCGGCACCGAAATCAGCAGGGTCGGCTTGATGATGCCCAGATCCTCGCCCAGCTGCTGCGCCGAGCGGGCGAAGGCGACCGTCGAGCCGCAGATCATGGGCAGGTAATAGCCGCCGGTACGCTCAAGGGTGTGCGACAGCGGCAGGAAGGAGAGAAACAGGTCGTCGCCGGTGATCGAGGCGACCTTCGAGCAGGCGAAGGCGTTCTCCAGCATGTTGCTGTGCGTGAGCATCACGCCCTTGGCCCGCCCGGCCGTCCCGGAGGTATAGACGATCGAGGCGAGCGTCTGGCCGTCGGCCTCCAAACGCTCCGGCTCGCCACGCGCGCCGAAGGTCCAGTCGGCAAACGACTCCAGGTGCTTGTCCTTGGCGCCGTCCTCGGCATCCACCGGCGCCAGGGTAACGATGCGCTTGAGGGACTCGAAGCCATCAGTCACCGCCTCGAGCCCGCGCCACTGGCGCCGACCGTCGACCACCAGCAGCCGCGCCTCGGTCTCCTTGATAATCTTCGCCACGTTCTGTGGCCGGTCGTCCGTGTACAGCGGCACCGTCACCAGCCCCAGGCCGAGTGCCGCCTGATCGAACAACACCCACTCGCGAGCGTTCTTGAGCATCATCGCGATGCGATCGCCGGGCTTGAGATCGTCACGCTTCATCGCCGCCTGGATGCGCCCCACCTCATAGGCCATGTCGGCCCAGGTGGTATCGATCCAGTCCTGGCAACCGGGATCGTATTGCCGGTAGGCGATGGCATCGGGCGTGCGCTCGACGCGCTCGAAAAAAAGCCCGCTCAGGTTGACGGCCTGGGCAGGCGTGACGCGGTGATCCGCCAAGTGACTGGCGTGGGTCGGGTTGGGCGAGGACATCAATTTCCTCCGGGTGACATTCCTATGACTCGCCGGAGTGTATCAGTGACGATACACGAGGTAACGGCATAGAGTTTTATGGGGCATCAAGCCGCAAAAGCCTGTTGCAAGGCCATTTATCACCTAGCCCAAGGACTGGGAGACACGGTGGTGGTCTAACGCGGGAGGGGTTTCGCACGCCGGCCGTGAGACTAGCCGTAAGGGGGTGGAACCTTCGTTTTCCGCCATGCGGTGACCTAATGCTGAGGCCTTTAAGACGGCATCAGGTGGCGACCGGGACGATCTCCTGAGTCAGGCTGTCGCCACGCTCGATTTCGGCCCGACGTAATTCGTATTCCATCTGCAGGTTCAGCCAGAACCTCGCCGTCGTGCCGAAGTACTGCGCCAGACGCAATGCCGTGTCCGCCGTCACACCCCGGCGCTCCAGCACGATGTCGTTGATGCGGCTGGGCTGCACCTTCAGGGCCTTGGCCAGTGCATTGGCGCTCAGCTCCATCTGCTCGAGGTAGTCCTCGCGCAAGATCTCGCCCGGGTGGACCGGGCGCATGCCGTTCTTGATTGTCATCAGCTCACCCTCCTTCACGTTCAGTGATAATCCACCAGTTCGACGTCTTCCGGTCCGCGGTCCGTCCAGCGGAAGCACAGACGCCACTGGGCGTTGACCCGGATGCTGTGATGACCGGCCCGGTCGCCGCTAAGCGTTTCCAGCCGATTGCCCGGCGGCGAGGCCAGGTCCTCCAGTGCCTCCGCTGCGTGAAGCTGAGCCAGCTTGCGTTCGACGATCCGCCGGATATCCGACCAGCGGCGGGATCGGCCGGTCTCGAACAGCGTCTGCGTGTCCTTGCAGCGGAAGCTCCTGATCATGGTTTCGAGAATATACCGTTTATCGGTAAGCGGCAAACTACTCGTTTAAAACCTACGACCAGACCCAACCTGCCGTGGTACTGAACTCTGAGAAATGTCCAGACGTTGGGAGACGTGTTTCGCACGCAGGTTGCGTGTTGAGGCACAGATCAGACGCGGCGCGCTGCGTGCGAGGATTTTTCTTGCTTGTCCAAGAAAACACCCCAAAAGAAGGACACCCCACGGCTTAGCCCTTCGGGCCTTCGAGGCCGGACTTACGTCCGACCTCGAAGCCTCACGACCAGCGGCTGACTCGGGGCCGGCTCGACGCGACGTCGTGTCGCGCTGAGCCTCGGAGCGACATCCCTGTCGCTCCGACCCCGGCCACCCGCCGGCCGTGAGGCAAGCCGAAAGGGGAGAAACCTTCGTTGACCGCCGTGCGGCACGATTGCCACCGAAGCCTCTCCTGCCATTCGAACCCCAACAGCCCAAAGACAACTCGCCGATTGAGTGTGCCTAAAAATTTCAAACGAAGGGTGAGCCCCCTTACGCCTTGCCTCGCGAGCGGGGAATCGCAGGGTCGGGCCGCCAAGGACGGCGGCCCGAGGTTCGCCGCGACAGGACGTCGCGTCGAACCGACCCGTCCGCGATTGCCCGTTCGCGAGGCTGATCGCGGCAGCGATCAGGCCCGCAGGGCCAAGGCGTCGGGGTGTCCTTCTTTTCGTCGGTTTTCTTGGACAAGCAAGAAAACCGACTCGCGCGCCGGGCACCACGGGTGCATCGGTGCCCCTCACGCAAACAGCGCGTGAAATCAATCCACCAGCCGACCGACCAAAGGGCCCATCACGCTTACCTCCTACTACCCCGCCTCAAATAAAGCAGTCCAAGGCCGATACTGCAGCCCGTCAGCCAAAAAACTGCCAAAGAATGATCGGAACAACAAAGAGGATTAGATAAGGAAGCCAGAACAAAAATCTATTCACAGAAAAAAGGCTTCTTAGATCACTCATACGGGGGGCATCAAGATCTGTCCCCACACTATCTGGGAAGACAGGCCTGTCATCATGCGCAATGAAGCCATTAATCGTGCGCTCGATCTCAAGCGATTTGTTTATTATTTGATCTTGGAGACACCGGAACCCTGATTCCAGCATCAGAAAAATAAGAGACAAAAATGAAGCCACTAAAAAAACATAACTCTCTCCAGAAGTAAATCCATAGGAAATAATCCCAGCAGAGACCGTAAAACAAACCGACTTAATCTTCCATGCAGCGCCACCCATATCTCGTATGAGGTCCTGATAAACGCTCCAAGCCTTCAAGGCAATTTCAAGATCATCCTTCATGGCGACAAAGTGCCTAGGAAATTACCGATATAACAGGATGCAAAAGTGTCTATATCAAGGTTATGATCGCGGTAATCTTTTGACATCAGCATTTCTTCGTTTTTCAACATACCCAAAACGGCCTCAAGCTGAGGGGTTCTTTCGGACATCTCGTTTAAACGCTTGCGAAAATCAATATGGCTTTGGACTGGCTCATTAAACATACTCATGTGAACTTCACCGATCATGAGTTTATATGCGCCTTGCAATTTTTTCCTACCCTCGCCTGAGTCATAGTCAGCCGGATACTTAACCGCCTTTTCTAGATCAAGGAAGACCCATTCAGAAATCAAAACAACCTCCTTAAAACCTTCTCAGCCCTTTCCATTTTTGAGCCAAAGCTTCGAATTTTATCAAATCAGATTTTCCATATCGGCCAATTCTCTCGTAGCAATTATCAAGATGGATAAAATCCTTAGACATTTGCTCGGGAAGCCCAAATCCATACCTCAACGCAGACAGCTTATCAAACATGTAACATTTGCGTTGCGCAAGACTGAATATTCCTATATTTTTTATCGACCTAAAAACAATAGACAAATAAGGAACGACGTTCTCTTTATAAAAAGGATACGAGTCAGCATAATTCAGAACCGAAGCATACTCCGATATCTCGCGATCGAACGAAGAAGCCACATTAAAATTGGATCTAATGCGATCCCAAACCACGTCATCCCCTTCTAAAAGCATGCCCTCGGAAAAGACGTGGAAGAGAAACAAAGAACCGATTTCGCACAATCGAACGAACTCTTCGATCGTATAATCGATGTAAGAACGATAAGCCAAACCAGAAACCCAGGAAGGCAGCAAGGGCTGTCGCTCATGACCAACTCGAAGAATATCGACATCGCTCGTTTCACACGCGTCTCCTCGAGCATAGGACCCAATCAACACTGTAAACTCAATGTTATGAAGGCTTAGGTTACTCATTGTAAGTAAGAGAAATCACGCTCTTCCGGGATAGTAAGCCGCAGCCCGAATAACGGTATCCAACTCCCCCAACCGCTCCATCAAGGTAGCCTCCGGCGCCACCCGCCAGTCGTCGGCCAGCCGAAACGCCCCCCGCCCCAACTCACTCTGCACCTCGACAATCACCGGCAACCCCTCCGCCTCACGGAACGGCTCGATGATGTCGAGCATCCGCTCGGTGGCCTCGACGCCGCAGTCGGGGGTAAGCGCGATGGTGACGCACTGCGCGAACCGCGCCCGTGCCTCACCCAGCGTGTAAAGCCGCTTGTGACGAATCCGCAGATTGCCGTTGAAGGAATCGAAGGAGACGTCACCCTCGACGATTACCAACTGGTCGCGGCCGACGCGATCGGCCAGGGTCTCGATGTCGTCGCCCACCAAGCGCATCTCGCCTCGACCATGGCCATCATCCAGGGTGACGAACAGCTGCTTGTCGCCGCTCTGCGTACGCATGGTGCGCTCGGCGACGCACAGCCCCGCCACCACCGCGGGCGTGCCGCGGACGAAGCCGCCACCGGCAGCGGCCGCGGCGGCCTCGGCCTTGTCGGTCAGCTCGTCGAGCCGCCCGGTGATGAAGCACTTGATCTCGTCGATGTACTGGTTGATCGGGTGGCCGGTGAGGTACAGCCCGAGCATGTTCTTCTCGAGGCGCAGGCGCTCGTCGTCAGACCACTCAGGGAGTGGCTTAATCGGGCTGGCCACCGCCGTCTCCGGCTCGTCCATGCCGCCGAACAGGTCGCTCATGCCAGCCTCGGCGGCGTTGGCGACCTGGCTGGCCGCCTTCATCGCCTCGGGGATGTGGGCCTGCAGGGCCGCGCGTGACGGACCCAGCTCGTCGAGCGCACCGGCGCAGACCATGGCATCGAGCACGCGCTTGTTGAGCGCCTGCGCGCCGACGCGCTGGCAGAACTCGTTCATGTCCTTGAAGGGCCCGTGCTCGGCGCGCTCCTCGACGATCCGCTGGATGACGCCCTCGCCCACCCCGCGGATCGCGCCGAGGCCGTAGACGATCTCGCGCTCGCCGCCGGCGGTGAAGCGGTAGGCGCAGCGCTGTACCGAGGGCGGCACCACGTCGAGCTCCATGCGCCGGCATTCCTCGATCAGCCCCACCACCTTGTCGGTGTTGTCCATGTCCGCCGAGAGCACGGCGGCCATGAAGTACGCCGGGTAGTGGGCCTTGAGCCAGGCGGTCTGGTAGGCGACCAGCGCGTAGGCGGCCGAGTGCGACTTGTTGAAGCCGTAACCGGCGAACTTCTCCACCAGATCGAAGATGTAGCCGGCCTGATCGACGTCGACGCCCTTCGCCGATGCGCCATCGAGGAAGATCTGGCGCTGCTTGGCCATCTCCTCGGCCTTCTTCTTGCCCATCGCCCGGCGCAACAGGTCCGCGCCGCCCAGGGTGTAGCCGGCCAGGATCTGCGCGATCTGCATGACCTGCTCCTGGTAGACGATCACCCCGTAGGTGGGTTTGAGGACCTCCGTGAGCCAGGGGTGGAGGTACTCGACCTCCTGCTCGCCCTTCTTGCGCAAGATGAAGTCGTCGACCATGCCCGAATCGAGCGGGCCCGGACGGAACAGGGCCACCAGGGCGATGATTTCCTCGAAGTTGTCCGGCTGGAGCTTCTTGATCAGCCCCTTCATGCCCTTGGACTCGAGCTGGAACACCGCGGTGGTCTCGCAGCGCTTCAACAGCTCGAAGCTCTTTGGGTCGTCCATCGGGATGGCCGAGATGTCGATCGGCTCTTCACCGGACTGCGCGCGCGTGGCGTTGATGGCCTTGAGCGCCCAGTCGATGATGGTGAGGTTGCGCAGGCCCAGGAAGTCGAACTTCACGAGACCGACGGCCTCGACGTCGTCCTTGTCGAGCTGGGAGGCCGGCGAGGCGTGGTTGGCCTCGCAGAACATCGGCGTGAAGTCGGTCAGCTTGCTCGGGGCGATCAGCACGCCGCCGGCGTGCTTGCCCACCGAGCGCGGCAGGCCCTGCAGGGCGCCGCCCATGTCGATGACGGCTTGGACTTCCTCGTCGCGGTCGTAGAGCTCCTTCAGGTCGGCCGAATAGCGCTCGGGCTCCTTCTGGCTCTTCTCGGTCCGCCCGAGGGCATCGTCGAGCGAGACGTCCATGCCCGGCTTGAACGGGATCAGCTTGGCGATCCGGTCGACGAAGCCGTAGGGATAGCCCAGTACCCGGCCGACGTCGCGCACCACCGCCTTGGCGGCCATGGTGCCGTGGGTGGCGATCTGCGAGACGGCATCGCGACCGTACTGCTCGGCGACGTAGTCGATCACCCGGTCGCGACCTTCCATGCAGAAGTCGATATCGAAGTCGGGCATCGAGACCCGTTCGGGGTTGAGGAACCGCTCGAACAGCAGGTCGTAGGCCATCGGGTCGATGTCGGTGATCAACAAGGCCCAGGCGACGATCGAGCCGGCGCCCGAACCCCGCCCGGGGCCGACCGGGATGTCCTGTCGCTTGGCCCACTGGATAAAGTCCGCAACGATCAGGAAGTAGCCGGGGAAGCCCATCTGGATGATGACGTCCAGCTCGCGTTCCAGGCGCTCGCGGTAGATCTGGTGCTCGGACTCCGGGACACGCTCGAGACGGCCCTCCAGTCCCCGCGCGGATAACTCGCGCAGGTAGTCCGATTCGGTCTGCCCCGCCGGCGTCGGGAAGTTGGGCAGGAAGTTCTCGCCCAGCTTGAGCGTGACGTTGCAGCGCTCGGCGATGGCGAGGCTGTTGTCAATCGCCTCGGGGAGGTCCGCGAACAGCTCGCGCATCTCGGCGGCGGTGCGCAGGTATTGGCGGTCGGAGTAGTCGCGCGGGCGGCGCGGGTCCTCAAGCGTGCGGCCCTGGTTGATGCACACCCGCACCTCGTGGGCGTCGAAGTCCGCCTGGTCGAGAAAGCGCACGTCGTTGCTGGCGACGACCGGCAGGTCCTGCGTGATCGCCAGTTCCACCGCCCGCTCGATGAACGCGCCCTCGTTGACGCGGTTGGTGCGCGTGAGTTCGAGATACAGCCGGTCGGGAAAGCGCTGCGTCCAGAAGGCCAGCGCGTCGTCGACGATGTGATCGAGCCCGTGGACCAGCCCTCGGCCCAGATCGCTGTCCACCCCGATCAGGGCAATCAGCCCGTCGGTCTTCTCGGGGGTGAGCCAGTCACGGTTCAGGCAGGGCCGGTCGTCGTGCTGGCCCTCGCAGTAGGCCTGCGACAAGAGCTCGGTCAGATGCAGAAAGCCGATGTCGTTCTGTGCCAGCAGCACCACGCGCGACGGCGGGGTCTGGGCGTTCTCGTAGAGAAAGCAGTCCGCGCCGAAGATCGGCTTGATCCCGGCACCCAGCGCGGCCTTGTAGAACTTCACCATCGCGAACAGGTTGCCCTGGTCCGTCAGGGCGATGGCGGGCATGCCACGTTCCTTGGCCTGGGAAACGGCGTCCTTGACGCGCAAGGTGCCGTCGATCAGCGAGTATTCGCTGTGCACATGCAGGTGGACGAAGCTCATGCGACGGCCTCCACGCTGTGGGAGCGAGCCTCGCTCGCGAAGGCGGCGATAGCCGCCGTCCCGGCATAACGCCGGCGCCATGCGGAAAGCAGGACTCGCGCCGGTCGGCGCGATTCGCGAGCAGGGCTCGCTCCCACAGGGGCTTCGATCCGACTCCGGCGGTCGTCAACGCGGAACAGGCTCATTTGCCCTCCAGCATGGCGAGCGTCTCGGCCTCCATGTCCTTCAGGTCGGCCATCTCGCCGTCGGAGAAGCCGGCGGCCTTGCGACCGACCTCGTCGTAGGGGCCGCGGATGCGCCCGGCCATGTACTGCTGCAGCAGCTCGCGGAAGGTCGTGCGCGGATCGACGTCGCGCTGCTCGCAAGCGTAGCGGAACCAGCGCGTGCCGATATGCACGTGCTGGATTTCCTCGGTGTAGATGACATCGAGGATGTCGATCAGCGGCTGGTCGTCGTACTGGGCGAGCTTGCGCTGGATGCCGGGGGTGACATCCAGGCCGCGAGCCTCGAGCACGCGCGGGATCAAGGCCATGCGCACCAGCACGTCGTGCTCGGTGCCGTGCACCGTCTCCCAGAGGCTCGCATGCGCCGGGAAGGAGCCGTACTGGTAGCCGCGCTCGCGCAGGTAGGCATCCAGCAATTCGAAGTGCTTGGCCTCGTCGCGAGCCACCGACAGCCAGTCACGGTAGAAATCCGCGGGCATGGCATCGAAGCGGTAGCAGGCATCCAGGCCGATATTCATGGCGTTGAACTCGATATGCGCGAAGGAGTGCGCCATCGAGGCGCGGCCCTCGGCGCTGGCCGGACCGCGCTTGGGCACCCCCCGCGGGGCAACCAGCTCCGGGCGCTCGGGACGGCCCGGGTCGGGCACCGGTTCGATCGACGTGGGCGGGCGCGGCACCTCGGCGTCCGGCATGGCCATCGCCTCCTCAAAAAGCGCACGGACCGCATCGGCCTTGGTGGCCGGGTCGCGGTCGCGCAGGGCCCGGCCGGCGCGCTCACGCAGCGAGTCGGTCATGAGCGCCCTCCCCGCTTTCGGTCCCGCTTCTCGGCGCGCCGGGCGAGAAAGGCGCGCAGGTCGTCCTCGAGCTCGCGGTAGCGGGCGATCGCGGCGCGGCCGGTGTCGGTGACCGTGGCATGGCCGCCGCCGGCGCCGCCAACCTCCTTGGAGACATAGGGCTCGTCCTCGAGCTGGTTGACCTCCTGGATCAGCGACCAGGCACGCTTGTAGCTCATGCCGAGCGTACGGGCGGCGTGGCTGATCGAACCGAGCTCGTCGATCGCCTCCATCAGCCGCACCTTGCCCACGCCCAGATAGTGCTCGCCCGCCTCGTCGATCAGCCACAGCCGGGCGTGGATACCCGGGGCGTAGGCCTGTCCGGGAAGGCGATTCTGGCGGGATTTCTTGGGCATGCGCGATCGATCCGTGACGGGGCGGTTGGAGGACTGTCTCGACGCGCCATGATACCCGAGCGGGTCGGCCGGGTGGCAAGACAGACCGCAGGGATTTCGCCCCTTGCGAGGATGAAACCGGGACGGCTGCTCGGGCGGCCTTCGCGGGCCGGGCTCGCGTCACGATTCTGATTTCCGCAGGAGCGCCTTGAGGCGCGAAATCCGATCGCGGTCAGCCCTGCCTATCGCGGCTAAAGCCGCTCCTACGGCGAGACGGGTTAGCCGCGGCGGGTGTCGAGGGCGTCGCGGGTGGCCTCGCCGACGAAGATCAGCAGCACCAGCGTGCCGACCAGCACGAAGAAGGTCGATACCGACAGCCACCAGGCATCGATGTTGTTCTTGCCCTGCGAGAGCAGTTCGCCCAGCGACGGCGTGCTCGGCGGCACGCCCAGGCCGAGGAAGTCGAGGCTGGTCAGCGCCAGCACCGCCCCGGAGATGCGGAACGGCAGAAAGGTGATCACCGGGGTCATGGCGTTGGGCAACAGGTGGCGGAACATCAGCCGCGGGCCGGAGACCCCCAGCGCCCGCGCGGCGCGGACGTAGTCGAGATTGCGGCCCTTGAGGAACTCGGCACGGACGTAGTCCGACAGCCCCATCCAGCCGAATAGCGCCAGCAACGCCAGCAACAGCCCGATCGACGGCTCGAAGATCGAGGCGAAGATGATCAGCAGATACAGCTCCGGCAACGCCGCCCAGACCTCGATGAAGCGCTGGAAGACGAGATCCGTCTTGCCGCCCAGATACCCCTGCACCGCCCCGGCGAGCACGCCGATGGCCGTGCCGATTACCGTCAGCGCCAGCGCGAACAGCACCGAAATGCGAAAGCCGTAGATCAGCCGCGCGGCGACGTCGCGACCGCGATCGTCGGTGCCCAGCAAATGGCGACTGTTGGGCGCGGCCGGATTGGGCTCCTCGTTGTAGTAGTCGATGGTGTCGAAGGAGAACGGGATCGGGGCGCGAAGCACCCAGCCCTCGCGCTCGATCAGCTCGATCACGTGGGGGTCGGTGTAGTCCGCCGCCGAGGCGAAATCCCCACCAAAGCGCGTCTCGGGGTAATCGTTCCACAACGGGAACAGCATCTCGCCCTGGTACTGGACCAGCAGCGGCCGGTCGTTGGCGATCAATTCCGCGCCGAGACTCAGGACGAACAGCGCCAGGAACAGCCACAGGCTGACCCAGCCGCGCCGGTGGCGACGAAAGCGTTTCCAGGCACGCGCCGCCGTGGAAATCTGGCCTTCCGTGCCGCTGCCCTTGGCGACGGCGGTGTCCGCTCCGGCATCGACAATGGACATCTATCGAACTCCCTCGATCATCTACCGGACCGCCTCAAAGTGAATCCGCGGATCGACCCAGACATAGACCAGGTCGGAGAGCAGCTTGCCGAACAACCCGATCAGGCTGAAGACGTACAGCGTGCCCAGCACCACCGGGTAGTCGCGCTGCAGCACGGCGTTGTAGGAGAGAAGCCCCAGCCCGTCGAGCGAGAAGATGGTCTCGATCAGCAGGCTGCCGGTGAAGAACGCGCCGATGAACGCCGCCGGAAAGCCGGTAACGATCGGGATCAGGGCGTTGCGAAAGACGTGACGGTAGAGCACCGTGCGCTCGGCCAGCCCCTTGGCACGGGCGGTGAGCACGTACTGCTTTCTTATCTCCTCGAGAAAGCTGTTCTTGGTCAGCATGGTCATCACGGCGAAGTTGCCCACCACCATCGCGGTGATCGGCAGTACCAGGTGCCAGAGATAGTCGAGGATCTTTCCCATGAGAGAGAGCTGCTCGAAGTTGTCCGAGGTCAGCCCGCGCAACGGGAACCACTGCACGAAGCTGCCGCCGCCCAACAGCACCAGCAGCACCAGACCGAGCACGAAGCCGGGAATGGCGTAGCCGACCAGGATGACTGTCGAGGTGATCGAATCGAACTTGCTGCCGTCGCGCACCGCCTTGGCCACCCCGAGCGGGATGGAGACGAGATAGGTAAGCAGGAAGGTCCACACCCCGAGGCTGATCGAGACCGGCAGCTTCTCGACGATCAGCTCGCCGACGGACCGCTGGTAGAAGTACGACTCGCCCAGATCGAAGGTGAGGTAGTTGCCGAGCATGTCGCCAAAGCGCTGGTACGCCGGCTGGTCGAAGCCGTAGAACTCGCGGAACTGCTCGATCTGCTCTTCGCCCAGCCCCTGTTCGCCACGATACAGGCCGCCGCTGAACTGACCGCCGGCCTCGGCCGCCGCGCCCTGCGTGCCGCCTTTAAGCTGCATCATCAATTGCTCGACCGGCCCGCCGGGGACGAACTGGATCACGGCGAACGAGATCAAGAGGATCCCGAACAGGGTCGGGATCATCAGGGCCAGGCGCTTGGCAATATACGCGCCCATCTACTCGGCCCCGCCCCTGTCGTTGGGCGCCGTGTCTGGCCCGGCGTTGGGATTGGCCGGGATGCGCGAGGCCGGCGTTTCGCCATCGCAGTTCTCCACGCAGACCACACGGCGCTCCACCTGGCCGCCACAGCCGACATAGCACTGATCGAAGGCGCCCTGGCAGCCACAGTCGATGTTGCATTCGCGATCAATCACCGCGGCGCGAATCTCGTCGCGACTGGGTGCTGCCGGCGGCACCGGCGGGTCATCGTAGAAGCGGTCCGTGAACCAGAACGAGGCCGGATAGCCGTAGTAGAACGGGTCGCGATACAGGCCGAACTGCATGGCCCGGTCGAGCTGATAGTACTGGCGCTCACGCATGTAGACGCGCCGCTCGGCCTCGTACTGGCGCAGGGCCTGATCGAAGGCGGCGTCCACCTGCGGGCCGATGCCGGCGATACAGCTCTGGCGCTGTGACTGGCAATCGGCCTGGCAGGCCTGCATGTCGGTGTGGCAGCCCTGCAGGCAGGACAGGCCCGCCTCACTCGTCGGCGGCAGGTAGCGCACCTCGGTGGCATAGCGCGGACCGGCACAGCCGGCGATCATCACCGCGGCCGCCAAAACCAGCACCAGGGCACTCAGTCCGGTGCGTGACACCGGCCGGTCGTTTGCTTTCATGACGGGCTCCCTCCATTCAGGCTGCTCACGTCGTTGACCACCGGCCCCGGCTGGGGTTCGGCGTGTGTCTCCCACCAGGTCTGCATCACCCATTCCGCGCCGCTGAAATAACGCGGCAGTGGCTCGTCGTGGTAGTCAAAACGGTTCCACCATGCCAACCGATGCGACCCGATATACCAGTTGGGCACCAGGTACTCATGCCACATCAGTACCCGATCGAGTGCCCGGCAGGCGGTGACCAGCGCCTCGCGATCCTCGGCGTAGATCACCGCCTCGATCATCGCATCGACCACCGGGTCGTCAATACCACTGTAGTTGCGCGAGCCCTCGCGATGCGCCGATTCGCTGCCGAACATTTCGCGCAGTTCGTTCCCCGGCGACTGCGACTGGCCATAGGACACCACGGTCATGTCGAACTCGAAGCGGTTCATGCGTCGCTGGTAGAGGGCCACGTCGATGGTGCGGTAGGACACATCGATACCCAGGCGACGCAGGTTGTAGGCGAATGGCGCGACGATGCGCTCGAAGCCCCGTTGCGCCAGCATGATCTCGAAGGTGAACGGTTCACCGTCGGCGTTGCGCAACTTGCCGTCCTGCAATTCCCAGCCAGCCAGGGCCAGCAGTTGCTGGGCCTCGACCAGGTGCTGGCGCTGGATTGCCGGCGTCGGCGCGAACGGCACCACGTGCGCCTGCTCGAACAGCTCGGACGGCAGTTGCTCGCGGTACGGCTCCAGCAGCTCGAGCTCGACGCCTTCGGGGATGTCCTGGGCGGCCAGCTCACTGTTGGCGAAATAGCTCTCGCAACGACTGTACTGGCCGTAGAACAGGTGCACGTTCGACCAGTGGAAATCGAAGGCGAGGTTCAGCGCACGTCGGACGCGGCGATCCTGGAACAGCGACCGGCGCGTGTTCATGGCAAAGCCCTGCATGCCGGCATTGTTGTGGTGCGGGATCTCGCGGCGACGGATGCGCCCCTCGTCGAACGGCTTGCCGTGGTAGGCCCGTGCCCAGCGCTTGGAATTGCTCTCGTGAAACACGTCGAACTCGCCGGCCTTGAATGCCTCGAGCGCCACCGTCTCGTCCTTGTAGTACTTGAACCCCAGGGTGCGGAAGTTGTGCATGCCCTGGTTCACGCCCAGGTCCCGCGCCCAGTAGTCGTCGCGACGCCGATAACGGATGTCACGACCGAAGTTCACCGCCTCGATCTGGTAGGGGCCGCTGCCCGGCAAGGGCGTGCGTGAATGCTCGGCGAAGTCGACCTGGATCAGGGCATCGCGGGAGAATACCGGCAGCTCGCCGATGATCATGTGCAACTCGGGATTCGCGCGACGGAAATCGAATCGCACGTGCAATGGGTCCACCGCCGTGGCCCCGGCCACGTCGGCCCAGTAATAGCGATAGCGTGGGTGCGCGGCCTCGCCCACCAGGGTCTCGAAACTGAACACCACGTCACGGGCGGTGACCGGCCGGCCATCGACGAAACGCGCCGCGCTGTTGATGCGGAACGTCGCCGACAGGCCGTCATCGGCCAGCTCGAGACGATCGGCCAGCAGGCCATAGACGGAAAACGGCTCGTCCCAGGCCCGTACCACCAGCGTGTCGAACAGCAAGGTATTGGTCCCGGTGGCGGCCAGCCCCTTGAGCAGGAAGGGGTTGAGCGAATCGAAGGAGCCGAATACCGACAGCGTGAGCGCCCCCTCGCTAGGAGCGGCCGGATTGACGTAATCGAAATGCGGGAATTCCACCGGGTAGGCCGGCGCATAGCCCAGCCCCTCGGCAAAGCCGGCAGCCCGGGTCAGCGTCGGCAGGGTCGACATCGCCGCCAGGCCACCCAGCCCGGCCATGCGACGCAGGAAGGCACGCCGGTCGGGCAACAGGCGGTTTGTCCCGTCGAGGGGGGCGTCGGCCGCCTCGATACAATCGGCCGGCCGCGATCTGGCGGGTGTGGGATGCTTGTTGGTCATCAGGCGAATACAATACGGTGAAAATCGAACTCAGACCAAGCATCGTCCGACGGTTTTCGCCGCCCGGCCCCGGTGCGGCCGTCGCCACCCTTTGGAACACAGGAGAAACCCATGGGATTCCTATCCGGCAAGCGTGCCCTGATCACCGGCATTGCCAACAACCGCTCGATCGCCTACGGCATCGCCGAGGCCATGCACCGCGAAGGCGCCGAGCTGGCCTTCACCTACCTCAACGACCGCTTCAAGCCGAAGGTCGAGAAGGCGACCAAGGATCTGGGATCCTCCATCTACCTGCCGCTGGATGCCACCGATGACGCGCAGGTCGATGCCCTGTTCCCGGCACTGGCCGAGCATTGGCCCGAGGGCGTGGACATCGTGATCCACGCCATGGCCTTCGCCCCGCGCGAGGCACTCGACGGCGACTTCCTCGACGGCATGTCACGTGAGGCGTTCGCTCAGGCACACGACGTCTCGGCCTACTCGCTCGCCGCGCTGGCCAAGGCCGGCGAGCCGTACATGCGTGACGAGGGCGCGCTGCTCACCCTGAGCTACCTCGGCGCCGAGCGCGTGATGAAGAACTACAACGTGATGGGCGTGGCCAAGGCCTCGCTCGAGGCCACGGTCCGCTACCTGGCCGCCTCCAAGCTCGGCCAACGCGGCATCCGGGTCAACGCGATCTCGGCCGGTCCGATCAAGACGCTGGCCGCGTCGGGCATCGGCGACTTCAAGGGCTTCCTCGACTACGTCGCCACCAATGCCCCGCTGCGGCGCAACGTCACCATCGAGCAGGTCGGCAACACCGCCGCCTTCCTCTGTTCGGACCTGGCCTCGGGCGTGACCGGCGAGAACGTGCACGTCGATTCCGGCTACTTCATTACCGGCATGGGCCGCTGCGACGACTGACACGGCGGTTCGACCGTCGACGATCCGGGCGCCTTAGGGCGCCTTTTTTGTTTCAGGCCGCGGCGTTCCAACAAGACCGATAAAAACGCGAGGTCTTGCCGAGAAAACTTTGATTGGAAAAGGTCTTTCCCCGCCACCACCATCTCCGTACACGAATATCAGTGAATCAGGACATACTGGAGGAGACAGGGAACATGGATACCGGCATCCGCAAGGTCTTTCATTTTGGTGAACAAGTCGACGAATATCCCGTACGGGTAATCAACGAGCGCGAGGCCCGCGCCGCCGCCGGCCTGCTCGCCCTATTCGCTGGCTTTGCCTTCGCCCAGGGGTTCCTCACCGGCGATTTCATGTGGGAACGCCTGCTGATCCTCGCCTTCACGGTGGAGTTCGGCATCCGCGTGCTGGTCAACCCTCAGTACGCACCGTTCATGATCATGGGACGCCTGATTACGCGCAATCAGGAGGTCGAATACGTCGGGGCACCGCAGAAGCGGGTTGCATGGAGCATCGGCCTGCTCATCGCGGCGGTCATGATCTGGGTGGTGTTCATCGAGGCGAACACCGGCCTGATGAACCTGATCGGCTGTTCCGCCTGCCTGCTGTTCCTGGCCTTCGAATCGGCCTTCGGCATCTGTCTGGGCTGCGTGGCCTACAACGTGCTCACCGGCAAGCAGGCGCAACTCTGCCCGGGCGGCGCTTGCCGCATCAAGCAGCTCGAACCGATCCAGCGAATCAAGTGGTGGCAGGTCATCCTGGTGGTGGCCTTCCTCGCCGCGCTCTGGGCGATCCCGGAATACAACCTCTGGAACATTCAGGAGAGCGTCGAGGTCGACGACCGCAACTTCGATACCATCGACCTGGAAAGCCTGGAGTACTGACAGCGAGTCGGCTGACGAGCCTGTCGTCTCGAACGAAGAAAGCCCGCCATCACTGGCGGGCTTTTTGTTGGGACAAGCTTAGCCCCACCAAGGGACCGCTAGGGACGCGCGGCACGCCCTTGATTCAACCGGCGGCTTCAGCCCCGCTCGCCACTCACGGCAGGCTCTCCCGTCACGTCTCCCCCATCTGATCGCGTGTCCATCAGGATACGATCCTCGCCACGTAGCTTGGCGATGATCACTGCGCCGGTAGCGTCGCTGTAGACGTTGACCGAGGTGCGCAGCATGTCCAGCAGGCGATCGACCACCAGCAACAACCCCATCGCCTCCAGCGGCAGGCCGAGCACCCCGAGAATCAGGGCAATCGCGACCAGGCTGGCCGACGGCACGGCGGCAACGCCGATGGAGGTGACCAGCGCCAGCACCACGATCAGCACCTGCATCGACAAGGAGAGGTCCACGCCGTAGGCCTGGGCGATGAAGAGCACCGCGGCGCACTCGTAGAGCGCCGTGCCGTCCATGTTGATGGTCGCGCCCAACGGCAGCACGAACGAGGAGGTCTCGCGTGACACGCCGGCCCGTTGCGTCAGCGCCTGCAGGGTGACCGGCAGGGTGCCGGCCGACGAACTGGTCGAGAAGGCGACCAGCAGGGCCGGCCAGATCGCCCGGATGAACCGGATCGGCGATCGGCGGGTGACCAGCCACAGCACCAGTGGCAACACCACCAGGGCGTGAATCGCCAACCCCATGACCACGGCCAGGAAGAAGTCGATCAGTGGCAGGATTACCGACAGGCCGCTTTCGGCGATCACGCCGGCCACCAGCGCGAACACGCCGATTGGCGCGGTCTTCATCACCCAGTGGGTGATCTGGATCATCACGTCCTGCACGCCGGCCCAGAAATCCTTGACCGTCTGCATCCCCGGCGAGGTCGCGCGGGTCAGGGCGATGCCGAACAGCACCGAGAAGAAGATCAGGCCCAACATCTGGGCCTCGGCACCGGCCTGGACGATGTTGGACGGCACCATGTCGCGCAGGATGTTGAAGAACTCGGACAGCTCCTTGCCCTCCAGCCGGCCGCTGACCTCGTCACCGATCGGCGGCAGGGCAACGGTTTCCGACAGCGGCTGGCCGCCGGAAATCCCGGGCTGGAACAGGTTCATCACCATCAGGGCCGTGGTGACGGCCAGGGTGGTCGAGAACAGGTAGTAGATAACCGTGCGGCCCGCCATCATGCCGACCCCGCCGGCACTGCCGATGCTTGCCACGCCGGTGATGATCGAGGCGGTGATCAACGGCACGATCAGCATCTTGAGCGCGTCGAGGAACAGGCCGCCGACGAAATCGTAGACGGCCAGCAGCGGGAGGCCGGCCGCCTCGGTGCCGAACACGGCGCCGACCAGGAAGGCCGCCGCCAGCGCGGTCAGGATCTGCCAGTGCAAGGCCATGCAATCACTCCTGCTCGCCCATCACCCTGACGGCGGGCGTGGACGGTTGCCGTCAATCGAAGGCGTGGTCGCGAATCTCGACGTCTGCCTCAGCGCGCAACGAGCGCATGAAGGCATCGATCAGACGGTTGGCCTGATTGTTCTCCAACTGACCGGCCAGGAGGTTGCGGGTCTCGGCATCCAGTTCGGCCGGCTCACCGGCGCGGACGCTGCTGAGAACGACCACGGCGGTGTCACCATCGGCCAGGCGAGCCGTCGTGGTGGCCAACGCCTCGTCGCCCGGCCTGGTCAGACCAAAGGCGGCCGACAGGGCGTCGGCAGGCATCGCGTCGCTGGCATCGGCCCGGCCATACCATTGCGCCGGGGTCCAGCTGGCCGCATCGACCTCGTCCACACGCTCGGCCGGGCTCTTGCCCGCGGCGAGATCGGATTCGATCGACTCGGCCAGCTCGGCGATCGCCGTCTCTACCTGCTCGGCGCGCCATTGCGCGACCACCTGATCGCGAACCTCCTCGAACGGCAACGGCTGGGCGTCGCGATGTTCCTCGACACGCAGGACCACGGCGTGGCTGTTGTCCAGGTCAATCAGCTGGCTATTGAAACGCTCCTCGAGCACGGCCTCCCCGAACGCGGCCTCGCGCACGGCGCGACGCTCGCCGATGCCGTCTCCGGCCCCTCGGCTGATCCAGTCACTGGTCTCGATCTCCAGGCCAACGGCCTCGGCGGCCGGCACCAGGCTGTCGGGCTGCTCGTAGCTCACGCTCGCCAGTTGCTCGGCGGCGTCATAGTAGGCACGCTCGGCGGCGTCCTGCTTGAGTTGCTCGATCAACTCGCCCCGCGCCTCTTCCAGCGGCGGCACCTCGGCCTGACTGACCTCGTAGACCTGGATCAGGTGCCAGCCGAAGCGGGTGCGCACCGGCTCGCTGATTTCGCCCTCGCCCAGTTCGGCAACGGCGCGATCGAAGGATTCGGCGATATCGCCCTCGCCGACACGACCGAGATCGCCGCCGCTATCGCGGGTGCTGCCGTCATCCGACAGCTCGGCGGCCTTTTCCTCGAAGGTGGCCTCACCCGAGTCGATCGCCTCGCGAGCCGCTTCCAGACGCTCACGTGCCTTGTCGACCGTAGCGGCATCGGCATCGCCGGGCAGCTGGATCAGGATGTGACGGGCGCGGCGAACGGCCTCGGCGGCCTGACGGTCGCGATAGTCCTCGTAGGCGGACTGCAGGGCCGCCTCACTGACCTCCTGCGAGGCCGCAAGCTTCTCCGGCGTGATCTCGACATAGGCCAACTTGACCTGCTCGGGACGCTGGAAGGTGTCGACGCGCTCGTCGTAGTAAGCCTTGAGGGTCGACTCGTCGGGGTCATCGATGTTGGCAGCGACCGCCTCGCGATCGATACGCACCAGCCCGATCTCACGCGACTGGTCACGCAGGGCGACCAGCTGGCGCACTTCGGGTTCCGTGACGAAGGCACTGCCCACCAGCGCATTGTCGAGGGTGTTGAACAGCAGGTCGCGCCGCACGTCGTTCTCGAACTGGTCGACCGACATGCCCTGCTGGGCGAGGCGACGTTCGTAGGCCTCGCGATCGAATTGCCCGTCGCGCTGGAAGGCGGAGATACCGCGAATCGTGGCGGCCACCAGACCGTCGGGCACCGTGTAGCCCTGTTCACGGGTGAACTGAACCAGCAGGCGCTCGTTGATCATCTGGTCGAGCACCTGACGCTTGAGCCCCATCTGCTGGATCATCTCGGCGGTGATCTGCCGATCGCTGCGAGCGATCAACTGCTGACGACGCTCGCTGAAGGCCTGGTCCAGCTGACGGGCGGTGATCTCTTCGCCCTCGACCTCGGCGACCAGCGTGTCCTTGCCGCCACCCAGGTACTCGCCCACACCCCACAACGCGAACGGGATGCTGATCAAACCAACGATTACATAAGCCAGCCAGCCGCGAATCTTCTCGCGGATATCCATCAACATGTCTACGTCACTCCCGCTTCGGGTCTGTCTTGGTGGTGTGGGGCGCAGCCGTCACCGCGACGGCACGGTATTCGGCGCAAATCGAGCGGCATGATAGCAGGGCTGATGCCACCAACCCATGCCGGCAACCTGGTGCCGCCGGGATGTCGACCGGGGCACTGACCCCGCGTCGGCTCCCGCCCATGCGCCAGGCAAAAGAGAGAGGCAAAAAGAAAGGGGCGTTGCCGCCCCTCCTGATCGGGTGTCAGGCCGTCATGCCGGCCCGCATCCCGCAACTATTCCGTTCGGATCGATCAGTTGACCGCGTCTTTGAGGCCCTTGCCTGCCTTGAACGACGGCAGCTTGGAGGCCTTGATGTTGATCGTCTCGCCAGTGCGCGGGTTGCGGCCAGTCCGGGCCTCACGCTCGCGAACCAGGAAGGTGCCAAAGCCTACCAGCGTGACCTGGTCGTTCTTCTTCAGCGCGCCACCAACGGCATCGATGAAGCCATCCAGGGCACTCGCGGCCGCCGACTTGGAAATGCCAGCGTTATCGGCCATCGCATCGATCAGTTCAGATTTGTTCATACCTTGTCATCCCTTGGTGAAAAAAATGTCTGTTCGGGTCCCGGCTCACCGCGCGTCAGCGTCAGGACGCGGCGCAGCTGGCCACCGCACGGAAACAGCGAAAACAGTTATACAAGTGCGACCTTCGGCGTGTCAACACGCAAATCGCCCGCGCAATGGGCTTTCTGGCGCGAAATGTAGCGTCACGAACGATCGACACCCACTCAGTGCGCCAGGTTCTTGCCCTTGCCGCCGCGCTTTTTCTTCTCGATCAGGCCCACATCGCCGGACGGCGTGGTCTCGTTGGGCATCGGCATGCGCACGAGCGCCGCTTCGAGCACCTGGTCGATCCAGCGCACCGGACGAATGTCGAGCTTCTTCTTGATCTGGTCGGGAATTTCGGCGAGATCCTTGCGATTCTGCTCGGGGATCAGCACCGTCTCGATGCCGCCACGCTGCGCTGCCAGGAGCTTTTCCTTGAGGCCGCCGATGGGCAAGACCTCGCCGCGCAGGGTGATCTCGCCGGTCATGCCGACCGACGCCTTGACCGGGATACCGGTCAGGGCCGAGACAATCGCGGTGCACATCGCGCTGCCTGCCGATGGGCCATCCTTCGGGGTCGCGCCTTCCGGCACGTGCACGTGGATGTCGCTCTTCTGGTTGAAGTCCGGATCGATACCCAGGGTATCGGCACGGGCGCGCACGACCGTCAGCGCGGCCTGGATGGACTCCTGCATCACCTCGCCGAGCTTGCCGGTGTACTTGAGGTTGCCCTTGCCCGGCACCGTGGTCGCCTCGATGGTCAGCAGGTCGCCGCCCACCTCGGTCCACGCCAACCCCGTGACCTGACCCACCTGGTCGGTCTCCTCGGCGCGACCAAAGTCGAAACGCTGCACACCCAGGTACTTGTCGAGGTTCTTGGGCGTGACCGAGACCCCCTTCTTGTCCTTGGCAGTGATCAACTCGCGCACCACCTTGCGGCAGATCTTCGCCAGCTCGCGCTCGAGATTGCGCACGCCCGCCTCGCGGGTGTAATGACGAATAATGTCGCGGATGGCGTTGTCGCTGACCGTGAGCTCGCCGTCCTTCAGGCCGTTGGCCTTGATCTGCTTGGGCAGGAGATAACGCTTGGCGATCTCGGTCTTCTCGTCCTCGGTGTAGCCGGCGATGCGGATGGTCTCCATCCGGTCGAGCAGCGGGCCGGGGATGTTGTAGCTGTTCGCCGTGCAGACGAACATCACCTCGGACAGATCGATATCGACGTCCATGTAGTGATCGGCGAAGGCCTTGTTCTGCTCGGGGTCGAGCACCTCGAGCATGGCGGCGGCCGGATCGCCACGGAAGTCGGAGGCCATCTTGTCGATCTCGTCGAGCAGGATCAGCGGGTTCTTGGTGCCGACCTTGGACAGCGCCTGGACGATGCGCCCCGGCAGCGCGCCAACGTAGGTCCGGCGGTGACCACGGATCTCGGCATCGTCACGCACGCCACCCAGGGCGATGCGGCCGAACTTGCGGTTGGTCGCCTTGGCGATCGACTGACCCAGCGAGGTCTTGCCCACGCCCGGCGGGCCGACGAGACACAGGATCGGGCCGGCCATCTTGCGCACGCGGGTCTGGACCGCGAGGTATTCGATGATCCGCTCTTTGACCTTCTCCAGGCCGAAGTGATCGGCCTCGAGTACGGCCTCGGCGGCCTCGAGGTCGTGCTTGATGCGGGTGCGCTTCTTCCACGGCACCGAGACCATCCAGTCGAGGTAGCTGCGCACCACCGAGGCCTCCGCGGACATCGGCGACATCATCTTGAGCTTGTTGAGCTCGGATTTCGCCTTCTCGCGCGCCTCCTTGGTCATGCCGGCCTTCTCGATCTTGTTTTCGAGATCGTCGAGCTCGTTGCCGCCATCCTCAAGGTCGCCCAGTTCCTTCTGGATGGCCTTCATCTGCTCGTTGAGGTAGTACTCGCGCTGGCTCTTCTCCATCTGCTGCTTGACGCGACCACGGATACGACGCTCGACCTGCAGCGTGTCGATCTCGGATTCGATCAGCATCATCAGCCGCTCGATGCGCTGATGCAGGTCGATGGTCTCGAGAATCGCCTGCTTCTCTTCCAGGCCGAGGGCCATGTGCGCGGCGATCGTATCGGCCAGGCGCGAAACATCGTCGATACCCGACAGCGAGGTCAGCACCTCTGGCGGGGTCTTCTTGTTGAGCTTCACGTAGCTCTCGAACTGATTGAGCAGGGCCCGCGCCTCGAGTTCGACCTCGCGCTCGTCGGTCTCCGAGGTGGACTCGATCGCATGGACCTCGGCCGTCAGGTGCCCATCGAGCTCGTGCACGCGGTCGAGCTCGACCCGCTCGATGCCCTCGACCAGTACCTTGATGGTGCCGTCGGGGAGCTTGTGCAATTGCAGGATCGAGGCGAGCGTGCCGACCTGGTGCAGGTCACCGACGCTCGGGTCGTCGTTCTCGGCATCCCGCTGAGCGACCAGGAGCAACTGCTTGCTGCCCTTGACCGCCTCGTCGAGCGCGGCCACCGATTTCGGCCGGCCGACGAACAGCGGGATCACCATGTGGGGGTAGACGACCACATCGCGCAGCGGCAGCACGTCGACCTGACGCGGCGAACCCGGGATGACGGCAGACGTTTGTTCGTTGTGACTCATATAGGGGTATACCTGTAACGCCGTGATGGCGGTGTATTCGGATGATCGGCCGCACCGGAACGCGCGGATCGCTTGTCCCTGACGTATGACCGGAGAATAGCTTTTCAAGCGCACTCTGTCAGGAAACCGTCCTCTCGCGAGAACAATCCGGCGCGCACACGAAAACACCCCGGACCAGCCGGGGTGCAAAAGATCGCGGCCGGGCCAACCGACGGATCAGCGATCCGAGGAGGCCTTGTCGTGCTTGGTGGCCGTCTCGTCGGCATCCACGTCCGCCTTGCTGCCGGACTCTGCCTTGCCGTAGACGAGATAGGGCTCGGACTCGGCGCGGACCACCGCGCCGTCCACCACGACCTTCTCGACGTTGGACAGGGAGGGCACCTCGTACATCGTGTCGAGCAGGATGTGCTCCATGATCGTGCGCAGGCCGCGCGCCCCGGTGCGCCGGCGGATCGCCTTCTTGGCGATCTCGCGCAGGGCATCCTCGCGAAATTCGAGCTCGACGTCCTCCATCTCGAACAGACGTTCGTACTGCTTGGTCAGGGCGTTCTTCGGCTCGGTCAGGATGCGGATCAGCGCCTCCTCGTCGAGCTCGGTGAGCGTGGCAATGACAGGCAGGCGGCCGATGAACTCGGGGATCAGGCCGAAGCGGGTCAGGTCCTCCGATTCGATCTGGTTCATCAGCTCGTCGGTGGCCTTCTGGTCGAGTTCGGATTTCACCTCGGCGGAAAAGCCGATGCCGCCCCTCTCGACCCGCTGGCGGATGATCTGCTCCAGGCCGGCAAACGCCCCACCGACGATGAACAGCATGTTGCTGGTGTCGATCTGGACGAATTCCTGCTGCGGGTGCTTGCGCCCGCCCTGCGGCGGGACCGAGGCCGCGGTGCCCTCGATCATCTTGAGCAAGGCCTGTTGCACGCCCTCGCCGGACACATCACGCGTGATCGACGGGTTTTCCGACTTGCGGGTGATCTTGTCGATCTCGTCGATGTAGATGATGCCGTGCTGGGCCTTCTCGACGTCGTAGTCGCAACGCTGCAGGAGCTTCTGCAGGATGTTCTCGACGTCCTCGCCGACGTAGCCCGCCTCGGTCAGCGTGGTCGCATCGGCGATGGTGAACGGCACGTCCAGCACGCGAGCGAGCGTCTGCGCCAGCAGGGTCTTGCCCGAGCCGGTCGGGCCGATCAGCAGGATGTTCGACTTCGACAACTCGACGCCGTCATCCTCCGCGTCGCGGCGACGCTCGCCAAACAGGTTCAGGCGCTTGTAATGGTTGTAGACCGCGACCGCCAGTGCACGCTTGGCGGTCATCTGGCCGATCACGTACTCGTCAAGCGCAGCGACCAGCTCGTGCGGGGTCGGCAGTCGCTCCGGACCATTCTCGCCCTCGGCTTCCACTTCTTCACGCAGAATGTCGTTGCACAACTCGACGCATTCGTCGCAGATGTAGATGTTCGGACCAGCGATCAGTTTCTTGACCTCGTCCTGGCTCTTGCCGCAGAACGAGCAGATCAGATCCTGCGTGTCTTTCGTCTTCTCAGCCATGGCTGTTCTCGTCGAACCTCGTGGGTCGGTGCGGCCGAGCGTTATCCGGATCGGCCGATCGACTGAATGGGGTCGCCGCCGGTAAACGGTCGCAGACGGCCTGGATTAGTCGGGATCAGTCCGCCTTGCCGGCCTTCTGACGGCTGGTAAGCACCTTGTCGACCAGATTGTAGTCGCAAGCCTGGTCGGCCGTCATGAAGTTGTCCCGATCGGTATCGCGCTCGAGCTGTTCGAGGCTCTGGCCGGTGTGGTGCGACAGGATGCCGTTGAGACGCTCACGCAGCTTGATGATCTCCTCGGCGTGGATCTTGATGTCCGAGGCCTGACCCTGGAAGCCGCCCAGCGGCTGGTGGATCATGATGCGCGAGTTGGGCAGGGCGTAGCGCTTGCCTTCCGCCCCGCCGGCAAGCAGGAACGAGCCCATGCTGGCCGCCTGGCCGATGCACAGGGTCGAGACGTCCGGCTTGATGAACTGCATGGTGTCGTAGATCGCCATGCCGGCCGTCACCACGCCACCCGGCGAGTTGATGTAGAGATGGATGTCCTTGTCCGGGTTCTCCGACTCGAGGAACAGCAGCTGGGCAACGATCAGGTTGGCCATCTGGTCCTCGATCGGACCGACAACGAAGATCACCCGCTCCTTGAGCAGGCGCGAGTAGATGTCGTAGGCGCGCTCGCCCCGGGAGCTCTGCTCGACGACCATCGGTACCAGGGCATTCATTTCCGGTTGGCCGCCATGGTGGCTTTCAAACGCCTCTTTCATTCATCACCTCGGTATAAACGGTTCGGCCGCCTCGAGGGCGGCCAGATTCCTGTCAGCAATCAGATGGTGCCGCCGGGTCTCAGCCTTGCGGGTTCATCAGTTCCTTGAAGGGGACCTTCTTCTCGCTGACCTTGGCCTTGCCAAGGATATGCTCGACCGCCTGTTCTTCAAGGACCACGGTACGGGCATTGCTCATCATCTGATGGTCGCCCTTGTAGTGGGCCACCACCTGTTCCGGCTCGTCGTAGGCCGCGGCGATCTCGTTGATGAACGCATCGACGCGCTCGTCTTCCGGCTTGAGGTCGGCTTCCTTGACCACTTCCATGATCACCAGACCCATGCGCACGCGCTTCTCGGCCTGCTCATTGAACAACGAGGCGTCGAGCATGGCCGGGTCGGCATCCGGCATCTGGTTGCGGACGAACTGGTCGCGCATCGAGACCGACTCGTCGTCGATCAGCGAGGACGGCACGTCGAACTCGAGCGACTCGGTCAGCGCCTCGATGGTGCGGTCCTTGTTGCGACGGCGGATGGTCTGCTTGAGTTCGCGCTCCATGTTGTCGCGCACGTCGTCGCGCAGCTTGTCGGCCGAATCGGCGCCGAATTTCTTGGCGAACTCGTCGTCGACCTCGGGCAGCACCTGCTCTTCGACCTGGGTCGCCTCGATCTCGAACTCGGCGGTCTTGCCCGCCAGCTGTTCGGCCTGGTAGTCCTCAGGGAAGTTCACCTCGATGGTGACCGGCTCGCCCGGCTTGATGCCTTTCAGGCCCTTCTCGAAGTCCGGCAGCATCTGCCCTTCGCCCAGGATCACCTCGACGCCCTCGGCCGAGCCGCCCTCGAACGCTTCGCCATCGATCTTGCCGACGAAGTTGATGGTGACCTTCTCGCCCTTGCGTGCCTTGTGGCGGACCTTCTTCCAGTCGGCGTTCTGCTTGCGCAGGGTGTCGATCATCTCGTCGACATCCTCGTCGGCCACTTCACTGGTGACGGTCTCGACCTTGAGCTTGGACAGGTCACCCAGTTCGATCTCCGGGTAGACCTCGACCGCCGCGGTGAATTTCAGCGGCTCGCCGGACTTGTTGTTCTCGATCGACTCGATGCTCGGCTGGCCGGCAACGCGCAGGTCGTTTTCCTGAACGGCCTGCTGGAAGCTCTGGCCCATGACGTCGCCGATGACGTCATCGCGGACCCGGCCGGCATACTGCATCCGGATGACCGACAGCGGCGCCTTGCCGGGACGAAAGCCGTCGATGCGGGCGCGACCGCGCATGTCCTTGAGACGCTTCTCGACCTGCTCGTCGATCTCGTTGGCGGGGACCTCGATCGCCAGGCGACGGGTCAGGCCTTCGGCCGGTTGCAATTCAACCTGCATGGATGTCGTACCTCAAAAAAAGAATGTCTGAATGTTGCTCGTCCCGCCATCGGTGCGCGGAACGCCTATCGGGATATGGTGCGAGAGGAGAGACTCGAACTCTCACGCCGTCAGGCGCTGGTACCTAAAACCAGTGCGTCTACCAATTCCGCCACTCTCGCCGGATGTTCGCCCAAAGCGGGGCAGTATACCGAAGCGTCGAGCGCGCCCAAAGCGCACCCGGCGGTTCGATCGCCCGTCGTCAGAACGGCAGGCCCGGCATGCGCCCCTTCATGCCGCGCATCATCTTCTTCATGCCGCCGCCGGACAGCTTCTTCATCATGTCGCGCATGTCGCGATACTGCTTCAGGAGCCGGTTGACGTCCTGCACCTGCATGCCCGAACCGTTCGCGATCCGACGCTTGCGCGACCCCTTGATGATGTCGGGGCGCTGGCGTTCACCCGGCGTCATCGAGTCGATGATCGCCATCATGCGCTTGATGTCCTTGTCGTCGATGTGCTTCTGCGCATCGGCGCCCAGCTTGCCCATGCCCGGCAGCTTGTCCATCAGGCCGCCCATGCCGCCCATCTTGAGCATCTGGCCGAACTGGTCACGCATGTCCTCGAGCGTGAAGCCCTTGCCGGAGCGCACCTTGTCGGCCAGCGCCTTGGCCTTGTCGGCATCGACGGTCTCCTGCGCCTGTTCGACCAGGGAGACGACATCGCCCATGCCGAGGATGCGCGAGGCGATCCGGTCGGGATGGAACGGCTCGAGGGCGTCGAGCTTCTCGCCCACACCGAGGAACTTGATCGGCTTGCCGGTGACGTGACGCACCGACAGCGCCGCGCCACCGCGGGCATCACCATCGGCCTTGGTCAGGATCACGCCGGTCAACGGCAGCTGCTCGTGGAAGGCCTGGGCGGTGTTGGCCGCGTCCTGACCGGTCATCGAGTCGACGACGAACAGCGTCTCGATCGGGTCGATCGCGCCGTGGATACGGGCGACCTCGCCCATCATCTCCTCGTCGACGTGCAGGCGACCGGCCGTGTCGACGATCAGCACGTCGTAGAACTTGAGCTCGGCCTCCTTACGGGCGGCCTTGGCGATCTCGACCGGATCCTGGTCACTCGAGGACGGGAAGAAGTCGACGCCGACCTGCTTGGCCACCGTCTCGAGCTGGTCGATCGCCGCCGGACGGTAGACGTCCGCGGAGACGACCAGCACCTTTTTCTTCTGGTTGTTCTTGAGCCAGCGGCCGAGCTTGCCCGCGGTGGTGGTCTTGCCCGCGCCCTGCAGGCCCGCCATCAAGATCACCGCCGGCGGACGCGCAGCCAGGTCGAGCTCGGCGTTCTCCGAGCCCATCAGGCGCGTCAGTTCGTCGTTGACGATCTTGACGAACACCTGGCCCGGCTGGAGGCTCTTGGCCACCTCGGCGCCCACCGCCCGCTCGCGCACGTCCTTGATGAACTCGCGCACCACCGGCAGGGCCACGTCGGCCTCCAGCAGCGCCATGCGCACTTCGCGCAGGGCATCCTTGATGTTGTCCTCGGTCAGACGCCCCTGGCCCTTCAGGCCATCGAGCAGCCCACCGAGTCGCTTGGAAAGGTTGTCAAACATCGCTTGCCTCTCTCAATGCGGTGCACCCCGGCTCAATGCGGCGCACCCCGGGCTCAATGACGCGCCGCGTGGAACCGTGCCGGCCCGAGCCGGCACCCGCCATCAAATCCGCGATCAGGAGCCTCGGCCGGCGCGCTTGCGCTCGTTCTCGGTCAGGAACTTCTTGCGGATGCGAACCGACGCGGGGGTGACCTCGACCAACTCGTCATCGTCGATGAATTCCAGCGCCTGCTCAAGCGTGTAGCGAATCGGCGGGGTCAGGGTGAGCGCCTCGTCGGTACCGGCGGCACGGACGTTGGTCAGCTTCTTGCCCTTGAGCACGTTGACGGTCAGGTCGTTGTCGCGGGCGTGGATCCCCACGACCTGGCCTTCGTAGACCTCGTCGCTGTGACCGATCATCAGGCGGCCGCGGTCCTGCAGGTTGAAGAGCGCATAGGCCAGTGCCTTGCCGGTGTCCGAGGCGATCAGTACGCCGTTGTTGCGCTGGCCGACCATGCCCGGCTGGTACGGGCCGTAGTGATCGAACACCGAGAACAGCAGGCCGCTGCCCTGGGTGGCGGTCAAAAACTCGGTGCGGAAGCCGATCAGCCCGCGCGACGGGATGATGAACTCCAGGCGCACGCGGCCCTGGCCGTCCGGCTCCATGTTGCGCATCTCGCCACGGCGCTCGCCGATCTTTTCCATCACGCCGCCCTGGTGCTGCTCCTCGATGTCGACGACCAGCTGCTCGTAGGGCTCCTGCTTGGCGCCGTCGACCTCGCGGACGATGACCTCCGGACGCGAGACGCCCAGCTCGTAGCCCTCACGGCGCATGTTCTCGATCAGCACCGACAGGTGCAGCTCGCCGCGACCGGAGACACGGAACTTGTCCGGATCGTCGCCCTGCTCGACGCGCAGTGCCACGTTGTGCACCAGCTCACGCTCGAGGCGCTCGCGGATCTGGCGACTGGTGAGGTACTTGCCCTCACGGCCGGCGAACGGCGATGTGTTGACCTGGAAGGTCATGGAGACGGTCGGCTCGTCGACGGTGAGCGCCGGCAGTGCCTCGACGTTTTCCGGGTCGCAGAGCGTGTCGGAGATGTAGAGCGGATCGACGCCGGAGAAGGCGATGATGTCGCCGGCCTGGGCCGAATCGACCTCGACACGATCGAGGCCGTGGAAGCCCATGATCTGCAGGATACGGCCACTACGGACCTCGCCATCGCGCCCGACGATCTTGACCTGGGTGTTGGTCTTGACCCGGCCGCGCTTGATCCGGCCGACGCCGATCACGCCGACGTAGGAGTTGTAATCGAGGCTGGACACCTGCATCTGGAACGGACCGTCCGGATCGACGTCCGGTGCCGGAACGCGCTTGGTGATCGTCTCGAACAGCGGGGTCATGTCGCCGTCGCGGACATCGTCTTCGAGGCCGGCGTAGCCGTTAAGCGCCGAGGCGTAGACGATCGGGAAATCGAGCTGGTCGTCAGTCGCACCGAGGCGATCGAACAGGTCAAACACCTCGTTGATGACCCAGTCGGGACGCGCACCCGGACGGTCGATCTTGTTGATCACGACGATCGGCTTCAAGCCGTGCTCGAAGGCCTTCTGGGTGACAAAGCGCGTCTGCGGCATGGGGCCGTCGACGGCGTCGACCAGCAGCAGCACCGAGTCGACCATCGACATGACCCGCTCGACCTCACCACCGAAGTCGGCGTGTCCCGGCGTGTCGACGATGTTGATGCGCCAGTCCTCGCCCTCGGGGGACTGCCATTTGATCGCGGTGTTCTTGGCCAGGATCGTGATGCCCCGCTCCTTCTCGATCTGGTTGGAGTCCATGACCCGTTCACCGTGATCGGTGCGGGCATCGAGGGTGCCGGATTGCTGCAGCAGGCGGTCGACCAGCGTGGTCTTGCCGTGGTCAACGTGGGCGATAATGGCGATATTACGGAGATTGGCGATCACAAAAACGGGTCCAAGGGGTTGAAATAAGGCGCGCAGTATAAACACAAATGCCCTTCGGACCGAGCCAAATCGGCAAATCCGTCGCCCCTGCCGACACGGGGCCTTCAGGGTCGGCTCGTGCGAAACATCCTCGCCAGCAGGAGGCCGTGTACCTTGATCGTCACCGCCCCAAGCCTTTCCCGTCGATTTCCGCCTTCCGGGCCCGTCCCGCCACCTCGAACTCCCGCAACCTGGCGCGAAGCTTTTCGGCCATGGAAGCGACAGGTCGGACCTGGTCGCCAGCACATATCGCGTCGACCAGAACGCTAGCGCGCCACGAGAAGCGGGTAGCCGAACGCTGTCGGCACGGGGAAGGAAAGTAAGCAGAAACCCTCAACACCGACAGCGATGGATGATGATGCATCGCACGACGAAACCCTGGACGCGCAGCATCACACACCCTTCCTAGCGCATCATTTGCGGCGACGGGATCGACACTCTAAATGCGCTCAGCGCCAAGTTTTCCAAGCGAAAAACTCGCGAAGACAGCAGGTTAGCCAGGTCCGACCCCGTCACCGTTGCTCATCAGCGTTTCCTCCCTATGGTAAGTTCAAAATAGGGTTTGATGCCCGCAAGCGCACCAATACCGAGGAACAATGACTTGCGCCATTCCTCCTGCGATTCCCGGTACATCACGATGCGGAAACGCTCCTCGCGTCCACGCTGCTCGTAGAAATCCATGCACAGGTTCACGATTTCCAATACTGCCGGTTGAGGGATTTCGTCGGATTGGTATAGCCAAATGGTGTAACTGCCCGGAACTCCTGAAATTGCAAACCAAGGGCTTTCACGATCATGCGCCACGGGCACACCGTGTTTTTTAAGTATTTCCAAGGCCTCATAGTCAACCGTATCCTTGAATTCTGCATAGGGGTATTTGCCAGCCATTGCGGTCGGAACGATAACCAGTTGGACAAGCACAAAGAGCAACTGTGCGGCCCGCACGATGCGCGACAAACGGCTCAACGATGTTGATTCCCTTTTCATCACTGCCCCTTCCCGAATGACGACCTTGAAATTCGCCATGGCTGGCTCATGGCATCCCGGGCCTTGCTGGAGCAACGGATCACCGCGCTTTCCCAGACAGAGATTCGATGAACGTTCGCCTGCATGCCCTGCCCCCACGCCGAAGGTCCGATGCGATGTCCGGCCGCAGCCGGCCAACTGGTCCCGTACCTCGCTCACTCGCGAACGGAGCGTGGATGCAACCATGGTCAGCAGCTTGTCTTTCCGTGCGGCCGGGTACGCCTTCCTGCCAATCGATGAGCGCTTGGCTTATGCCCATGTCGAATCTCCGGTTAAATGTATGATCAAAAAGGAGCGCATGGGGATCGCCCGCCATGCGGTAGTGCGACCACAAACACACAGCCAGCGCGCACCGGAAGGCGGCAGGATTATCCTGGCCCGACCCCGCCACCTTGCTGATCGGGACCACGCCTGTGCTTAAACCAGACGTATACGATTGGCAGCAGCGCGAGAACAAAAAAAACAGTCATTTCTACGGGAATGGATTTGTAACTGCGAACTCGATGAGGCTTTATTTCGGACCAATCCTTGACCAAATTTTCGCCCACTTTGATTTGATTCAGGTAGTCAGTAGAGCCGTAAAAAAAATCAACATAAGGCTGGCTCCAAATCTTCACACGCTCGCCTAAAATAAGCGCCTGTTGCTCGTTTGTAAGACAACCATGGAATTTGACGATCTCCCCATCGTCCAGCGCCAAATGAATATTCGCGCCGCACCTCGTTTGCCACCGAAGATTGACTTCTTTCACAACACCCGTGGTTACATCCATCTCGTCCAGACCCGGAACAGCATTCAGAGCATCGATAGCCCAAATGACAGCCAAAAGAAGGAAAAAACCTGAAAACCAATACATAAGTATGGAAACACGGTTCCGGAGGGCGCGCTCCACAAAGACCAAGTGGAAATAATTAAGAATGTTTTTAACCATTACTATCAACCTGTAACTTGACTATGTGATATCCGAATAGGGACACCAAAATCTTCCCGGTCAGGGTCGGACGTATGATACGTGCTCGGATAAGTGGGGTCGGAACTGCTCTTCAGTTCATTGACAGGCTGAGATAAAGGACCAGAAAACACCAGTTATTCCTCTTTTAAGCGGCCAATTTCCAGGTTGGAATTGGGCATGTAGGTGCCGAACGAATCGCGTAACCATGTCGTCTCGCGGGCCGGCTCAACTCGCCTTGTGTGCGCTTCCGGGCCCATCTACCCCTGGACTTCTTCCATGAACGGCTTACTGCCCGCCGTCAGGTGCTCGGACCATCAAGAGTCCCTCTGCATACGATCCTCCGCCAGGGCCTGCTCGACCCATGCCGGACGCGCTGTGCGCAACTGGGCACTGCCATCAATACCCAACGTTTGTTGCAGTGTCTGTGAATCGATAACCCGATAGCGGCATGGCGGCGACAGAATCTTGAGGTAACCACAGGCTTCCCATTCCACGGGATGGGCAGCCTGGTCGGCACGGACCATGTTGAGATCGATATACAACAAGGTTCGCGAACCATCGGCTTGCATCACGTCGATGATCGGCGCGCGGCTTTGCTGAGATCCAACGCACACCGGGCGGCGAACGCGCCGCGCATGGCGACAATGCCACCCAGCCGAATGGCCGTCGGACAGCCATACCAAGAAGATAGAGATCAGAGAGATCCCACGGGAGGGCGCGAGTGCGCCCCGTGTGAGTGCGTCGTCCATCCGTGACAACCTCAACCATCAGTCCATTAGAATATGCTGGAGCTGACCACCCTTTTCTTGGCGAGTCAAACAATCCAACCACCAGGTAGCCAACAGCAGCCGGTCCATCTCAACCAATTGATATTACGATACAAACTCCATTCAAACCCGCCCACTTCCGCCTTAGAGTGCCAATCCCTTTGATGGAATAAGTGACCGAAGGAACTGTCAACGCAAGCTCGGACATGCCGCGCAAACGTGGATGCACCCTCCCACCTCGCCCCGGTGGCATCGGTGAGCGACGTGCCAGACTTGCCCTGGTATACGGAAACGGCGCACCCGACATCCCTCCCTAGGACGCCTTTGACGGGGGATAAACAGGCCCTCTCAGGACGTTCAGCACCCCGCGCCGGATCTATCAAAGACACTCTTATGTATACAGAACGCTAGCGAGGCACGACCCCGTCAAAACCCGGTAATCACAAAAGCCCAACCAACCGAGGCAGAAAAAACCAAAAGTCGGCACCGGCGCCGCCAAAACGGCCCGAACAAACGGCTCGTGGCCGTGAAGATCAGCAAAAACACGGTCTGGGTGATATACCTACGGGGTCCTGGTCGCCGAGTCCCCTACTCGGGCATTCCGCGACACCACGTATAAGAACGAACGAGAATGCAAGGAGCCTCCATGAGCACCACCCCCACTGCCGGCAAGCGCACGACGCTGCTGATGCCGGTCTTTCTGCCCGCGGTGATCGTTATCGCGCTGCTGGTCATCGGCACGGTGATCAACCCCGATCGCGCCGGGGACATCTTCGCCCGGGTCCTGGACTGGATCACCAGCGATTTCGGCTGGTTCTACATGCTGGCCGTGGCCATCTTCCTGGTCTTCTTCATCGCCGTGGCCGTCTCGCCCTGGGGGAATATCAAGCTCGGCCCGGACCACTCCGAGCCCGAATACAGTTTCCCGGCCTGGTTCGCCATGCTGTTCTCGGCCGGCTACGGCATTGCGCTCTTGTTCTTCGGCGTCGCCGAGCCGGTGCTCCACTTCGCCAGCCCACCCAACGGGTCGGCCGAGACCATCGATGCGGCCAAGCAGGCGCTGCAGATCGCGTTCTTCCACTGGGGCTTTCACATCTGGGCCATCTACGGCCTGGTCGGCCTGGTACTGGCCTACTTCGCCTTCCGTCACGGGCTGCCACTGTCGATGCGCTCGGCGCTCTACCCGCTGATCGGCGAACGCATCCACGGCCCGATCGGCCACACGGTGGACGTGTTCGCCATCCTCGGCACCATGTTCGGCATCGCCACCACGCTGGGCCTATCGGTGGCGCAGATCAACGCCGGCCTGAACTACCTGTGGCCGAACATCCCGGTCAACACCACGGTGCAGATCATCGCGATCGCCGTGATCACGGCCGCGGCGACCGTCTCGGTGGTCGCCGGCATGGACAAGGGGATCAAGCGCCTGTCGCAGCTGAACATGATCATGGCCATCGCCCTGGTGCTGTTCGTGTTCCTGATGGGGCCGACCGTCTTCCTGCTCGAGGCCTTCGTCGAGAATACCGGCTTCTATCTGTCGAATATCGTCGAGCGCACCTTCAGCCTGCAGGCCTACGAGTCGAGCGACTGGATCGGCAACTGGACCCTGTTCATCTTCGGCTGGACCATCGCCTGGGCGCCGTTCGTCGGGCTGTTCATCGCGAAGATCAGCCGCGGGCGGACCATCCGCCAGTTCGTGCTGGGCGTGATGTTCGTGCCGACCATCTTCACCTTCTTCTGGTTCACCGTCTTCGGTGACACCGCGCTCAACGCGATCATGCACGAGGGGGCCGAGGCCCTGATCGGCCAGGTGCAGACGGACAAGGCCATCGCCCTGTTCAAGCTGTTCGAGATGCTGCCGCTCACGCCGATCATCTCCTTCCTGACGATCGTGCTGATCATCACCTTCTTCGTGACCTCCTCGGACTCCGGCTCGCTGGTGATCGACTCGCTGGCCTCCGGTGGCGCGATCCAGACACCGGCCCTCCAGCGGGTGTTCTGGGCCGTGCTCGAGGGCGTGGTCGCCTCGGTGCTGCTGCTCGCCGGCGGGCTGGGTGCCCTGCAGACGGCCTCGATCACTGCCGCCCTGCCGTTCGCGATCATCATGCTGATCGCTGCGGTGGGCATGTGGCGCGCGTTGCAGATCGAGGGGCATCGCGAGGTCAGCCTGCAGCACCACATGAATGCCGGTCGTCACGGCAGCCTCGGCGGGGTCGACAACTGGCGCAAGCGCGTGACCAACATGGTCAGCTTCCCGAAGCGCGAGCCAGTCGCCGCGTTCATCCGCAACGACGTGGTCGAGGCGATGCAGCAGGTGAGTGAGGAACTGAAGACCCAGGGCTGGCCGGTCGGCTCCGACTTCGACGAGGAGCGCTGCCGCGCGCATATCAACGTCACCAAGCCCGGTACGATGGAGTTCATCTACGAGGTACGCCTGCGCGGCTATGCCAAGCCGGGCTTCGCCTTCCCGGAGCAGGACCGATCGCTCGACGGCGACAGCCACTACTACCGCGCCGAGGTCTACCTGCGTCGGGGTGGTCGCTCCTACAATATCTACGGCTACGACCGGGAGACCGTCATCAGCGACATCCTCGACCAGTTCGAGAAGTACATGCACTTCCTGCACACCTCCCCGGCCATCCTGCCGTGGAAGATGGAAGAGCATGACGATGACCTCCACACCCAGCGGATCCGTCAGCTGGGCAAGGACAAGGGCAGCCAGGCCGGGCCGGCCACCGACAGCTGACCTCCCGGCACGCCCCCACCCACCAACCCGCCACGATCGTGGCGGGTTTTTTTGCGCCTCACGCCCCCCGCAACCCACTCGAATCAGCCGGGTTTCACGCCCCGGCCGACGGCCTCGGGTGATAGAATTGGCACCAAACGACACCCAATCACGACGAGGGATTCCATGGCCCAACGGCTGGCTTTCACCAAGATGCACGGACTGGGCAACGACTTCATGGTGGTCGATGCCGTCAGCCGCCGCCTGCCGGTCGCCGACTGGCTGACCCCAACGCGCATTCAAGGCTGGGCCGATCGGCATTTCGGCATCGGCTTCGACCAGTTGCTGCTGATCGAACCGCCGAGCGGCAGGAAAGCCGATTTCGGCTACCGGGTCTTCAATGCCGATGGCGGCGAAGTGGAACAGTGCGGCAACGGCGCGCGCTGCTTCGCGCGGTACGTGGCCGAGCGCGGGTTGACCGACCGGCGCGACATCCGTGTCGAGACCGCCGGCGGGCCGATCGTGTTGCACCTGACCGAAGACGACCGCGTCCGGGTCGACATGGGCCGGCCCCGATTCGCCCCCGAGGCGATTCCGTTCAAGCCGCCGATCACGGCCAGCGAATCGCCCTACACCCTGATGCTCAGCGGAAAGCCCGGCGGCCTGGATCAGGTCACGCTGGAGGCCGTCTCGATGGGCAATCCGCACGCGGTCGTTCAGGTCGGGGATCTCGAGGGCTTCCCGATCGAAGCGGTCGGCTCGGCGCTCGAGTCGCACCCGGCCTTCCCGCGCCGCGTGAATGTCGGTTTCGTCGAGCAGCATCGTCCCGATCACATCGGCCTGCGGGTGTTCGAGCGCGGCGCCGGCGAGACGTTGGCCTGCGGCACCGGTGCCTGCGCCGCCGTCGCCGCCGGCATTCATGCCGGGCGACTGGAGTCGCCCTGTCGGGTCGACCTGCGCGGCGGGACGCTGTCGATCGAGTGGTCCGGCCGCGAGGACGACTCGCTGTTCATGACCGGGCCGGCCACCTTCGTCTTCGATGGCGAGGTCCCGATCGACCCGGCCGGATGACGGCGTCGCCGCTGCATTGCCGAGCCCGGCACGCGGGGGTAAGGTAGATGCTTGAAAGGTCTGCCGGAATCCGACCCGTTTGCGAGGCTTGCCCCAAGGTTTGCCCCCGACGGCATCGGATTCGCGCGGAAGCGCCCGGAGAGGCGCCTGCTGCCAATAACCATCAAGGGATTACGCATGAGCGAGAACGTGGCCTACGAACTTGCCGACTCGGATACCGAGGTCGACACCCAGCAGACACCCAGCGCCGAGGCGGTGCTCGCCTACCTGCGCACCCATCCGGACCTGTTCCTCGAGCACCCGGAAATCCTCGATCACATCGAACTGCCCGGCCCGCCCCAACCGGTGGTCTCCCTGCACCACTGGCAACTGCGACGCTGGCGCGGTCAGGCCCTGCGTCATCGTCATGCCCTGGATCAGCTCCACCAGGTGGCCGCCGACAACGCCGAGGCCGACCGCCTGTTGCACCGCTTCTGCGAAGGGCTGCTGAACACCACGGATCGCTCCCCGGCGACGCTGGAAACACAGATCCAGGCCGACTTCGAGATCGACACCTGTCGAGTCGTCCCGCTGGCCGATCTCGACGGCGATACCCGCAAGCTGCTGGCCGGCTGGCTGGACAACCCCACCCCGTTCTGCGGGCGCCCGCACGACACGGTGCGTGAAAGCCTGTTCGGTGATGCGTTGCCGCAGACCGGTTCGGTGGCGCTGATCGCCGTACCGACCCCGGTGGCTGGCCCCACCCGGCACATCATCGCGCTGGGCCGCCGCCTGCCGGATGGCTTCAATCCCGCCCAGGGCACGCACTTTCTCGAACAGATCGGCGAACTCGCCGGCGCATTTCTCGAGCAAGCCGCGAGCGACAACGACCGCCACTGATCCACCGTGCCCGCCGCCCCGCTGAAAACGGCCTTCGATCGGGCGACCGAGGCACTGGCCGCCGACCACCGACTCAATCCGCTCACCCGCAAGGCCTACCAGGCCTCGTGGGCGCGGCTGGCCGACCATCTCAACACCCTTGGCATCGACTCGAGTGCCGCGGTCGACGATCGGTCGCTACGCCGTTTTCTCGCCGAGCTGGCCCGCGCCGGCCAATCGCCCCGTTCGATCGCCCGCCACGTCAGCGCCGTCAAGCGTCTGCTGGGCTTCTGGCAACAGCTTGACCTCGACTGCCCGGCCGATCCGCTGTTGCTCAAGGCGCCCAAGGCAGCCAGACGCCTGCCGGATGCCCCCGATGTCGAAATACTGACCCGCCTGCTCGACGGCCCGAACGGGTCGACAGCCAGCCCCACGGACAAGCAGCACCAAACCGCGGCACGGCAGCGCGCGGTGCAGATCCGCGCCTTGCGGGATCGCTGCCTGTTCGAATGGCTTTACGGCAGTGGCCTGCGACTGGCCGAAGTGGTCGGCCTCGACCTGACCGACTTCGACCTGGCTGCCGGTCAGGCACGCGTGACCGGCAAACGCGACAAGACCCGCATCGTGCCGGTCGGTCGCCAGGCCCGCGCGGCGATGCAGGACTGGCTGACCGCCCGTCGCGAATGGGATCGGGCCGGCACCACGGCCGTGTTCATCAACGACCGCGGCCGGCGACTGTCGGCCCGCTCGGTGCAGCTGCGCCTCAACCGCGCCTCGCGCCAGGCCGGACTCGACGCCCCACTGCATCCCCACCAGTTGCGACACGCCTTTGCCACCCACGTGCTGGAATCCTCGGGTGACCTGCGCGCCGTCCAGGAGATGCTGGGACACGAGAGCCTCTCGACCACCCAGATCTATACCCACCTCGATTTCCAGCATCTGATGGGCGTTTACGAGCGCGCCCACCCGCGCGCCATGCGCCACGGCCGGGACAAAACCGGGGACGACACCCCGAGCGGCGACAAGCCGGGTTGAAAAGCCCAGCCATCGCCTACACTGTCCTCCCTTCAGAACGCCCTATCGGCCCACCCATCAACCGGACCCGATCGCTTCCATGGCTCACCACGAAGAAACCCTTTACGGCACCACCATCCTCTGCCTGCGCAAAAACGGCCAGACCGTCATCGGCGGCGACGGCCAAGTCACGCTCGGCCACACCGTGGTCAAGGGCAACGCCCGCAAGGTACGCACCCTGTACGACGGCAAGGTGATCGCCGGCTTCGCCGGTGCGACCGCCGATGCCTTCACCCTGTTCGAACGCTTCGAGGCCAAGCTGGAGAAATACAGCGGCAATCTGCTGCGCTCGGCCGTCGAACTGGCGAAGGACTGGCGCACCGACCGAATGATGCGCCGGCTGGAGGCGATGCTGGTGGTCGCCGACCGCAACGCCATGCTGACCATCAGCGGTAACGGCGACGTGATCGAACCCGAAGACGCGCTGATCGCGATCGGTTCGGGCGGCGCCTACGCCCAATCGGCCGCCACCGCCCTGATGCGCCACTCGGACCTCCCGGCGCGCGAAACGGTGGAAACCGCCCTGCACATTGCCGGGGATATCTGCATCTACACCAACCACAAGCTCACCATCGAAGAACTCGACTGATGAACCTGACACCTGCACAGATCGTCTCCGAACTCGACAAGCACATCGTCGGCCAGCACGCCGCCAAGAAGGCGGTGGCAATCGCCCTGCGCAATCGCTGGCGTCGCCAGCAGGTCGACGAACCGCTCAAGAGCGAGATCACGCCCAAGAACATCCTCATGATCGGCCCCACCGGCGTGGGCAAGACCGAGATCGCCCGCCGCCTGGCCCGGCTTGCCAACGCCCCGTTTTTGAAGATCGAGGCAACCAAGTTCACCGAGGTCGGCTACGTCGGCCGCGACGTCGAATCGATGATCCGTGATCTCGCCGAATACGCGCTGAAGATGGTGCGCCAGGAGGCCATGGTCGAGGTGCGGGACCGCGCCAAGGTGGCCGCCGAGGACCGCGTGCTAGACGCGCTGCTGCCGGCCCCGCGCGACCCGTGGCAGAGCGACGACAGCCACGGCCAGGAGGCCTACCGCAACACCCGCGAGAAGTTTCGCGACAAGATCCGCCGCGGCGAGATGGATGACCGCGAGGTCGAGATCGAACTGCGCCAGACCCCGGCCGGCATCGACGTGATGACCCCGCCGGGCATGGAGGAGATGGCCAGCCAGCTGCGCTCGGTGTTCCAGAACATGAGCCAGGACAAGACCCAGACCCGACGCATGACGGTCGCCGAGGCCCTGTCGGCCCTGACCGAGGAAGAGGCCGCGAATCTCGTTAACGAAGAGGAGATCCGGGCCGAGGCGGCCGAGCGCGTCGAGCAGAACGGCATCGTCTTCATCGACGAGATCGACAAGGTCGCCAAGCGCGCCGAACAGGGGGGCGGCGAGGTATCGCGCGAGGGCGTGCAGCGCGACATGCTGCCGCTGATCGAGGGCTCGACCGTCAACACCAAGGTGGGCATGGTGCGCACCGACCACATCCTGTTCATCGCCTCCGGCGCCTTCCACGTCGCCAGCCCCTCGGACCTGATCCCCGAACTGCAGGGCCGCCTGCCGATCCGGGTCGAGCTCGAAGCGCTTTCCAGCGACGATTTCGTCCGCATCCTCACCGAACCGGATGCCGCGCTGACGCGCCAGCACACCGCGCTGCTGGCCGCGGATGGCCTGTCGATCGAATTCACCGATGACGCGATCCGGCGCATCGCCGAGATCGCCTTCGAGGTGAATCACCGCACCGAGAACATCGGCGCCCGCCGCCTGCACACGGTCATGGAGCACCTGCTCGAGGAACTGAGCTTCGAAGCGAGCGGCGAGTCGAAGACCCTCTCGCTCGATGCCGACTTCGTCGAGGAACGCCTGGGCGAACTGGCGCGCGACGAGGACCTGAGCCGCTACATCCTGTAATCCGAGGTACCGCATGGCAGACAACCACCCCGCCCCGCGCCAGATCCGCCTGGCCAAGGACCGCCGTTCGCTGGGCCTGGTCTTCCCGGATGGGGCCAGCTTCGATCTCGCGGCCGAGTACCTGCGCGTATTCAGCCCGTCGGCGGAGGTGCGCGGCCACGGCGGTGGCGAGATGATGCTGGTGCTCGGCAAGGAGCGCGTGAAGATCACGGACGTGCAACCGGTGGGTCGTTACGCGGTCAAACTGGTGTTCGACGACGGCCATGACAGCGGGCTGTACGACTGGGGCCTGCTGCGCGAACTGGGCGACCGCCGCGATGAACACTGGAACTACTACCTGGAACGACTGGCCTCCGCGGGCGTCGAACGCGATCTGGAACGCGACCCCGGGCGCGCCGAACCGGCCGCGCCTTACGATGTATTATCGACACCCGGCTCGGCAGGCAAGCTCGACGACTGATCCGGGTCGTCGGCGCCGAGCCGAGCTGTCGACACCGCCCACCTGACGAGAGAACCGACCATGACCGAGAAGACGCACTTTGGCTACCGGGAAGTCCCGCGCGACGAGAAGTCCCGGCTGGTGGGTTCGGTCTTCGATTCCGTGGCCGCGCGCTACGACCTGATGAACGATGCGATGTCGCTGGGCATTCATCGGCTGTGGAAGCGCGTGGCGCTGGAGTACACCGGCCTCAGGCGCGGCGGCCAGGCCCTGGACCTGGCCTCGGGCACCGGCGATCTGGCCGCCCGCATGGCGCGCATCGTGGGTGACACGGGACTGGTCGTCCTGTCCGATATCAACGCCAGCATGCTGTCCATCGGCCGGGAGAAGCTCGACGAGCAAGGCATCTTCAACAATGTCGAATACAGCCTGGCCAACGCCGAGGACCTGCCGTTCGAAAGCAATCGTTTCGACTGCGTGACCATCGGCTTCGGCCTGCGCAACGTCACCGACAAGGCCCGCGCGCTGGCCGAAATGGCCCGGGTGGTCAAGCCCGGCGGTCGCGTCGTGATCCTGGAGTTCTCCAAGCCGACCAGCCCGCTGGTCGAACGGGTCTACGACGCCTACTCCTTCTCCGCCCTGCCGGTGATGGGCAAGCTGCTGGCCAATGACGCCGACAGCTATCGCTACCTGGCCGAGTCGATCCGCATGCACCCCGACCAGGAGACGCTCGAGCGCATGATGCTCGACAACGGTTTCGATCACGTCGACGTGCACAACCTCACCTTCGGCGTGGTTGCCATCCACGTGGGCTTCACGTTTTGACGATGCCCCCGCGGCAACGCGGGATCGGCCGCTGGCTGATCCCGCTGATTGGCGTGGGCGCCCTGTTCGCCGCCCCGCTTGGCTGGTGGATCCAGACCTGGACGCCCGCCGACCGACCGGCCCGACTGGCCGCCATCGATGTCGCCGAAAGCTTCAAGCGCAACCCGCAGCTCGAGCAGGTGCGTGACCGCGGTGTGCTTCGGGTCGCCACCCTGATCGAACCCACCCTCTACATCCCGGACAGCTACCGCCCCCAGGGGCTCGAATACGACCTGACCGGACGATTCGCCGAACGCCTCGGGGTGGACGTGGAATACGTGGTGGTACCGACCATCGAAGCGGCCTACGAGGCCGTCGCCGACAATCGGGTCGATCTCGCCGCGGCCGGGCTGGCCATCGATCCGGCGCGCATGCAGCGCTTTCGTTTCGGACCGCCCTACCTCACGGTCAGCCGCAAGCTCATTCATGCCACCGACCAGCCGTCTCCCACCGGGCTTGATGACATCGACGGGGCCAGCATCGCCCTGCCAACCGGCTCGGCGAGCCGGTTCTGGCTCGAGCGGGTCATCGCCCAGGACAACACCATTCGCCTCGACGTGGTGGAGGAGCAGGACAAGCTCGCGATTCTCGAGGGGATTCGTCACGGCGACATCGACTACGCATTGGCGCTCTCGCATATCGCCCTGCTGGCTCACAAGCTTTCCGACGAGGTGGCGATCGGGCCGATCGTCGGCCCGCCGGTGGCCTTGGCCTGGGTGTTCTCGCGCCACGCGGACGAGTCACTACTCCGGGTGGCACGACGGTTCTTCGCCGAAGCCCGCAGCGACCGGCAGCTCAAGATGCTGGTCGATCGCCACTACGCCCAGTTCGAACGACTCGACGAGTCACTCTCGCGACGCTTCCTGCAGGATCTAGACACGCATGCCCGCCCCTATCTGCCCACGTTTCGCCGGGCCGGCAAGCGCTACGAAATCGATTGGCGCCTGCTCGCCTCGGTAGGCTACCAGGAATCCAAGTGGCAACCGGACGCGGTGTCACACCAGGGCGCCTATGGGCTGATGCAAATCGTCCTGCCCACGGCACGGGATCTCGGCCTGACCAATCCCGCCAACCCGACGGCGAACATCATGGCGGGTGCCAAGTACATCGCCCAGCTGCGTGACCTCGTCCCCGAACAGGCCACCGAACCCGATCGCACCTACCTGGCGCTGGCCGCCTACAACGTCGGCATCGGCCATCTGCGCGACGCGCTCGAATTGACGAGCCGACAAGGCGGCGATCCCACCCAATGGGCGGACGTGCGCGAACGCCTGCCCCAGCTCTCCGATCCCGCGATCTACCGAGAGATGCGATATGGCTACGCCCACGGCAACGAGACCGTCAATTACGTCGAAAACATTCGTGCCTTCCACGACCTGATGATCTGGGTGGCCACCCGCAAGGACCTCCTCGCCGACCGACAACCACCCCAACCGCTGCCAGGCATGGCGATGAAAACCGGCTCACCATGAAAAACGCCCGTCTCGCCAAGCGACACGGGCGTCTCTCGTTTTGGCACAAGCCGCGTGGCTCGCGGATCAAAGCTCGGCGACAATCGCCTCCAGCGCCCTGCCCGGGTCACCCGCCGCCGTAATCGGTCGGCCGATCACCAGACTGGTCGCCCCGTTCGCCAGCGCCTCGCTGGGCGTGACCACCCGGCGTTGGTCGTCACGGGCACTGCCCGCGGGGCGCACCCCGGGGGTGACCACCAAGCCACCCTCACCGGGGAAGAGCGCCCGCATGGCCGACGCTTCGCGTGCCGAACACACCACCCCGTCGAGACCGGCCGCCGCGGTCAGTCGAGCAAGACGCTCCACCTGAGCCTCGGCCCCGTCGCTCACGCCCACCTCGGCCAGATCGGCATCCTCCATCGAGGTGAGTACCGTCACGGCGATCAGGGCCGGCGCGTCCTCGGCGCCCCCGATTGCCTCGCGGGCCGCCTCGAGCATCCGCCGGCCACCGCTGGCATGGACGTTCACCAAGGCGACGTCCAGATCGGCCGCGGCCCGGCAGGCCTGGGCCACCGTGTTGGGGATGTCGTGAAACTTCAGATCAAGGAACACCGGAAAGCCGCGTTGCCGGGCCCATTCGATTGCCTTCGGCCCAAGGGCCGTGAAGGCTTCCTTGCCGATCTTGATCCCACAGAGCGACGGGTCGAGCGCGCCGAGCAGCCCCCGCACACGCCCTTCGTGCGCGGCATCCAGGGCCACGTAGATACGTGGCTGGGGACGATGGCGAGCCACGCTCAGTCCTCCTGTTTCACGGCCGCATTGACCCGCTCGCGCAATTCCTTGCCGGGCTTGAAGTGCGGCACGTACTTCGCCCCCAGCGACACGGTCTCGCCGGTCTTGGGATTACGACCCAGGCGTGGGCGACGATAGTTGAGCGAGAAGCTGCCAAAACCACGAATCTCGATCCGGTCGCCACCACTCAACGCATCCATCATCTCGTCGAGCATCAGACGTACCGAGGTCTCGATATCGCGCATGGGCAGATACTGCTGGCGATCGGCCAGCCGTTCGATCAGCTCCGACTTGGTCATCGGTCTATCTCCGTTGCCGCCCCGAGGGGCGCACAGCTAATGTTTTGGTGAAACCCCCGGTGAACCGGGGATTCCAAGGGAATTCGCGGCTTCCCCGCGCTCCGCTGGGGCCGGAGTCGACCTCCGACACGGACTGGCGGGGATAGCCATAAAAAACGCCATCACAAAGGATGGCGTTTTTCGGACACGACGGTTCCGAGTTACTCGGAGCGGCCGAGCTGTTCCTTGAGCAGATCGCCCAGGGTCGGCGACGAGGTGCTCGGCGCCTTGCTCAGCTCGTCCATCGCCTCGGCTTCCTCGGCGTGATCCTTGGCGCGGATCGACAGGCTGATCATGCGGTTCTTGCGATCGATACCCATGAACTTGGCCTCGACTTCCTCACCTTCCTTCAGGACGGTGCGGGCATCGTCGATACGCTCGCGAGCGATGTCGGAGGCGCGGATGTAGCCTTCGATGCCTTCGGCCAGCTCGACCACGCCGCCGCGGGCGTCGACTTCACGCAGCGTGCCCTTAACGATGCTGCCCTTCGGGTTGTCGGCCGCCCAGTTGGACAACGGATCGTCCTCGAGCTGCTTGAGGCCCAGCGAGATGCGCTCGCGCTCCGGGTCGATGGCGATGACGACCGCCTCGAGCTCCTCGCCCTTCTTGAACTGGCGCACGGCGTCTTCGCCCGGCTCGCTCCAGGACAGGTCGGACAGGTGGACCAAGCCATCGATGCCGCCTTCGAGACCGATGAAGATACCGAAATCGGTGATCGACTTGATCTGGCCGGAAACCTTGTCGCCCTTGGTGTGCGATGCCGCGAAGGCGTCCCACGGGTTCGGCTGGCACTGCTTCATGCCCAGCGAGATCCGGCGGCGGTCCTCGTCGATGTCCAGGATCATCACCTCGACCTCGTCGCCGACGTTGACCAGCTTGCCCGGGTTGACGTTCTTGTTGGTCCAGTCCATCTCGGAGACGTGTACCAGACCTTCGACGCCATCCTCGATCTCGACGAAGCAGCCGTAATCGGTGATGTTGGTGACCTTGCCGAACAGGCGGGTGGAGGTCGGGTAGCGACGGGAGATGTCGCTCCACGGATCCTCGCCCAGCTGCTTGAGGCCGAGCGAAACACGGTTGCGCTCGCGGTCGAATTTGAGCACCTTGACGTCGATCTCGTCACCGATGTTGACCATCTCGGACGGATGCTTGACGCGCTTCCACGCCATGTCGGTGATGTGCAGCAGGCCATCGATGCCGCCGAGGTCCAGGAACGCACCGTAGTCGGTGAGGTTCTTGACGATACCGCGGAGGACCATGCCTTCCTGCAGCTGCTCGAGCAGAGCCTCGCGCTCGGCGCTGTACTCTTCCTCGACAACCGCGCGGCGCGAAACGACCACGTTGTTGCGGCGCTGATCGAGCTTGATGATCTTGAACTCGATGTCCTTGCCTTCGAGGTAGGTGGTGTCCCGGATCGGGCGCACGTCGACCAGCGAACCCGGCAGGAACGCACGGACGTCGCCGAGCTCGACGGTGAAACCACCCTTGACCTTCCCGGAAATGCGGCCGGTGACGATCTCGTCGTCGTCGAAAGCCTTCTCCAGCTTCTTCCACGCACGGGCACGCAAGGCCTTTTCACGCGACAGGCGCGTCTCGCCGAAACCGTCTTCGACGGCATCAAGGGCGACTTCGACCTCTTCACCGACGCTGATGTTCAGCTCACCGTTCTCGTCACGGAACTGGTCGGTGGGGATGATACCTTCCGACTTCAGGCCGGCGTCGACGGTGACGTAGTCATCGTTGATGTCCACGACCTTGCCGTAGACGATCGAGCCCGCCTGCATGACGGCGTTCTGGAGGCTTTCTTCAAAAAGCTGGGCAAAACTTTCAGACATTAATCCGCATTTCCAAAGGGTTGACGACTGGACGTTCCAAAAGCTGTCCGTCGTGGTAAAAAAACACTGGCGTATCCGGTCCCTGGGTTTGCCAGACAAACGGGTTGATGAGCGGGCGGAATTGCCCGTACAAAAACACGAGTCGATGGCCCCGCCGTATCGCTACTCGTCCCGATCGGTGAGCCGATCCTGGATGTAGCGCCACAGCGTGGCCTCCACCTCGTCGATGGAAAGATCGCTGGAATCAACGACTAACGCATCTTCCGCCGGCCTGAGCGGCGCGACCGAACGATTGCGATCCCGCTCATCCCGCTGACGAATCTCCTCGACGAGGGCGGTAAAACTAGCATCGAATCCATTCTCGATCAACTGCTTATAACGCCGGTCGGCGCGCACCTCCGCGCTCGCGTCGAGAAAAATCTTCGCCGGCGCCTCCGGGAAGACCACCGTGCCCATGTCACGGCCGTCGGCGACCAGCCCCGGGGCCCTGGCGAAATCACGCTGCCGCTGCAGCAACGCCTCGCGCACCTCGGGTCGGGCGGCAATCTGCGAGGCGATCGCCCCGGTGGTTTCGGTGCGCAGCTCCCGGCTGACATTCTCGTCATTGAGGAACACGTTGCCCTCTTCGTCGAAACGGCAAGCCAGGTGGCGCGCGATATCGACGATTTCGGGCGCCTGCGGGGCAAGGCCCGCGTTCTGGCTGGCCAGTGCGGTCAACCGGTAGAGCGCTCCGGAGTCGAGCATGCCGAAGCCCAACCGGGCGGCAAGCCGTCGGGCGATCGTGCCCTTACCCGAGCCACTGGGGCCGTCGATGGTGATGACAGGGACCATTGGGACCTCCTAAAGCGAAAATTCAGTGGCGCGACAGCTCAAGGCAACCGCCCAGCCGGTTGAACAACTCGGCAAACCCCGGGAACGACGTCTCGACGAACTGACAGTCGTGGATGGTCACCTCGCCACGGGCCTTGAGCCCGGCAACGGCAAATGCCATCGCGATCCGGTGGTCGCCCTGCGCATAAATCGTCGCCGAGCCGAACGGCGTCGGCTCGCCGCGACCCTCGATGATCATGCCGTCGGCCGTCGGGGTCGCATCGATACCGAGCTTGGCCAGGCCGTCGGCCATGACCGCGATCCGATCGGATTCCTTGACCCGCAGTTCCTCGGCCCCGGTCAGCACGGTGCGTCCGGTCGCACAGGCCGCGGCGACGAAAAGGACCGGGAACTCGTCGATCGCCAACGGCACCAGCGCCTCGTCGATCGCGATGCCGTGGAGCGGCGCACTCTTGACGCGCAGATCCGCGACCGGTTCGCCACCTACCTCGCGACGGTTCTCGATGCGGATATCGGCCCCCATCGCCTTGAGGATGTCGATCACCCCGGTACGGGTCGGGTTCAGTCCCACATGGGTGAGCAGGATCTCCGAGTCGGGGACGATGCTTGCCGCCACCAGAAAGAATGCCGCCGAGGAGATATCCGCCGGGACCTCCAGGCGACGCCCTTCCAGCCGACGTGTCGTGGGGTCGGCCTGCTCGATGCAGACCCGAGCGCCGTCACGCGCAACGCCCACGCCCAGGCCGGAGAGCATCCGCTCGGTGTGATCGCGCGTCGGGGCCGGTTCGGTCACACAGGTGCAGCCCTCGGCGTACAGGCCGGCGAGCAGTACGCAGGATTTCACCTGCGCACTGGCCATGGGCATCGCGTAGTCGATCGCCTTGAGCGACTGACCGCCATGGATTTTCAGCGGCGAGCGGCCCTCGGGGCCGGCGTCGATGCGCGCACCCATCGCGACAAGGGGGTCGATGACCCGCTTCATGGGCCGGCGCGACAGCGAGGCATCGCCCTCGAGCACCGAGTCGAAGGCTTGCCCGGCAAGGATGCCGGACATCAGCCGCATCGAAGTGCCCGAGTTGCCGACGTAGAGCGGCTTTTCCGGCTGTTTCAAGCCATGCAGGCCCACGCCCTCGATGGTTACCCGCCCGGCCTCGGGGTCGGTGATCGACACCCCCATGGCCCGGAAACAGCGCAGGGTATTGAGGCTGTCCTCGCCCTCGAGGAAACCACTGATCTCGGTGGTTCCGCTCGCCAGCGAGCCAAACATGATCGAACGATGCGAGATCGACTTGTCTCCCGGCACCCGCGCCTCGCCCTCGAGCGCTTGAGAGGCGGTACTGCGATAGATCAGGGAAGCGGAATCATGAACTGCGGTCATGGCGCGGTCATCCGGGGTTGGGCTGAAAAAGGATTGGTGCGGACAAGCCGGCCGGTCAGCGGCCGGTCTCGTCCGCCTCGCTTACAGGGTTGGCCCCGTTAGCTTGGGCCACGGGATACAGGGCATCGCGCACGGCCTTCGCCTCATGGAAATAATGCTCGATCTTCTCGCCGTCGGCGGATTCCAACATGTCCCGCAGGCAGTCGAGCTCGGCGCGATAATGATCGAGCATCACCAGGATCTCGTCGCGGTTATCGAGGCAGATATCCCGCCACATGACCGGATCGGAGCTGGCAATACGCGTGAAGTCACGAAAGCCACCCGCGGCGTAACGAAACACCTCGTAACGCTCGGCCAGCCGGGCGAGTGCCGAGACCATCGCGTAGGCCGCCGCGTGCGGCAAGTGGGAGGTGGCCGCGAGCACGTGATCGTGGTGGGCCACCTCGAGCCGTTCGATGCGGGCCCCGGTCGCCTGCCACATCGCCTCGATGCGGGCGACGTCCTCGGCGCGGTTCTCCTCGATCGGCGTGAGGATCACGCGATGACCGCGGTAGAGATCGGCGGTGGCGGCCTCCGGGCCACTGCGCTCGCGCCCGGCAATCGGGTGCCCCGGGACGAATCGGGCCAGTTGCCCGGCCGACAGATGCGCCCGCGCCCGCTCGACCACGGCCCCCTTGACGCTGCCACCGTCGGTAACCAACGCGTCGCCCGGCAGGCACGCAGCCAGCTCGCCGAGCACCGCATCCATCGCCTTCACCGGCGTGGCCACGAAGACCAGGTCCGCCCCCGCGACCGCCTCGGCAATCGAATCGGCCGGTCGGTCGATCAGGCCGAGCCGCTCGGCGGCCAGCCGGGTGTCGAGTCGACGCGAGTAACCGACCACCTCGCCCACCTCACCGCGCTCGCGCAGGGCTAGGGCCAGCGAACCGCCAATCAGGCCGGTGCCGATCAACGCCAGGCGTCGGAACATCATGCCGAGGCGTCCTCGTCGCCAAGCCTTGCCAACACCCGCTCGAGCGCCTCGATGACGCGCGCGTTCTGCTCGGCCGTGCCGATGGTGATGCGCAGCGCCTGCGACAACCCGCCGCAAGCCTCCATGCCACCGAGTGGCCGGACGATGACGCCCTCGCGCAAGAGGGTCTCGAACACCCGGCCGGCGGCGAACGGCGTGAGCACCGTGATGAAGTTGGCCCGGCTGGGCACGGTCGACCAGCCCTTCGCCTCGGCGGCCTGTTGCCACTGGACCAGTCCGGCCCGGTTGACCGTGCGGCTCTCGGCAATGAACTTGTCGTCGTCCAAGGCAGCCTCGGCGGCGCGCAGGGCGAGTGCGTTGACGTTGAACGGATGACGCACACGATCGAGCAGGCTCGCGATGGCCGGATCGCTCACCGCGAACCCGACCCGCAGGGCCGCCAGACCGAAGATCTTGGAGAAGGTGCGCGTCACCACCAGGTTCGGGTAGTGCGCGAGCAGTTCGATGCCGTTCGGGAAGGCCGGATCGTCGACGTACTCGGTATACGCCTCGTCGAGCACCACGACCACGTGCGGCGGCACGGCATCCAGCAGCGCGCGCAGTTCGGCGGCCTCGACCCAGGTCCCGGTCGGATTATTGGGGTTGGCGAGGAACAGCACACGGGTGCACTCGTCGACCGCGGCGGCCATCGCCTCGAGATCCGCACCGAAGGGCATCTCGGGGTCATCAGCCGGGCGTGCCGGGACCACCTTGGCCTCGGCGCCGGCGGCCTGGGTCGCCAGCGCGTAGACGGCGAAGGCGTGCTGAGAGAACACCGCGTTGACACCCGGCTCGAGGTAGGCGCGTGCCACCAGTTCGAGCACGTCGTTCGAGCCGTTGCCCAGCGTGACCTGTTCAGCATGCACGCCGAAGTGACTGCTGATCGCCCGCTTGAGATGAAACCCGCTGCCGTCCGGGTAGACGTGCAGGTCGGCCAGCCCGGCCTGGATCGCCTCGACGGCGCGCGGCGACGGACCGAGCGGGTTTTCGTTCGAGGCAAGCTTGAGCACCTCCTCGATACCGTATTCGCGCGCGACCTCCTCGGCCGGCTTGCCCGGGACGTAAGGCCGGATGGCCGCGACACAGTCGCGCACCCGCCCGAACGACAGCTCGGTCTCGTTCACGCCCATCAGTCGCCTCCCGGCTGGCTTATCACCGGCACCGGGTAGGACCCCAGCACCCGCAGTTGACCGCAATGGGGGCGCAACTGCTCGAGCGCCACCGCCACCGCCGGCTCGTCGCGATGGCCGGCGATATCGATAAAGAACACGTAATCCCAGACACGATCCCGGGCGGGACGTGACTCGATGCGCAGCACATCGATGCCCGCCTCGGACAGCGGCAGCAACAGACGTGTCAGTGCGCCCGGCTCGTTGGTCACCGACAGCAGCAAGGCCGTCTTGTCGTTGCCCGAGGGGGCGACCGGCTCGCGGCCGAGCACCGCGAAACGGGTGGTGTTCTGGACGTTGTCCTGAATGTTCGAGGCGCGCACCACCAACCCATGACGCTCGGCGGCGAACGTCGGGCCGATGGCGAACACCTCGGGGTCGGCAGACGCCTGCTGGGCGGCGGCGCTGTTGCTGGACACGGCCATGCGCTCGATGCCCGGGAAATGGGCGTCGAGCCATTCACGGCACTGGGCCAACGACTGGGCATGCGAGACGATCACGCGCGGCGTATTGCCGGCATCGGGATGCGCCATCAACTGCTGGTCGATGCGCAGCGCCACCTCGCCGCAGAGCAGCAGGTCGCTGCCGGCGAGCGAGTCGAGGGTGACCGAGACACTGCCCTCGGTGGAATTCTCCAACGGCACCACGCCGTAATCGACGCTGCCCGCGGCGACCGCCCGGAAGACCTCGGGGATGCCCGGCTCGAACTGCAGCCGGCCACCGTGGCCGAAGGCCGCCGTCGCGGCCAGCTCGGAGAAGGTGCCCGACGGCCCCAGTGTGGCGATCGCCAACGGCCGCTCGTGGGCGAGGCAGGCCGACATGATCTCGCGGAACAACCAGGCAACGGTGTCATCGTCCAGCGGACCGGGATTGAGCTCACGGATGCGGGAAAGCACCTGCGCCTCGCGCTCCGGTCGATAGAACGATTGTCCCGATTGATGCGCGGGGTCGCGCTCCTTGATGAGCGCGACCTGCTCGGCCAGGCGCGCACGCTGGCTGAGCAGGTCGAGAATCTGCCGATCGATCGAGTCGATCAGCACCCGCACCCCGTCCAGGCTCTCGAGCAGTGCCGCGTCAGCCGCGGACTTGGCGTTTGTGCCGCCCATGGGCCCGACGGGGGCTTAGAGCAGGCGCAGGCGCAGAACGCCGTCGATCGCCGCCAGCTCGTCGCGGGTCTCGGCCGGCACCTCGCGGTCGACGTCCAGCAGGGTGTAGGCCACCTTGTCACGCGACTCGTTGACCAGGTGCTCGATGTTCACGCCGGCCTTGCCGAGGATGTGCGAGATCTGACCGACCATGTCCGGACGGTTGAGGTTGGCGATCGCGATGCGCTGGGCGCCGGAACGGGCCATCTGCACGTGCGGCATGTTGACCGCGTTCTTGATGTTGCCGTTCTCGATGTAGTCACGCACCTGGTCGGCAACCATGATCGCGCAGTTGTCCTCGGCCTCGTCCGTGGACGCACCCAGGTGCGGCAGGGCCAGGCACTTGGGGTGGTTCTTGGTCAGGTTGGTCGGGAAGTCGCAGACGTAGGACAGGGCCTTGCCGTTGTCCAGCGCGTCGACCATGGCCTGTTCGTTGACGATACCGGCACGGGCGAAGTTCAGGACCACGACGTTGTCCTTCATGAACGCCAGGCGCTCGGCGTTGATCAAGTCACGGGTGGCGTCGATCAGCGGCACGTGCAGGGAAACGAAGTCGGCCTTGGCCAGCACTTCGTCGACGCTGCCCGCCTGGTGGACGTCCGGCGACAGCTCCCAGGCGCGCTCGACGCTAATGCCCGGGTCGAAGCCGATCACGCGCATGCCCAGCGCCTTGGCCGAGTTGGCCACGCGTACGCCGATCGCGCCCAGGCCGATGATGCCCAGGGTGCGACCCGGCAGCTCGAAGCCCTTGAAGTTCTTCTTGCCAGCCTCGGTCGCCTTGTTGATCTCCTCATCGGAACCCTCGAGCTTGCGCGAGAAGTCCCAGGCCGGCCCGATGTTGCGGATCGACATCAGCATGCCGGCGATGACCAGCTCCTTGACAGCGTTGGCGTTGGCGCCCGGGGCGTTGAAGACCACCACGCCCTGGTCGGTCATGCGGTCGACCGGGACGTTGTTGACGCCGGCACCGGCACGGCCGATCGCCAGCAGCGACTCCGGCAGGTCCATGTCGTGCATCTTGGCCGAGCGAACCAGGATGCCGTCCGCCTCGTTCAGTTCGGCACCGATGTCGTACTGGTCGGTCGGCAGGCGCTCGAGGCCCTTGTTGGAGATGGCGTTGAGGGTGTGAATCTTGTACATGACGGATTCCTTGAAAACAGTTGCTGGCAGCGAGGCGAGCGAGGCTCAGCCGTGGCGCTTGGCGAAGTCGTTCATGAAGTGGATCAGCGCATCGACGCCGGCCTCGGGCATGGCGTTGTAGATGCTGGCGCGCATGCCGCCGACCGAGCGGTGACCGTTGAGCGTGACCAGGCCCTGACGACCGGCCTCTTCGAGGAAGGTCTTGTCGAGCGAATCGTCGGCCAGCATGAACGGCACGTTCATCCAGGAGCGGTAGGCCGGCTCGACCGGGTTGCTATAGAAGTCGTTGCCTTCGATGGCGGCATACAGCTTTTCGGCCTTGCGCTGGTTGATCTTGCCCATCTCCTCGAGACCGCCCTTGGCGAGCAGGTGCTCGAACACCAGACCGGCCATGTACCAGGCGTAGGTCGGCGGGGTATTGAACATGGAGTCGGCCTCGGCCTGGGTCGCCCAGTCCAGCATCGCCGGGGTGTTCTCGCGCGACTTGCCGATCAGGTCATCGCGGACGATGACGATGGTCAGGCCGGCCGGGCCGATGTTCTTCTGCGCCCCAGCGTAGATGACGCCGAACTTGGAGACGTCGATCGGACGCGACAGGATGGTCGAGGACATGTCCGCAACCAGCGGTACGTCACCGGTGTCCGGGATGTAGGGAAACTCGACGCCGGCGATGGTCTCGTTCGGCGTGTAGTGGACGTAGTCGGCGTCCGGGGAGAACTTGATCTCGCCCTCGGCCGGCAGCGTGGTGAAGTTCGTCGGCTTGGTGTCGGCGACCACGTTGACGTCGACGAAGCGCTTGGCTTCCTTGATCGCCTTGACCGACCAGTGACCGGTGTTGAGGTAGTCGGCCTTGCCCGAGCCGTTGCCCAGGTTCAGCGGGATCGCGCCGAACTGGGTCGAGGCGCCGCCCTGCAGGAACAGCACCTTGTAGTTGTCCGGGATGTTCATCAGCTTGCGCAGGTTCGCTTCGGCCTGCTCGGCGATGCCGACGAAATGCTTGCCGCGATGGCTCATTTCCATGACCGACATGCCGGTCCCCTGGTAATCGACCATCTCGTCCCGTGCGCGGGTGAGGACCTCGGTGGGCAACATCGCCGGACCGGCGCTGAAGTTGTAAACGCGAGCCATGACTACTCCTGAACAGAAACGGAAAACAAGCGACCGGGCGATGTCTCGCCCGGTCTAAAAGGGAAGCTCTGCACGAAAACGATGCCACTCTGGCCCGGCGAGCCGGTCATGATCAAGGCGCGCAGAGCGGTATCGTTTTCGTGCAGACCTTCCCTATTCAATCGGAAACAGCCCGCAATAGGCGGGCTGATTGGGGTGGCGTGTCCTTCGCCACGGCGGGGATCACTCCTCCGCGTCTTGTGCCTCGATCTCCTCGTCGCCCTCGTCGCTCTCGTCGTCCATGGCGGCGACCGGCTCGATCTGGACCAGACGTTCGTCCTTGCCCAGACGAATGAGGGTCACGCCCTGGGTATTGCGCGACAGGGAGGAAATCTGAGACACCTCGGTGCGCACGAGTGTACCGCGGTTCGAGATCAGAATCACCTCGTCGGACTCGCGCACCAGGACCGCGCCGACCAGCTCGCCGTTGCGCTCGCTGGTGTTGATCGCGATGACGCCCTGCCCACCCCGGTTGTAGACCGGGAACTCGTCGGTCGGAGTGCGCTTGCCGTAGCCGTTCTCGGTGGCGGTAAGCACCTCGCCTTCGTCGACCACGATCAACGAGACGACGCACTGCTTGTCCTGCAGGCGGATACCGCGTACGCCCGCCGCGGTGCGACCCATCGACCGCACATCTTCCTCGGCGAAGCGGGTCGCCTTGCCGGCGTTGGAGAACAGCATGATCTCGCGCGAGCCGTCGGTAAGCGCCGCGCCGATCAGGCGGTCGCCCTCGCGCAGGTCGATGGCGATGATGCCGGCCTGACGCGGGCGGGAGAAGTCGACCAGCGGGGTCTTCTTCACCTGGCCATTGCGCGTGGCGAAGAAGATGTAGTGATCGTCGACGAACTCGCGGATCGGCAACATGGTGTTGATGTGCTCGCCATCCTGCAGTGGCAGGACGTTGACTACCGGACGGCCGCGCGCGCCACGGGCACCCTGCGGCAGCTGGTAGACCTTGCGCCAGTAGACCCGGCCGTAGTTGGTGAACATCAGCACCCAGGCGTGGGTGCTGGCCACCAGCAGTTGCTCAATGACGTCTTCGTCCTTCATCCGCGTCGAGGCCTTGCCGCGACCGCCTCGGCGCTGGCTGCGGTAGTCGGCCAGGGACTGGGTCTTGATGTAGCCCTCGCGGGAGAGCGTGACCACGCGGTCTTCCTCGGCGATCAGGTCCTCCATCGAGAGGTCTTCGTAATCGACGATAACCTCGGTGCGACGCGGATCGGCATACTCGTCGCGAATCCGCATCAGCTCGTCGCGGATGACCTGCATCAGGCGATCTTCCGAGCGCAGGATGTCGAGCAGATCGATGATCCGCTCGAGCAGATTGGCGTATTCCTCGACGATCTTGTCCTGCTCGAGGCCGGTCAGGCGGTTGAGGCGCATCTCGAGGATGGCCTGGGCCTGCTCGGTCGAGAGCCGATAGCTGCCGTCTTCCTGCAGACCGAACGCATCGCCCAGGCCCTCCGGACGCGAGGCGGCCGCATCGGCCTTCTCGAGCATGGTGCGGACTACGCCGGACTCCCAGGTGCCTTCGAGCAGTTTGGCCTTGGCCTCGGCCGGGGTGGGCGCGGCCTTGATCACAGCGATCATCGGATCGATGTTCGCCAGGGCCACGGCCAGACCCTCGAGGATGTGCGCGCGGTCGCGCGCCTTGCGGAGATCGAAGATGGTCCGCCGGGTGACGACTTCGCGGCGATGACGCAGGAAGACGTTGAGGATCTCGCGCAGCCCGACGGTGCGCGGCTGGCCATCGATCAACGCGACCATATTGATGCCGAACACGCTCTGCAGCTGGGTCTGCTGGTAGAGGTTGTTCAGGAGTACGTCGGGCATCTCGCCACGCTTGCATTCGACCACGACGCGCATGCCGTCCTTGTCGGATTCGTCACGCAGCTCGGCGATGCCCTCGATCTTCTTCTCGCGCACCAGCTCGGCGATACGCTCGATCAGGCGGGCCTTGTTGACCTGATAGGGCAGCTCGGTAATCACGATCGACGTGCGATCGGTCTTCTCGCTGTCCTCGAACTCGGCCCGGGCGCGCATCACACAGCGACCGCGACCGGTCAGGTAGGCATCCCGCAGACCGGCCGCACCATTGATGATGCCGGCGGTGGGGAAGTCCGGCGCCGGCACGTAGGCGAGCAGGTCGTCGTCGTTGATGGCCGGCTCGTCGATCAACGCGACCGTGGCGTCGAGCACCTCGCCCAGGTTGTGCGGCGGGATGTTGGTGGCCATGCCCACGGCAATACCGGATGAGCCGTTGACCAGCAGATTCGGGAACTGGGCGGGCAGCACCTGCGGCTCGGATTCCGAACCGTCGTAGTTGTCGATGAAGTCGACGGTTTCCTTGTCGATATCGGCAAGCAGCTCATGGGCGATCTTCGCCATGCGCACTTCGGTGTAACGCATGGCCGCCGGGGCGTCGCCGTCGACCGAACCGAAGTTGCCCTGCCCGTCGATCAGCATGTTGCGCATGGAGAAATCCTGCGCCATGCGCACCAGCGCGTCGTAGACGGCCGAGTCCCCGTGCGGGTGGTATTTACCGATCACGTCACCCACGACACGCGCGGATTTCTTGTAGGGCTTGTTCCACTCGTTGCCCAGCTCGCGCATGGCGTAGAGGACCCGACGGTGTACCGGCTTGAGGCCGTCACGGGCATCCGGCAGCGCGCGCCCCACGATCACGCTCATGGCGTAATCGAGATAGGACTGCCGCATCTCGTCTTCGAGATTGACCGGGAAGATTTCTTGAGCGAACTGAGTCATTCGAGTGTCCTGGTACCCACGAGTGTCCTGATTCAACGGCGCGGTCTTTCCGACCGATGCGGCGAGGCGCGAAGGCAACCACCTTCGACCATCACCCATGCCGGGCCACCGCGACCCCGCGAGACCGCCGCAGAGCCCTTATGGCCGCGGTCGGATGGGGGTGCCGGCAAACCGGGGCATCGTACCACAGAGCGCCTCTCGCCGCGCTGACCCGACTGGGTCGTCAATCGAACAGTCGCGCAATCCCGGCCCGATTCGGGTGACGTACCACTCCGGCCTCGGTAACCAGGGCATCGATGAGTCCGGCCGGCGTGACATCGAAGGCCGGGTTATAGACATCGGCGCCCTCGGGGGCCACCGGCTCTCCGGCGATTTCACTCACCTCGAAGGCCGAGCGCTGCTCGATCTCGATTGCCCCGCCATCGGCGCAGTCGCGATCGATCGTCGAACGCGGCGCGACCACCATGAATTTCACGCCGTGATGGCGTGCCAACACCGCCAGCGCGTAGGTGCCGATCTTGTTTGCCACGTCGCCATTCGCCGCGACTCGATCCGCGCCCACAATCACCCAGCCCACCCGACCGGTGGCCAGCACGCTCGCCGCCGCGCTGTCACAGATAAGCCGATAGGGGATCGCTTCCTGCTGCAACTCCCACGCCGTCAGCCGCGAGCCCTGCAGCCAGGGACGGGTTTCATCGACATACACGCCTTCCAGCCGCCCGGCGGCCCAGGCATCACGGACCACACCCAGCGCCGTGCCCTGCCCCGCGGTGGCCAGCGCACCGGTATTGCAATGGGTGAGCACCCAGTTGCGTTCCGAACCGGGCTCGAGCAGGCCCGCGCCCAGCTGGCTCATGGCAAGATTCGCCTCCACGTCGCGGGCCTCGATGGATTGCGCCTCGCCGATCAGGCGGCGCAGCCGTTGACCACCCTCCAGCGCCTCGGCCGACCGCAGACAGGCGACCATGCGATCCAAGGCCCAGACCAGGTTGACGGCCGTCGGGCGTGCCTCAGCTAGGTCGCGATACGCCGGCCCAAGCGTCGCCACGGTGAGGTCATCACCCCGAACCACTGCCGTGTGGGCGGCAAGCAGATACCCGTAAGCCGCCGCCACCCCGATGGCAGGCGCCCCGCGCACCGCCATCTCGCGTATCACTTTCGCCACGCACGTTGCATCCGTACAACACAGCCATTCGACCCGATGCGGCAAAAGCCGCTGATCGAGAACGAACAGCTCTTTATCCTTATATTTCAGCGCCTTAAGCAAACCCAACCCCCAAGCCATAATGCGTTAAAACCATGAACAAACACCCCCTCCATCCAGGGGCTTAACCACCCCTGCTCGATTTTGATGCCTAGTTACGCAATCGATCGGTTCTATTTTTGCACTTTGCGGGAATGGGCGACTACTATTCCGGTGAGATTCAACCAATGCCGGATCTGAATCGCGCTATTCCTAGCGACTCCAAAGTCATCTCTGACCTCATAAGAAACAAGGAGATTTCACAGATGAAGAAAATGACCGTGATCGCTGCCTCCGTTGCAGCCACGTTTGCCTTCTCTGGCCAAGCCTTCGCCGGGGGTCAGTCCCCGTACGTGTTCACCAGCAACGGTGAGCCGGTCAAGACTGGTCATGGCCCGTGCCTGTACAACAACCACGGGACGCTGAACAGCGAGACCGCGATCGAAGCGTGCAACCCGGAGCTGATCACCAAGGCCGAGCCGGCGCCGAAGCCGATCGTCGAGCCGCCCCCGGCACCGGAAGCCAAGACCATCACGCTCGAGGCTGACACCTATTTCGACTTCGACAAGTCGAACCTGAAGCCGGAAGGCAAGGACACCTTGAACGCGCTGGTTCGCGACATGGGTGACCTGAACGCCGTCGCGAACATCGAAGCCGTCGGCCACACCGACAGCATCGGCACCGACGAGTACAACCAAGGCCTGTCCGAGCGTCGCGCGGCGACCGTCAAGGACTACCTGGTCGACCAGGGCGTTCCGGGCGACAAGATCGAGACCCAGGGCATGGGCGAATCCAACCCGATCGCCACCAACCAGACCCGCGAAGGTCGTGCCCAGAACCGTCGCGTTGAGATCACCGTACAGGGCACTGCCCAGTAAAGCGTTTCCAACGTCTGACGTGAAAACACCGCCTCCGGGCGGTGTTTTTGTTTGTGGCTCACTCAGGCCCCACTCGAGCGAACGAGATGGCGCCTATACTGGTTGCGCACTCCGTTCCACTCATAACGCACAACGAATCGCCCACAAGAGGAACCGTCATGGAAGAAGCAGGCTTTTTCTCCCTGTATGTATTTCCCTGGATTATCAAGATCCTGATCGCCGCCGCGATCGCCGTCGGCGGCTACTTCATCGCCAAGGTCGGCAGCCCCTGGCTCACCAAGCTGCTGGGACGCACGGGCCTGGACCGGATGCTGGTGGGCTTTACCGTCGCCCTGGCGCGCACCGCATTCCTGCTGTTCGTGGCAATCGCGGCCCTGTCACAGCTGGGCCTGGATACGACCTCGCTGGTCGCCCTGGTCGCCGGCGCCGGCATTGCCGTGGGCCTGGCACTAAAGGACTCGCTGGGCAATTTCGCCGCCGGCGTCATGGTGCTGATCTTCCGTCCATTCAAGGCCGGCGACTTCATCATCGCCCAGGGCGTGATGGGCACCGTCAACGAGATCGGTATCTTCCATACCCGCATGAACACGCCTGACAACGTCGAACTGATCGTGCCCAACGGTCAGCTCTACGCCTCGGCGATCACCAACTACAGCGTGCGCGATACCCGTCGCCTGGATCTGGCGATCGGCATCGACTATGCCGACGACATCGCCAAGGCCAAGGAGTTGGTCATGCAGGTGTTCGAGAAAGAGGAACGCGTCCTCAAGGATCCGGCCCCGGCCGTGCTGGTCGACCAGTTCGGCGCCTCCAGCGTCGACCTACTGGTGCGCCCATGGATTCGCGCCGCCGACATGCCGACCATCAAGTCCGATCTTCAGCAGCAGATCAAGGAAGCCTTCGATGCCAACGGCATCACCATCCCGTTCCCGCAGATGGTGATCAGCTCGAGCAACAACGCCGACGAGAAGGCAACGACAGTCGGCTCCTGACCGCTCGTTCCCCGAAGCAAGGACGAAAAAAAGCCCCGCCATGCGGGGCTTATCTTTTGCATGCCAGGATCAAGTGTCCCGGCGTGGAGTTGGGGACTTATCGGCCGCCGGCGTAGCCGCCACCCATACCACCGGCACCGGCACCGGAGCTCATGCCACCGCCAGCAGAGACCGTGCTGTCATCGTCCAGGAAACGATTGGTGGAGTCGGCGCCACCACCGCCTTGGACAAACGCGACAAAGGTATCGCTGTCACCCAGTGTATCGACACGGGTGTTGTGGATGTCGTTGGGCATGCTGGCCGTCCCTTCGCCCGACGGGCTGTTATGGTCGGCCAAGGCCGCGCCGGATGACAGGAATACGGCGGAAGCCAGGAAAGCAGGGACGATGGTCTTCATCTTGGTCATGGCGTTTACCTCTCGTGCAGAAGCCTTGAATTGGCGCATCAGAATATAAGCATATTTTGTGCGCGCATTAACTCCGACCATGTCCACGTTGCAAAGTTCATGGAGGGACGTTCCGAGATGACGGAACCGATCTCAGCGCCCCCGGATCCGGAAGGCGACGCAACGGCATCTTTCGGCCAACAAAAAAGCCCGGGTGCGTCGCACCCGGGCCGTCCGTTCGTTTTCGGCAATGATGTTTGGCGGAGAGGCAGGGATTCGAACCCTGGGACCCCGCGAGGGGGTCAACGGTTTTCGAGACCGCCCCGTTCGACCGCTCCGGCACCTCTCCAAACGGGAAGGACGCGACCTCGGTCGCGTCCGCGCCCGGCTATCGAACCGGGCTACACAAAACTGGCGGAGAGGGAGGGATTCGAACCCTCGGTACGGGGTTACCGTACACGCGCTTTCCAGGCGCGCTCCTTCGACCGCTCGGACACCTCTCCGTTTCCTTCACGCCCATGACTGCCTGACGACAACGCCGTGGCTCGCGAAGGGCGCAGATTCTAACCAAACCGATCGCTCGTGACAATGCCATTCGCGCCAGACGGTAAGATACCGATCCGCTGCGCCAATCCCGGATACGATGAATATGCCGTGTGAACCCGACGTCACTCGCCTCCGCCACCAGCCCCTGCGACGCACCTTGATCGCGACCCGACCGACCTTTCTGCTGCTGGCGGTGGTCGCCGTCGGCATCGGGCTGGCAACAGCCCAAACGTCAGGATTGACGCTCGACCCGCTATGGGCCGCGCTGACGCTGGCCGGGGCCGTCAGCCTGCATGCTGCCGCGAATGTGCACAACGACCTTGCGGACGACCTCAACGGCAGTGACGCCGCCAACCAGGACCGCCAATTCCCGTTCACCGGCGGTAGCCGGATGATCCAGAGCGGTGTGACGACGCCCCAGGCGACGCAATGGCTCGCCCGGTGGCTCTACGCCCTGACCATCGGCATCGGACTGATCCTGCTGATCCCGGGCGGCTGGCCGCTGCTTGCCCTCGGCGCCCTCGGCCTGCTGATGGCCTGGGCGTATTCGGCACCAACCATCTCTCTGAATGCCAGGGGCCTTGGCGAGATTGCCGTTGGCATCGGATTCGGCATCTTGATGCCACTGGGCGCGGACGCAGTCCAACGCGGCGAGTTACACAACCTGCCGATGTTCGCCGGGGCCGGCTTTGCGCTGATGACATCGAGGGAAACGCTGCACGATTCGATGGCGCCTCTGGCTGGCGGGTTTGTTCGCAATCAAGGCGCCTTGCCGAAGGCGGGCTCATTGCCCGGCGAGGGACGGCAACGCCGAGTGCGGGCAAACCCGCCAGCCCCATTCGGGCGAACCGCCAAGGACCCATTTGCAGCGTTGCAGTCCTTGTGAAGGACCACCGCCATTCACGGCGGACTGCGCCTTGCAACTGGGCCCTTGGCGGTCCCGCAGAGGCACTATCGAATCGTGCAGCGTTTCCCTAGCCTGCTGCTGATCAACCAGTTCCCAGACTTCAAGGCCGACCGCCTCGCCGGCAAGCGTCACTGGGTGGTTCGCCTGGGCAGACGCCGGGCCCGTTATGCCTTTTTGACCACCACCGCAGCCGCCTACCTCGTGCCCGTGCTGTTCGTTGCCATTGGCAGCTTGCCGAATGCCGTCCTGGCAATCCTGGTGGCCTTGCCGCTGTCCCTGCTCGCCGGGCGGGACCTCTGGACGCATCATTCCACCCCGAACCGCCTGCGCCGAGCGCTGGCGGCAACCGTCGCCGCGACGCTGCTTTACGGCAGCCTGACGATTGCCGGACTCATTTTCGCTTGGTGACACCGGGCTCCAGGACGGCCATGGACTCGACATGTGCCGTATGGGGAAACATGTCCATCACGCCCGCAGCCAGCAATCGCCAGCCATAATCGTTCACCAACCGGCCGACGTCCCGGGCCAGTGACCCCGGGTGGCAGGAGACATAAACCACCCGAGCCGGCTTCATGCGCGCAATCACCGGCATCATGGCCTCGGCACCCGCCCGCGGTGGGTCGAGCAGGACACGATCGAACGACTGGTTCATCCAGCCGTGGCCGGCATCGGGCTCGAACAGGTTGCCGACCACGTGGCGCGTGTTCTCGATGCCATTGCTCGCCGCACAGGCGGCGCCGCGCTCGACCATCGCCTCATCCGCCTCCACGGCGGTAACCAGCCCAGTCGAACCAGTCTGGCGGGCCAGCGGCAGGCCGAAATTGCCCAGGCCGGCAAACAGGTCCAGCACCCGATCGCCCGGCTTGACCGCCAGCCACTCCAGCGCCTGGTGCACCATGCGCTGATTGATCTCGGCATTCACCTGAGCGAAGTCCAGCGGCGAGAAGCGGATCTCGACATCGCACTCCTCGAGTCGGTAGCTCGGGTAGACATCACGTGCGCCCTTCGCCAGCGGCTCGAGGCTGTCCGGGCCGCCGGGCTGCAGGAAGATGGCGAAGCCGTGCTCGTCGGCAAAGGCATCCAGGCGCGCCCGGTCGGCCTCCCCGAGCGGCACCATGTGGCGAAAGGCCAAGGCGCAGTGCGCATCGCCACAGCCCACCTCGATCTGGGGAATGTCTCGCCGGGCCTCCATCTCGCCGATCAGTTCGGCGATCGCCGGCAATCGCTCGCCCACCCGCGGATCGAGCACCGGACAGATGTCGATATCGGCGAGCAGCGGCGAACCGAGTTCGCGAAACCCGACCACCGCGCGCCCCTTCTTGCGCACGAAGCGCACGCCCAGCCGCGCCATGCGACGGTAGCCCCAGATCGGCCCCGTCAACGGCTCGAGCACCTGCTCCGGCGCCACCCGCCCGATGCGCGATAATTGATCCAGCAAGGCCTGCTGCTTGTGTCGGACCTGCGCCTCGGGGGCCAGATGCTGCATGGCGCAGCCGCCACAGTGGTGGAAATGCGGGCAGCCGGGTTCGATGCGCTCCGGACTGGCCCGATCCACCGCCACCGCATCGCCCAGGTCGAAATGCCGGCGCCGGTCGCGGTAGACGAAGCGCACGTCCTCGCCCGGCAGCGCCCGACCGATGAAGGTCGCCTTGCCATCGACGTGGGCCACTCCCCGTCCCTCGAGGGTCAGCGACTCGATGTGGGCGTCGAACTCGCCCGGCGGCAGCGGCCTGGCGTGCTTGTGCTTGTGGCGTTTTTTGCGATGAGCGGTGCGGGCCATCGATTTCTCGATCAGAGGAAAGACAAAGGCCCTGCCGCAGGGAATGCGTGGCAGGGCCGGCTCTGGGAGGTCTGCTCGCAGCCCCTCCCTCGGACAATCAGGGCAATCAGCCCGCCGGGAAGACCCCGGTGGACAAGTAGCGGTCACCACGGTCGCAGACGATGGTGACGATCACGGCACTCTCCACCTCGGCGGAGATCTTCAGCGCCGCGGCCATCGCGCCGCCCGAGGAAATCCCGGCCATGATGCCCTCCTCGCGCGCCAGCCGCCGGGTCATTTCCTCGGCCTCGTCCTGGTCGATGTCCAGCGTGCGGTCGACGCGAGCGGGCTCGAAGATGCTGGGCAGGTATTCGGTCGGCCAGCGTCGGATGCCCGGAATCTGCGCGCCCTCGCCCGGCTGAACGCCGACGATCTGCACGCCGGAATTCTGCTCCTTGAGGTAGTGCGAGGTGCCCATGATCGTGCCGGTGGTGCCCATCGCCGAAACGAAGTGCGTTACCCGGCCTTCGGTCGCCGCCCAGATCTCCGGGCCGGTCGTCAGGTAGTGGGCGCGCGGATTGTCCGGGTTGGCGAACTGATCGAGCACCACGCCCTCGCCCCGCGCGGCCATGGCGGCGGCGAGATCCCGCGCGCCCTCCATGCCCTCCTCGCGGGAGACGAGCCTGAGCTCGGCCCCGTAGGCGGCCATCGACTGGCGTCGCTCGATCGACATGTGCTCGGGCATGATCAGTGTCAGGCGCAGGCCCAGCGTGGCGGCCACCATCGCCAGGGCGATGCCGGTATTGCCGGAGGTCGCCTCGACCAATCGGTCACCGGGCTTGATCTCGCCGCGCTCCATGGCGCCTGCGATCATCGAATGGGCAGCGCGATCCTTCACCGACCCGGCCGGATTGTTGCCTTCGAGCTTGCCGAGAATCACGTTGCCGCGCGCCGCCCCCGTGGGGTCGAGGCGCTGGATACGCGCCAACGGCGTGTTGCCGATCAATTGATCAAGACGGTGACCTAACATACGCTTTGCCGGCTCGCTTCAGTTACCAAATGCTTACGGGGAAGGCGGGTTTGCCTCGCTCCTCGAGTATGCCACAAAGGCCTTCGGTGAACGCTCCGATCCGCACAACACAGACCGCCACACGACGGGGCTCCACCGGCCGCCTAGCCCTGCCGGGAGCGGCTCTGCCGTGGATCCTCGCCCTTGCCGCCCCACCCCTACTGCTGGCCGTGGAGGCGCTCGTTTCCCAGCGCGCCCTGCCCTCGCCCGGATTCTGGGCGATGACCATCGGCTGGACGGGGACCTGGCTCACACTCGCCGGTTTGTCGGCCGCCGTTTCGTGGCATCGGCGACGCTCACTCCCCGCCGACGTCGCGCCACCGGCCCAGTCGGCGCCACCCATCCACCGCCACGCACCGGAAAGCCAGCTTTCCGCCGCCTCGGTGCTCGAACTGGTCAACCAGCAATGGGTGACGCCACTGGGACACATTCGCTCGGCCGTCGACAGCCTCGCCACGCTGGAACGGCGCCTGAGCCGCTGCGCGCCGCCGGCCAAGGACGGCCAGCAGGAACCGGCCCGATCGCTCCAGCTGATGCGCCACGCCAGCCACCGCCTGCGCATCTCGATCGAGAACATCATCGACTACCACGAGATCACCGCCGGGCGCATGACGCGCACCGACGGGCGCGTCAATCTGCGCACCACCGGCGAGGACCTGGTCACCGACTGGCAGACCACCGCCCAGCGTGATGGCGAGGTCCTGCAGTTCATCGGCTACCAGGATCTGCCGCGCGAGATCGTGTTCGATCCGCAGATGCTGCGCCGCCTGCTCGACCGGTTGCTCAACGAGATCCTAGGCATTGCCCATCTGCGCGAGCCGGCCATCACGCTGGAACTCGAGGACGATTACGAGAACGATGGCGGCGACCGACTGGGACGCTTTCGCCTGACCGTCGATGGGCAGGCCCGTGACGGCTCTCTGGATCAGCAACAGCTGGCCGAGCGCCTGGCACAACCGCTACCGGAGCAGCTCGAGGGCCTGCTGGCCGACGACCTGATCGACCTCTGGATCCTGCGCTGTATCTCCCATCATCTCGATTCGGCACTCGAGGTGGTCGAAACCGGTGCCGAGCGCTTCGGCATGACCGCGACCTTCAGCGCCCCGATCCTGATCGGCGAACCCGACAGCAGCGACCGGCTGGCCGGACAACTGGCGGCCGTCGTCTGCGCCTCGGCGCAACATCGCCGTGCCTGGCAAGGCAACCTCGCCGCCCTGGGGGCGAACATCCAGGTCGAGCCGGATTTCGGCCAGCCGGTCGACCTGCTGTTCCTCGACGAGCGCATCGTCGAACGACACCACGAGGACCCGGCCTTCGGCCAGTGGGTCTCGCTGGCCGGGCGGGTCGTTGGCCTGTCCAGCCACCTGACCATTCGCGGTCGACCGGCCGCCCCGCTCCACTGGGCGGATTTCACCCTGCCGTTGTTCATTCGCGCCCGGGCGTTGGCCGCCTCACTCGAGCGGGTGCTGGGCGCACCGACACCGGGGCCGGGTCGCAGCCCAGCCCGCCTTACCCCGACCCGACAGCCCGACAGCGCGCCTACGGTCAGTAACAACGACAAACCACGGCAAGGCACGCCGAGTCGACATGCCTTGTATTCCTTCGCCGGCCGGACCGCGCTGGTAATCGACGACGACCCGGTCTACCTCGCCCACCTGGGGCAAACGCTGCGTGAACTGGGATTCCACGTGCTCGAGGCCCCCAACGGCAAGCAGGCATTGGCGCTGGCCGATCACGAAGACATCGACGTGGTGTTTACCGACATGCACATGCCGGACATCACCGGCGCCGGCGTCGCCCGCATCCTGAAAAAGCGCCCGCGCCACCTGGAAACCCCGATTATCGCCATCACGGCCAACCGGCAGGGCAACGTGCACCAGGATCTGCTGCACAGCGGTATCGAGCGGGTACTGACCAAACCGGTCACCGCCGGCGACCTGTTGAGTGCGATCGGCGAATTCTTTCCCCTCGAGACGCACGGGCGCAGCGCCCCGGAGACCAACCCGCCCGCCACAGGCGACCGCAAGGACGAACGCGACCCGTTCCTCACCCGGCTGCTCTGCGATGAACTGCCCGGCTATCGGCGGCTACTGACCGAACAGGCCGACGATCACGACACATTGCGCCACGCCGCGCACAAACTCCGGGGCGCAGCCGCCTGCTGTCGTGAAACCGAGTTGCAGACACTCGCCGGTGAGCTCGAGGATGCGCTAGACGCCAACGAATCGGCCGAAGGCATCGCGCCACGCATCGACGCCCTGATTCGCTGCATCGACGGCATCAACGCCCACCCGGCCTGCAATACGAGTGCCACCTGAATGCATCGTCTGGCGCGGTTGGTTATATAAGATCCCGCTGATTCAGATCGCGTCAATTCGCTGCTAGGATGCTTTCAAGGGCTTCACCCAGGGTCGGGTGACAGGAACGACGAGCAGGGAAGGAACAGGGACAATGCAACTCGACAACGCCACGGCGGACGGAGGGACCTTTTCGGGCATGGTCGTCTTTCTTTGCACTGCCGCCGGGCGCGTCCTCAGCGCCAGCCCTCGAGCGGACGAGCTGTTCCCGACCAACGGCGAGCAGACCCTTCGCGAACGCCTGGAACGTCGTCTGCGCATGAACCCTGGCCCGTCACTGGGGAGCGCGCTGATCGATGGCGAGGAAACCTCCCTGATCGGGCTGATGGACAACCGGGAGATCACGCTCGGCATCACCCCGCTCGACGAGCACCAGCGACTGGTCGTCCTGCTGGAAAGCCTCTGCCCGCACACCAGCCTGGATTCGCTTACCGGCCTGCCGGACCGCAGCGCCATGCTCGAGCGCATCCGCGACATCCAGTCCGATGGGGACGGTGGCCATCGCCTGATGCTGGTCGACATCGACCGGCTCAAGACCGTCAACGATTATCTGGGCTACCACGTCGGCGACCGGGTCATCCGCGATCTGGCCGGCGCCATGCAGGCAACCGTCCCCGACGACGTGATGGCCGCGCGCTGGAGCGGTCACGAGTTCATGCTCCTGATCCCGCCCCGCCAGGCCGAACGCACCAAACAGATCGCCGAAAGCATCCGCGCGTCTGCCGCGAATGTACGCTTCAACGGTGGCGACGACGCGCCGCCGCTGGGTTCCCTTACCGTCAGCATCGGTCACGGTGCGCTCGGCCCCGGCGAAACATCCCGCACCCAGCCTCGCGATCAACTCAGTGCGCTCAATGCCGCCGTCTACGAGGCCAAGCGCACCGGCCGCGACCGCGTCGTCAACGCCGACCGGCTGCTGCAGCCCTCCGTATACACGACCGGCGGCGCGCTCGATCGCGCCATCCACGAGGGACGTATCGTCGCCGCCAGCCAGCCGATCGTCGACCTCCGGAGCGGCGAGGTGGTCGCCGACGAGGCGCTGGCCCGCATGATCACCCCCGAAGGCGACGTCATCCCGGCGGGTCTGTTCATCGATGCCGCCTCGCGGTTGCAGATGGCCCACCGGATCGACTTCGAGATCATCAACCAGACCATCAACAACTGTGTCGCCTCGATCGATCATCGACCGATGGCGCATTTCGTCAACATTTCGGGCGACTTCCTGCAGCACCCCGAACTGATGGAGCGGGTGATCACCAACGCCCAGGCCGCCTGCGAGTGTATCGATGCGACGGGAAACCCAGGCCCCAAGCCCCTGGTCCTGGAAATGACGGAACGCGAGGTACTCGAAGACACGTCAGATGCCTTGAGCGCACTCAAGCCCCTGATCGATTTCGGCCTGCGACTTGCCCTGGACGACTTTGGCAGCGGCTACTCCTCCTACCGCTATCTGCTCGACATGCCGTTCACCTTCCTCAAGATCGAAGGTGCGCTGGTGCAGAACATGAGTGACAGCGTGCGGGCGCAGAAGATCGTCCAGCACATCCAGTCCATGGCCAAGGACATGGGACTGATCACGGTCGCCGAGTTCATCGGCGATGAGCGAACCGCCGACATGCTGCGCGAGATGGGGATCGACTGGGGCCAGGGCTTTTACTTCGGCCGACCGGAGATCATCCGTCCGCTGAAAAGCGAAAACCGCGAGGTCATTCACGACATCTAGACGGGACCGCGCCACGGCCTTCCTCGACGCGGCAAAGTGCGCTATCCTGCGCGCCCTGAATCGGAGTGTAGCGCAGCCTGGTAGCGCACCTGCCTGGGGGGCAGGTGGTCGGGGGTTCGAATCCCTCCACTCCGACCAATCGATTCAGACAGAAAGGCCGCCTCACGAGGGCGGCCTTTCTGCGTTGGGGCGCGCGGGAACGAGAGCGCGGGCAAAGATCACATCGATTCGACGGGTCGGGTGCCCCCGTTGGAAAGTCAAAAGAAGAGCATCTTCACCCCGACCGCCACCAACAAGACGGCGAAGGCGCGCCGCAACTTGCCCACGTCCAGCCGCTGGCACAACCGCACGCCCAGCGGGGCGAACAGCATCGTCATCGGCACCAGCAGGACAAAGGCCAACCAGTTCACATAGCCGGTCGATCCCAGTGGCAACCCGGGCTGGTCCCAGCCGGTCATCACGTAGCCAACGGTCCCGGGCACGGCGACCACCAGCCCGACCACCGCCGCCGAACCGACCGCCCGGTGCATGGGAAAGCGGAAGAAATTGAGAAATGGCACCACCAGCGTGCCGCCGCCGATTCCCAGCAACGAGGCGAGACTGCCGATACCGGTCGCCGCCCCGCGTTGGCCCCAGCGGCCGGGCAAGTGATCGGTCAGGGCGACGGGGCGGCCGGCGGTCAGCAGCATGTGGGTGGCAATCACCACCATGAAACCGCCGAAGATCACCCTCAGCACCGCGCCCGGCAGCACCGCCCCGAGCAAGGTGCCAATCACCACGCCGACCAGCACCGCCGGTATCCAGCGCTTGACCAACGGGGCATCGACGTTGCCTCGGGCCTGATGGCTGCGCGAGGACATGCTGGCCGTAACCACGATCGTGGCCAGCGAGGTGCCCACCGCCAGCGGCATCACCACCTCCGGCGTGACGCCGACATGAAGGAAGACGTGGTAGAGCATCGGCACGATGACGATACCGCCACCTACGCCCAGCAGGCCGGCAAGCAGGCCGGCAGCGGCACCGCAAACGAGCAGCAGCGGGATCAGGACAATCAAGTTTTCCATGGGAACCGTGGTCAGTGAGAAGGCTGGAGCGCGACTCGTCGCGCGTGCTGTCATCAAAAGCCGGCGACACTGCCGTTGCCGCGCGGGTCGACGCCGCCGGCAAGCACTCCCGGCGGTGAGCGCACGATCAGGCCGGCGTGGCCCATCATCTCGTCGTAGTCGGCAACGATCTCCACGTCATGGCCCATCTCGGCCAAGCGCGCGGCGATGCCCGGATCAAAGCGGGCTTCCAGCTTCAAGGAAGTAGAGGCATTGCCCCAGGTCCGGCCCAGCAGCCAGCGAGGGGCGGTGACGGCCGCCTGTGGCTCGATGTCCTGCCAGACGTGGCGGGCAAACAGCGCGGCCTGCGTCTGCGGTTGGCCGTCCCCGCCCATGGTGCCGTAAACGAGGAGGCGGCCGTCGTCGAGACACGCCAGCGGCGGATTGAGCGTGTGAAACGGTCGCCGCCCGCTCCTGAGCACGCGCGGCGAGTCCGGATCAAGGGAGAAGGCCAACCCGCGGTTCTGCCAGTTGATGCCGGTCTCGGGCAGCACCACGCCGCTGCCGTACTCGTGATAGATGCTCTGGATCACCGAGACGGCATTGCCCTGCCCGTCGACCACCCCGAACCAGGTCGTGTCGCCCGGCTCACCGGGTTGCCCCCAAGGTTGTGCCCGCTCCAGGTCGATCTCGTCGACCAGGTCGTCGAGAAAGCCCGGCTCGAGAAGTGACTCGGGCGGCGTCGTCATGTCGCGGGGATCGGTCAGCAGCTGATCGCGCACGCGGAAGGCCTGCTTGGTCGCCTCGACCAGACGGTGGATCGCCTCGGGGCTGTCCACCGGCCAATCGGCCACACCGAGGCGCTCGGCTAGGGCGAGGATGATCAGCGAGACCACGCCCTGGGTCGGCGGGCGACTGTTGTAGACCGTCGCCGAGCCGACCCGGCAAGCCAGCGGCTCACCCACCTCGATCTGGTGGGCCACCAGCGCCTCGAGCCCGATCGGGCTACCCACCCGCTCGAGGTCCCCGGCAATGGCGCGGGCCAGGTCGCCCCGGTAGAAATCCCCCAGTCCCTTGTCGACCAGCCGGCGCAGGGTTCGGGCCAGGCGGGGCTGGGTCTCGATCGCGCCCGCCGGTCGGTGCTCTCGATCGTCAAGAAAGGTCTCGGCAAAGCCGGGCACCGACGAGAGTTCGTCTCGGCGGGCCTCGGTCACGGTCGACTGACTGGCCGTGACCGGGTAACCCGCTTGGGCATGGTGGATGGCCTCCTCGAGCAGCCGCTCCAGCGGCAGCGCCCCGCCCCACTCCCGGGCGATCCCGAGCGCCGCCTGCCACGACGACACGGCACCGGCCACGGTCACGGCCGCGTCGGGCCCACGCGTGGGGATGGCCTCCAGGTCGCGGCGAACGTATTCATCCCGGTCGGCAGCCGCAGCGCCACAACCACCGATGTAGCGCACCGGCCCGTCGGCGGGCTTGACCAGCCAGAAGGCATCGCCGCCAATGCCGGTCATGTGCGGGTAGACCACCGCCAGGGTCGAGGCCACGGCGACGGCCGCCTCGATGGCGTTGCCACCGTCACGGAGGACCGCCAGACCCGCCTCGGAGGCGAGCGAGTGCGGAGCGACCACCATGCCGCGGCGGGCACGTGGGGTATTGATCATCGACATTCTCCGGTTGGTTACGGGGGGCGCTTCCCGCAGGAAAAACCTTACCAGCCCATGCTTTGCGGCAACCCCGTGGCCACGGCCGGGAAGATCAGCACGATGGCGAGCGTGACCAGTTGCAGGCCGATGAATGGCAGCACACCCAGATAGAGGTCCCGGGTGCGCACCTCTGGCGGTGCCACCCCCTTGAGAAAGAACAGTGCCCAGCCGAAGGGCGGCGTGAGAAACGAGGTCTGCAGCACCAGGGTCACCAGCATGGCCAGCCAGATCACGTCGACGTCGGCAGCCAGAAAGATCGGCAGCATCAGCGGCAGCACGATGTAGGAGATCTCGATCCACTCGAGGAAGAAACCCAGGATGAACAGGATCAGGAGCATGAACAGGATCGCGCCCATGGTCCCGCCCGGCACCCAGTCGAACAGGTCGCTGATGATCTCCTCGCCCCCGAGCAGGCGGAACGAGAGGGCGAAGGCCTGGGCGGCGATCAGCACGAACATGATCATGCCGGTGAGCTTCAAGGTGTCGCGCATGGTCTGCTTGAGGGTGACCATGTCCAGTCGCCCCATGGCTGCGACGATCGCCATCGCCCCGAGTGCGCCGATGGAGGCCGCTTCGGTGGGCGCGGCGACCCCGCCGATGATCGACCCGAGCACCGCGACGACCAGCAGCACCGGCGGGACCACCGTCTTGACCACCTTGAGCCAGAGCTCGCCCCGCCCCATCGCGTCCCGCTCGGCCTGGGGCAACGGCGGGGCGTGATGCGGCACCAGCCGACCGAGAACGATCAGGTAGATCACGTACAGCGCAGCCAGGAGCATCGACGGCACGATCGCCGCGGCGAACAGTTCACCCACCGATTCGCCCATGATGTCGGCGAGCAAGATGATCAACAGGCTCGGCGGGATGATCTGGCCAAGCGTGCCCGAGGCGCAGATGGTGCCGCTGGCCAACGAGGGGTGATACCCCCGGGCGAGCAGCTTGGGCAGCGTGATCAATCCGACCGCCACCACCGTCGCGCCGACGATCCCGGTCGAAGCGCCCATCAGCACCCCGATAACGATGATGGCGATCGCCATGCCGCCCGGCCGGTCGCCGGCGAGGTGGCCAACCACGTCGATCGCGCTCTCGGCGATACGGGATTTCTCCAGCAACACCCCCATGAACACGAACAGCGGGATGGCCAGCAGCGTGTAGTTGGTGATCACGCCGAAGATGCGTGCCGGCAGCAGGTTGAACATGAAGTCGCCCACGCCGATCAGCCCGAAGACAATGCCGACGGCAGCGATCGAGAAGGCGACCGGGACACCGGCGAAAATCAGCACCAGCAGTCCCGCGATCATCATCAACGCCAGGCTGTAGGAATCCATGGGTCCGTCTCCGAAGTCAGTGGGATGCCGCGGGCTGTTCCGGCGGAGCCGCGGGCGCAGGGGAGGATTTACCCGATACCAACACGGCATCCGGGTCGGGGGCGAAGACCGCCAGGCCGTCGCGCAGGGCCATGGCGACCCCCTGGATGGCGATCAGCGAGAACCCGACCGGGATCACGGCCTTGACCAGGTAACGGTGCGAGAGGCCGCCCGGATCAGGCGAGCCTTCGCCCATGCCATAGGACTTGGTGACGTAATCCACCGACAGCCAGCCGAGCCACAGTGCCATCGGCACAATGATCAGTGCCGCGATCAGTGCACCGAACGCGCGACGCAACCGGGGCGGGTACCGCTGCCAGAGGACATCGACACGAACGTGCTCGTCCTGCTGAAGCGTGTAGACCGAACCGAGCATCGCGATCAGCGCCAGCAGGTGCCATTCAAGCTCCTGCAACCCGACCGAGCTGACGTGAAAGACGTAGCGGAACAGGACGTTACCGGCCACTAGCAGCACCAATGCCAGCGTCAGCCAGGCGCTCAGCCGACCGATCAGCCCTACCCCCCGGTCGAGCGACCGGGCCAGTTCGTGGATTGCCGTCTTCATGGCTTAGCTCAGGTCGGTCTGCAGCACGGTCTCGCTGCGCCGCTGCCACAGATCGTGCTTCTTCTTGAAGGCGAAGTAGCTGTCATGGACCTTCTTGGCCATGGGGTCCTTGGCCGCCAGGTCGCTGAGCGCATCGCCCGTACCCTCCTTGAGGCGTGCGACGATTTCCGGTGACAGCGTGCCGAGCTTCACACCGTGATTCTCGACCAGGTCGGTGAGTGCATCGGCGTTGTTGGCCTCCGACCAGGTGTGGCTGGTCACGTTGCAGGCGCTGGCCGCGTGGCGAACGATGGCCTGCAGGTCGGCAGGCAGGCTGGCCCAGGCATCCTTGTTGACCAACAACTCGGTGACATTGCAGGGCTCGGCCCAGCCGGTGGTGTAGTAGTGCTTGGCGGCCATGTGCAGGCCGAGGCGACGATCCTGGTAGGGCCCGACGAACTCCGCGGCATCGATCACGCCGCGTTCCAGTGCCGGGAAGATCTCGCCGCCCGGCAGCAGCTTCACGCTCACCCCGAGCTGCTCATAGACCTTGCCGGCCAGGCCCGGGATCCGCATGCGCAGACCGTCGAAATCCTCGACCGACTCGATCGGATCGCGGAACCAGCCGGTCATCTGCACGCCGGTGTTACCCGCCGGCATGCCGATCACGTTGAACGGCTCGTAGACCTCGTCCCAGAGCTTCTGGCCTTCGCCGTGCTGGAGCCAGGCGGTCATGCCCTGGAAATTCATGCCGAACGGCACGGTGGTGAAGAACTGGGCCGCCGGGGTCTTGCCCGCCCAGTAATAGGCATTGGCCCAGTTCATCTCGACCACGCCGTTGGAGCAGGCATCGAACCCCTCCATCGCCGGCAGCAGCTCACCGGCGGCGAAGTGCTTGATCTTCAAGCGCCCGCCGGACATTTCCTCGACGATACGACAGAAATCCTCGGCACTGCCCGGGCCGGTGGAGTAGAACGGCGCCCCGGCCGGATAGGCGTTGGTCATCTTCCAGACAAAGGTCTTGTCCGAGGCGGCGCGGGAAATCATCGGCGCCGAGGCGGCAGCGGTCGCGCCGAGCGCGGCAATGCCGGATTTGATGAAGCTTCTGCGATTGATCGACATGCGGTCTTCCTCCGTGGGATGAAAGGCAGGCGTTTACATTCGTCTGCGACACCCCAGGGATTGCGAGCTTCGTGCCAGCACTGGGGAAAACCGGATTTCTACTTCTAATTCATCATCTTGAATCACGTTTCTAGGCAGGGGCCGCTACCGGGTCACGCACCACCCTGGCGCGTCGACCGAGCAGGCCGAGTATCGCTTTGTAAGGTATTCACGCCTCACGAGATCAGATGTCAGCCCTGGTTGGGCCATTCGCTCGTCTAACCCCCGCTTTTCCCACTCCACCGCCCCCGATTGTCACCTGATGCGGCGCCATGGTGCTCGTTTGCACCACGGCGGTGCCGACAATCCCACCGCGCGCCTCCTCTTCCCCACCACGACGATCCCGAAGCCACTGGTTGGCCACTGGCAGGAAACCTGCAGAGCGAATGCCGATATATAGCCGGGGGGGGGGGAGAGACTTGTGAACCGACTGGACACCGAGATCATCGGTCTGCTGATCAAGGACGGGCGATTGGCCTACGCCGAAATCGCCCGCCAGCTGGGCGTGACTCGGGCCCATGTGCGTGACCGGGTGCAGGCGCTGCTGGATGGCGGCTCGATCGAGCAATTCACCGCGGTGATCGACCCGGAGAAGCTGGGCAAATCCGTCTCGGCCTTCCTCGACATCAAGGCCTCGCCGAACGCCATCGAGGAAGTGGCCCAGGCGCTTGCCGACCAACCGGAGGTGATCAGCCTCTACATCATGAGTGACATGAAAAGCCTGCACGTCCACACCCTGACGGATTCGTCCGACTCGCTGTTGGACTTCGCGTCACGGCAGATTTACGGTCGCGCGGGCATCGTCAGCGTGGAGTGCCAGACGTTGCTCAAGCGGATCAAGAACCGGGTTGGAGGACCACGGCTCTGATTCGCGCCGACGGAACGAACAAGGCCGTGCCGCGTCGACGCAAATCACGCTGGCGACCGAGCGGCAGGATGCTCAGCCCGATCCTACGGGGCACCACGCCGAGCCACGCCAGCCCCTCAAACAAAAACGCCGCCTCACAAGGGCGGCGTTGCAGTGTCCTGAACTTGATGCACTCGCGCGTCCAACGCGCGGGAGCGCGTGCCTATTTCAGGCCCGGCCGGTCGATGAACTCGCGGCATTCGGCCGGCCCCATGTCCTTGGCGCAGCGTTCAGCGCGATCGATGTTGCGTTCCAGATAGTGGTTGTAGAAGGCCGGGGCCGCACCGGTGATCTCGCCGATCCGCTCGCCCTCGGGGGAGAAGAACAGCACGTAGGGCACGCCGCGCACGTCCAGCTTATCGGCAAACGCCGCCGGCTCCTTCCACTCGCCGTCGACGCCGATGAAGCGATCGTCGGAGTCGATCTGGACCCGGCGGATGATCAGGCGTCCCTGATAGTCCGGGTCGAGGCGCATCGGGATCAGGAACTCGTCGTCGATCTTCTGGCAGTAGCCGCAGTAGCTCGCGTGGAAGAACAGCATCATCGGCTTGTCGTGCTTTTGCATCCAGGCCAGGTCCGCCGGCAGGTCGGCGAGGTGATCGACAAAGCGCACCTCGTCGTAGATGTCCATCGCCGCGCCGCCGGTGTCGGCAGCAATCGCCGGGACAGAGGCACCGAGACCCAAGGCCACGATCAGGGCGCCAACCGGGCGACGCAGGGAGGACAGAAAGCGGGAATGCGGGCGACGGGATAGGGTCATGGAAACACTCGCTGGTTGTGATGGGGCGCATATGCCTGCCCCCACACGATACGACCACCGGGCCTCGCAATCCATCAAAGCGCAGGTTGAATTTACCCGGTGCCTTCTGGCGGACCAACGGAACGGCTTGAGCGTCGATGATTGGCCGGGCACACTTGCCCCCGCCAATCTTTCAGCACCAAGGCCTCGCCACGATAACCGCGCCTCCATCACCACGCCTTTGACCAACCCGTTCTCCCGTCACCCCTCGCTCGTGGTGCGCCACGCGCTGGCGATCGCGACCGAGGCGCACGATGGCCAGGTGCGCCGTTACACGCACGAACCCTTTGTCTCGCACCCGATCGCCGTCGCCAACACGGTCGCGCCGTTTCACGGCGATCCATTGGTGCTGGCCGCCGCCCTGCTCCACGACGTGGTCGAGGACACGCCGGTGACGGCCGCTGATCTGGCGCGCGAGATGCCGAGCTCGGTGGTGCGCATGGTGCTTTCACTGACCAATCCTTCCACCCCGGCCGACGGCGAGCGCGCCAGCCGCAAGCGTATCGATCACGACCATGTGGCCCGCGCCGAGCCGCGCGCCCAGACGATCAAGTACGCCGATGTGCTGCACAACGTGCAGTCGATCGCCCGGCACGACCCCGACTTCGCCCCCACCTACCTTGCCGAGAAGATCAGCCTGATCGGCCGACTCGACCGGGGCCATCCCGTGCTGCGCCGGCGCGTATGGCACTGCCTCGTCGAGCTGACGGCCGGACCTTTCTAGCCTCTCAGCCGATATCCGCCAGCATCCGCCGGAATCGCGCCAGCGAAAGCATGAAAAGAATGCCACCGATCGCGGCCAGCGCAGCGAATTGCGGCCAGACCACCTCGAACCCCGCCCCGCGAAAAAGCACGGCCTGCGCCATGGCGACGAAGTGCAACGTCGGCGCGGCCTGCATCAACAGGTGTATCCAGTCGGGGAGACTCTCGGCCGGGGTCATCCCGCCGGAAAGGATCTGCAGCGGCAGCAACACCATCAGGATCAGCAACCCGAACTGCGGCATCGAGCGGGCGATCGTCGCGAGAAAGATCCCCAGCGACGTGGTCGCGAACAGGTGCAACAGCGCGCCGGCCAGGAACAGCATCACCGATCCCTCGATCGGGATGGCGAGCAGGCCCTGCACGACAATGGTCAGGGAAAACGTCGCGGCCACCAGCACGACCACCGTCATCGACCATACCTTGCTGGCCATGATCTCGAAGGGTGTGACCGGCATGACCAGTAGGTGCTCGACCGTGCCGTGCTCACGTTCGCGCAGCAGCGCCGCGCCGGTGAGCACGATCGCGAGCATGGTGATGTTGTTGATCAGCTCCGTGACGGCACCAAACCACGATGCCTGCAACTCCGGGTTGAACCGGGCCCGCCAGACCAGCTCGACCGGCGGGGTGTTCACCTCGCGATCGGCGGCGAGAAAGGCCTCGATCTCCCCCTGCACGATCGCCTGGATATGCCCGCTGCCGACGAAAGCCTGGCTCATGCGGGTGGCATCGACGTTCAGCTGGATGGTCGGGCTACGCCCGGCCAGCACGTCGCGCTGAAAGCCCGCCGGAATATGCAGGGCGAAGGTATCCAGCCCGGCATCCATGCGCTCGTCCATCTCGACGGCGGAAATCAGGCGCGGCGGCAGGAAAGACGGCGGATAGAAGGCATCGGCAATGCGCATCGACAGCGGTGAGCGGTCCTCGTCGCCGATCGCGATCGGCGCCTTGTTGAGGGTTTCCGGCATCGCGGTGGCGGCGGTGTAGATCGCGAGCGAGAAGGCAAAGACGATCAGCACCAGCATGATCGTGTCGCGCCAGAGGCTGCGAAATTCCTTCAGGCCGAGATGCCAGATATTGCGCCACATTGCCTTAGGGAGCCTCTATACGGATGCCATGCCACTCTGGCCTAGCGAGTCGTTCGTGATCAAGGCGCGATGTCGCCGACGTGCCGGAGGCCACGTCAAGACATCGCAACGCGGAGCACGCGGGACTCGCCAGGCCCCGCAGGGCACGCCTTGAGCCGGGCATCTGCGGCGTTGCCGTCCTTGGAAAGAGAATAACTCTTCCGCGGCGGACGGTCGCCTTGCACCTGCCCGGCTCAAGGCGCGCAGAGCGGTATGGCATCCGTGTAGAGGTTCCCTAACGCTCCTGTTTTCTCAGCAAGAGGGCGGCGATCGCGATCATCACCGGGGCGGCCAGCAACAGCGGCAGAAACGAGCCGGACAGGTCCGCGAAGCCCAGCGTCTTTGAGAAGGTGCCGCGCGCGATGGTCACGAAGTGCGTCGCCGGGAACACCTGCCCGATCACCGCGCCCAGCCCCTCGAGCGCGGTGACCGGGTCGATCAGCCCCGAGTACTGCGTCGACGGAATCATGGTGAGGATCGCCGTGCCGAAGATGGCGGCCAGCTGGCTCTTTACGAAGGTCGAGATCAGCAGTCCCAGGGCCGTCGAGGCGAACACGTACAACAGCGCGGCCAGGCTCAGGGCAAGGAAGCTGCCGGTGATCGGCACGCCGAAGACGATCACCGCCAGCGCCACCAGCAGCAGGTAGTTGCCCATCGCCAGCACCACGTAGGGCAACTGCTTGCCGAGCAGGAACTCCAGGCGCGTAACCGGGGTGACGTAGAAGTTCACGATCGACCCCAGCTCTTTCTCGCGCACCACCGACAAGGCGCTCAGGATGGCGGGGATCAGCATCAGCAGCAGCGGGATCATCGCCGGCACCATCGCCGGCAGGCTTTTGACGTCCGGGTTGTAGCGAAAGCGCGGCTCGATCGAGGCCGGACCCACCAGGGCGGCCTCGCCCACCGCCTCGCGCGCCCGCCTAGCCAACCAGTGCTGGTGCATGCCCTGGGCGTAGCCGACCAGGGTCTCGGCGCGGGTGGGCATCGCGCCATCGACCCAGGCGCCCACCTCGACCGGCGACCCCCGCGCCAGGTCGCGGGCAAAGCCGGGCGGGATCTCGATCACCAACCCCAATTCGCCCGAGCGCATGCGGCGATCGAGCTCCGCGTAATCGCTGACCGGGGCGTGCTCGATGAAATACCGCGAGCCCGACAGGCCGGCGACGTAGTCGCGGCTGACCGTGGTGTTGTCGCGATCGAGCACCGCGAAGGTCAGGTCGTCGACGTCCATGTTCATGCCATAGCCGAGCACCAGCATCAGCAGCACCGTGCCCAGCGCGGCGAGCGTCAGGCGGATCGGGTCGCGCGTGAGCTCGCGCCCTTCGCGGTGCGCGTAGGCGGCCAGCCGCCGCGGGCTGAACGCGCGGCGGGCGGTTGCCGTCCGCCCCGCGCCGGTGTCGACCGTGCCACCGCCCGACCGGGGCGCAGCAGCCGGATCGCGCTCGGCGGCCGCCTCGAGGTAGTCAATGAACGCCTCCTCGAGATCCGCCGCGCCACAGGAGGCGACCACCTCCTCGGGCGTCCCGGTGACCAGCATCCGCCCGGCATGCATCAGTGAGAGCCGGTCGCAGCGCTCGGCCTCGTTCATGAAGTGCGTCGAGATGAAGATGGTCACCTGTTCCTCGCGCGCCAGCTCGATCAGGATGCGCCAGAAGGCATCGCGGGCGATCGGGTCGACGCCGGAGGTGGGCTCGTCGAGGATCAGGATCTCCGGCTCGTGCACCAGGGCCACGGCCAGCGACAGGCGCTGGCGCTCCCCCAGCGGCAACTCGCCGGGCAGCGCGTCCATCGCGCGGTCGAGACCGAAGCGGCTTGCCACGGCCGCCACCCGCTCGTCGACTGCCGCGCGCGGCAGGCCGAACAGCCGGGCATGCAGCTCGAGGTTCTGCCGGACGCTCAGCTCGCCGTAGAGCGAGAACCCCTGGGTCATGTAGCCAACCCGGTGGCGGGTGGCCAGGTCGTGCGGGTCGAACCGGTGACCGAGCAGGCGGGCCTCGCCGTCGCTGGCCGGCAGCAGGCCGGTCAGCATCTTCATGGTGGTGGTCTTGCCGCAGCCGTTCGAGCCGACGAAGCCGAAGATCTCGCCGCGGGGGATGGAAAAGCTGACGTCCTCGACCGCGGTGAAGTGACCGAATCGCTTGGTCAGCCCCTGCGCCTCGATCGCGACCGGGGCGGTTTCGCGGTCCGGGTGCGCCGAGTGATCGACCGGACGGTGCTCGTGGCGCTCGGCGGCCGGCAGCAGCGAGATGAAGGCCGACTCGAGCGTCTCTTGGCCCGTGCGCTCGAGCAGTGCCGCCGGCGTGCCGGTCGCCAGCAACCGCCCGGCGTTCATGGCCACCAGGCAATCGAAGCGCTCGGCCTCTTCGATGTAGGCGGTAGCGACCAGTACGCTCATGCCCTCGTGCTCGGCACGGATGCGCTCGATCAGGCGCCAGAACTGGCGGCGCGAGAGCGGGTCGACCCCGGTGGTGGGCTCGTCGAGGATCAGCAGATCGGGGGAATGGATCAGGGCACAACACAGCCCGAGCTTCTGCTTCATGCCCCCGGAGAGCTTGCCCACCGGCCGATCGGCGAACGGGGCCAGGCCGGTCGCCTCCAGCAGCTCGCCGATACGCCGACGGCGCTCGGCCGGGGCATGCCCGAACAGGCCACCGAAGAAATCGACGTTCTCGAACACCGACAGGGTCGGGTAGAGATTGCGACCCAGGCCCTGCGGCATGTAGGCGATGCGCGGGCTGACCCGGCCACGAAAACGCCCCCGGCCGATATCGCCACCGAGCACCTCGATCGAGCCGGACTGGATCATTCGGGCGCCGGCCACCAGCGCAAGCAGGCTGGACTTGCCCACCCCGTCCGGGCCGATCAGCCCGACCATCTGACCGGCAGGGATATCGAGGTCGATCCCGTCGAGCGCCACCGTCTCGCCGTAGCGCAACCCGACCCCGCGCAAACGGGCGACCGGTGCGGGGCTTACCATCAGTCGGGGACCCGTACCGCCAGATGCTCGGGCCAGGGCTGCTCGTTGTCATAGCGCACCCACGCCACGCCCGGCAGGCCGGTCTTGACCTGCACGATGTAGCGCTCGAGCAGGTCGACCGGCAGGCGGGCGCGCACGCGGAACATCAGCTTCTGGCGTTCCTCGCGGGTCTCGACCGTCTTGGGGGTGAACTGCGCCACGTCGCTGATGAACGAGATGCGCGCGGGAATGACGTATTGCGGCGCGGCGTCGATCACCAGCCTTGCCTCGGCACCGATGGCGATTCGTCCGACCACATCGGTAGGCAGGAAGAAGGTCATGAAGACGTCCTTGAGATCGATCATGTTCAACACCCGCCCGCCAGCGCCGACGACCTCGCCCGGCTGGGCGACCAGGTACTGGATGCGCCCGTCGCGCGGGGCGTACAGGGTGCTGTCGGCGATATCGGCCTCGATGCGCTCGATGGTCGCCCGGGCGGCTGCGACGGCCTCCTCGGTGCCGACCACCTGCGCCCGGGCGGTGGCGATCGCCGCCTCGGCCGCGGCAATCTGAGCGCGCGCCGCGCTGACCGCGGCGGCCGCCCCCTTCACTCGCGCCTCGTCGTTGTCCACCTCCTGCCGGGAAACCGACCCGCTAATCACCAGCCGCGAGGTGCGCGACAGACGCTTCTCGGCGATGTCGAGCTCGGCCTGGCGCTGGGCCAGCAGTGATTCGGCGGCCGCCTTTTCCGCCTCGCGCTGGGCAACCTGGCTGCGGGCCGTCACCACGTCGCTGCTCGCCTGGCGCAGCCGCGCCTCGGCCTGATGGAGCTCGGCCTCCAGCGTGCGAGTATCCATGCGGGCCACCGGCTGACCGGTAGTAACGAACTCGCCCTCATCGACCAGGATCGATTCCACCCGGCCAGGGACCTTGGCCGCGATGTCGATTTCCACCGCCTCGATTCGCCCGTTGCCACTTGCCAGCCCGGGATACTCGTCCACCACGGTCAACTGCTGCCAGGCCCACCAGCCAAGGAAGGCCGCCACCAGGGAAACGGCGATTAGTCGGATCAACCAGCGGCGACGAATCGGTGACATGCAACAGGCTCCTTGCCCTGAGGCGATTCAAGCAGTTCCTTCACGCACGGGGGATGTCGGGAAGCCCCCGCCTAACCGAGCCGGTTTCCGTTGATGTCCTGGCCCACCTGCCCCTTCCTCGACGTGGCTTACACGTCACGGCAACGCATGCCGGGAGACACCACTGCGCTAAGCGATAGTCGCACGTTTTCCAACCGGCGGGCACTACGATCCGAACACGAATGACCGGGATGGAAACGGCGTGGCCCCTTTCCGCAAAGGCAGCAAAAAACGCCCCGGAAGAGGGGCGTTATCGCTCTCGAGTCACGCCACCGCGGTGAGATGACGGGGCCGGCGCATCATGACGATTGGCCGATCTCAGAGCAGATCGTCCTGGATTGCCTCGATACCGGCCGCGGCGCACTCGTCATCGACGCTGCCGCTCGGCGAGCCGGACACCCCGATCCCGCCGACGATACGCCCCTCGGAGGTAATCTGCTTACCACCGCCGAGAATCGTCACGCCAGCGAGGTGCTGAATGCCGTAGCTCTCACCGCCGGGCTTGCTGGCTCCGTGCAGATCGATGGTGTCGGTGCGGAAGCTCACCGCCGTCCAGGCCTTGCTCTCAGCCGATTCCACCGAGTGCGGCCCGGCATACCGATCGCGCTTGAGCGCCTGAGGCGTGCCGTCGGGCCCCACGACCACGGCCGTGACCTGGTGGTTCTTGTCACGACAGGCCTCCACGGCCGCTGCAACGGCCTTGACGGCCACCTCGGGAACCACGGAAGGCGTGTCGAACGTGCCCTCGGCGGCGTGCAGTGGCGTGGCGGTGATGATCAGTGCCGTGCCGGCGAAAACCGTATTGCGTACCTTGCTCATCTCGGGACTCCTTTATGTGGGCATACCCAATATCTATAGCCGGGGTTATCGAGATTGCAAGCCGGCAAGGTCGCTATAAATCAACACCTTAACCACCGATGATTGATTAATGACGCGATTGGCAATCCCGCGCATGGCTGCCGATCCCAGTCCTTTCCCCACACCAATCCTTTTATACCAGTACCGCACTGGGTTAAATTGACTGTCCAGCTTGTTAGTCGAGCTATCGATGAACCGCAGGCGCGGTTTTCCGGGGACATGACATGGCGGAGTCGAGCGACTTCTATCGCAAGAGCTACGAGCGCATGCTCCGGGAATTCACCCGCCTGGAGGACCACGACCTACGGCTGGTCAAGCTGTTCAAGCTGACCGTCAGCCGCACCCTGATCGCAGTGGAAAAGGCCTACCCGAGCCTTGTGCCGCTGTGCAACCGCATCCGCAGCCACGCCAGCCGCCAGGCCGACGCCGACTTCCCGCTCGACCGACTGCAGGTCGACATCGAGCAGCTCTCGCAACGCCTGCGCGAACTGGAAAGCGGCCGCGACAATGCCGCCCCCGCCGACGAGAAACCCGACAATTCGCGCGCCGAGTACCAGCGCAAGCTGTTCGTGCGCGAGTTCATCCCGCAGATGCTCGAGGGCATCGCCTTCATTGCCCCGCTGGAAAGCCACCGCAAGCAGCTGCTCGAGTCAATCGGCGCCCACCAGTTCGATGCCCACCCGAGCCTCCTGATCGACCGCACCGTGGCGCTGATCAACGAAATGCGCCAGATGATCGAGCAGGAAAAGACCGAGCTCACGCTGTTTCTCGACGAGATCAAATCCTCGGTGCAGAAGATCGAGGAGGACGCGTTCAACCAGGGCAAGCAAGCCGAGGAGCGTCGCGGCAAGCTCCGGCGTTTCGACAACATGCTCGGGCGCACCGTCGGCAAGCTGAAAAAGGAGATCGAGCAGGCCGAGGACATCGACACCATCAAGCAAACGATGCGCGACCAGATCGAGCAACTGCACGACAAGGTGCGCGAGTTCCACGAGACCGAGGGCCGGCGACTGGCCGAGTTCGAGAGCCAGAACCTGCGCCTGCGTGGCTATCTCACCACGGTGATCAAGCGCGCGCAGCTACACGAGAACAAGCTCAAGGAGAAAGGCGCCGACCGCAATCGCTGCATGCTCACCGCCCTGCCCAACGCCTTTTGCCTTCGAGCGGCAGCTGCGTATGGAACTGGCGCGGTTGCGCCCTGGCCGGCCGCCGATCTCGATGCTGTTTGTCGACATCGATCGCCTCAAACAGATCGTCAAGAGCGACGGCCAACAGACCGCCGACAAGATCCTGATCGTGCTGGTGCAGACGATCTCCCGGATGATCCATTACAGCGACTTCTTCGCCCGCATCGGTGCGGACCAGTTCGCCATCCTGTTGAAGGAACAGGACGGTTACACGGCCATGGAACTGGCCGAGGCCATCCGGGCGCGCGTGATGCGCACGCGGTTGCGCCATGCCAACAAAAGCCTCTCGTTGACCCTGTCCTGCGGCTTGACCGAGCTGGAGGTCGGCCAGACCTCCGAGGAGGCCTATCGCCACGCCCTCGAGGCCCTCCAACACGCCAAGGCTCAAGGCGGCAACCGCTGCCAGCGGGTCGGTCCGCGATAGCAAAGATCTGCACTAATCCGATACCGCTCTGCGTGCCTTGAGCCGGGCAGAGTGTCCCTGAACTCCCCGGCCTCAGTCCCAGCCCTTGCGGATTGCTACCTCGGGGTTGAGCAGACAGATCTGCTGGATCAACGGGTCGGGGTGTTCGCGCTCAGGCTCAATCTGCATCAGGCGCAGCAGGTAGGGCAGCAGTGCTCGGCGCACGGTCACACGGCGCTCGCCGTCGACCATGCCGTAATCCGCGGCAGTCACCCCCTGCTGGGCCGCCGGCAGCTCCGGGTGCACCCCGACCCGCAGTGTCACCTCCTCGAACCAGTCGGCATCGGCCTCGCGCGGTGCGCCCGGTCGATTCGGCAGCGGCTCGGCGTTCGCCATGCGGGCGAGCACGAAGTCGCGGTATTCCTCGTGCTCGTGGCTGTACGCCCGCAGGTGCCAGCGAAAGCCGCTGAACACCAAGGTGTGCGGGGAGAGCTCGATCACGCGCGGTTCGGGACGGCGCATGGACTGGTATTCCACCCGCAACCGATGCCCGTTGCTGGCCGCGGCCGACACCGCCCGCAGGATATCGAGATCCAGTTCGCGCTCGAGCGGGCGCAGCAGTTCCACGTTCGGCCCGGCGGCCGCCAGCGCGACCACCGGCCGGTCCGCCCCCGGCAAGGCGCCCAACACGTCCAGCAGCTCCGAGGTCCGCCCGGACAACAGCCGCGCGGCAAAACACTCGCCCGGTTCGTAGTACTTCTGCGACCGGTTGTAGGTGAGATTTTCCGGGGCCAGTGCCTGGTAGACGGCAAAGTCCTTGGAGGCCTGCGCCCGGCTGATGCCGAAGGTCTCGGTCAGGGCCTGGGTGCGTACCCAGCCGTTGAGCAGCAGGGTGCACTCGAGCAGCTTGAGACGCTGGCGCAGGTCCCACTTGAGGTCGTCGAGGTCGGTGGTCGTCGCGGTAGTCATGGGGCCATTCTCCGCCCTCGCCACGGTGTGTCAATAAAAATGACGCGAGTTTGTTGACACGTCCAGATTGTGCGCATACTATCTGGACATGCCTAGTTTGTAGGCAGTCAACCAAAGGAGCACCGTCATGCAGACCTACCACGACGACGTGATCGATTTCTGGGCCAATATCTTCCGCGCCTGCCGGCTGTCGACCACCGGGCTGGACCTCGAGACCTTCCTGGAGGCTCCCAGCCAGCACCTCGAGCGACTGGGCCTGTCGGATGCCGTCGAGATGCTCGCCGGCGGCCACCTGCCGCTGCTGCCCGAACAGGCGGCAGTGCGCCGGGAGATCAACGCCCGTTTTCCGCAACCAGCGGCACCGCAACCGTCGGTGGCACCGGCCGCGCGCGCGTTCCTGCCGCCCCCGGCCTTTCTTGCCACCGCGAGCTGAACCCCGCCCTCGCCTCGCCAGCGGGCCCGCTCTGTCACGGGAGGACGCCCGCTCGTCGACCCGCCTCGCGTATAGTTGAGGGTCGACCACCCACGCCGGATTCGAGGCCATGGACGCGACCAACTCGTTTATCCTGCTCGGCGCCCTGCTGCTGTTCACCAGCATAATCGCCGGCATGGCCTCGTCGCGGTTCGGCTTCCCGCTGCTGCTGATCTTTCTCGGCGTGGGCATGCTCGCCGGCCAGGACGGCATCGGCGGCGTGCAGTTCGACGACTTCCAGACCGCCTTTCTGATCGGCAACCTCGCGCTGGCGATCATCCTGCTCGACGGCGGGCTGCGCACCCACATCCGCACCTTCCGCGTGGCCCTCAAACCGGCCCTGTCGCTGGCCACCATCGGCGTGATGATTACCGCCGGCGCCATGGGGGCGCTGGCCACCTGGCTGATGGGTTTCGACTGGTATTACGGGCTGCTGATGGGCGCGATCATCGGCTCGACCGATGCCGCGGCGGTGTTCTCGCTGTTGAAGGGCAGTGGCACCCGGCTGAACGAACGGGTCGGCTCGACGCTCGAGATCGAGTCGGGCATCAACGACCCGATGGCGATCTTTCTCACCATCACCTTGCTCGAGGTCATCTCGGCCGGCCAGTCGCTGCTCGACCCGTGGATACTGGTGTTCCTGGTCCAGCAGTTCGGTATTGGCGCGGTACTGGGCGTGGCCTTCGGCTTTGTGCTGCGTGAGGTACTGCGACGCATCGAGCTGGCCGAGGGTCTGTATGCGCTGTTGATCGCCTCGGGGGGCTTGCTGTCGTTCGCGCTGATCAACGAGCTGGGCGGCAGCGGCTTTCTGGGGGTCTACCTCACCGGCCTGGTGATCGGCACGGCGAGAAACCGCGGCACCTTCCACGTCCTGCGCATCATGGACGGGCTGGCCTGGCTGGCGCAGGCGGGCATGTTCCTGATCCTGGGGCTGCTGGTCACCCCGACCGCCGTGCTCGACCAGATCGTGCCGGCGCTGATCCTGGCATTCGCCCTGCTGCTGGTCGCCCGGCCGATCGCCATCTGGATCGGCCTGTGGCCGTTTCACTTCAACTGGCGCGAGACCACCTTCATCGCCTGGGTGGGGTTGCGCGGCGCGGTGCCGATCGTGCTCGCCCTGTTCCCGATGATCTACGGCATTCCCGATGCCGAGCGCTTCTTCGAGATCGCCTACGTGGTGGTGATCACCTCGCTGTTGATCCAGGGCAGCACCGTGCCGCTGGCCGCGCGCCTGCTCAAGGTCGAGGTGCCACCGCTGCCCGAGCCGCGCCAGCGGGCGGACCTGAACCTGCCGATCGAGCCCCGGCTGGAGATGGTGCAGTTCGTGGTGGGCGAGCATACCGATGCCGACGGGGCCGGGCCGGAGCGCATGCCCTTCGGCGAGTCGGTGACCATCGCGGGCGTGGTGCGCAACCTGGCGCTACGCAAGGTGGAGTCGGGCTTTCGCTTTCAGTCGGGCGACATCGTGCTGACCATCATCCCCGAGGACATGATCAACGACCTCAACCGCTTCTTCACCGGCGAGCGCCGCAAGAAGGCCGATCTGGCCGAGCAGACCTTCTTCGGCGCCTTCTCGCTGCGCGGCGGTGCGCGCATCACCGACCTGGCCCAGGTCTACGGCATCAGCCCACCGGAGGAGCTGCGGGATGCCACCCTCGACGAGGCAATCAAGTCGCTGTTGCGCAACCCTCCGGTCGTGGGCGATTCGGTCGATCTCGATCGCGTCAGTCTGACCGTGCGCGAGATGGACGGGGCGACGATCACCCAGGTGGGTCTGAAATTCCGCGACTGAGTTCGGCTCAGTCCGCGTCGAGCAACTGCGCCACCCGGCCCCTCAAGGCGGGCACCACCTCCTCCTCGAACCAGGGGTTGTTTCGAAGCCAGCGGTTGTTGCGCGGACTGGGATGCGGCAGTGGGAAGTGGGTCGGGGCCAGACGCCGCCAGTCGGCGACCAGGTCGGTCAGGCGCTGGCCGCCCTTGAGTCCCAGGTGCCAGCCCAGCGCGTAACGGCCGATGACCACCGTGGTCTCGACCTGCGGCATCGCCTCGAGCAACGGCCGACGCCACGTCGGGGCGCACTCGGGTCGCGGCGGCAGGTCCCCGCCCCGGCCCGTGCCGGGAAAGCAAAAGCCCATCGGCACGATGGCGATCGACGGGTGGTGATAGAAGGTCTCGCGGTCGATCCCCAGCCAGTCGCGCAAACGATCGCCGCTGGGATCGTTGAACGGCAGGCCGGTCTCGTGCACCCGCCGCCCCGGCGCCTGCGCAGCGATCAGCAGGCGGGCCTCGCGGCGGGCGATGAACACCGGTCGCGGCCCGAGCGGCAGCTCGGCCTCGCACAACCGGCAGGCGCGAATCTCGGCCTCGAGTTGCTCGAGTGCGATGGGCTCAGCCGGCATCCCCGTCCAGGGCCTTGAGGTGAGCGAGCACCGAACTCTCCAGTCCCTCCAGGTCGTAACCGCCCTCCAGCAAGGACACCACCGGCAGGTCGTCGCCACCCGCCGCGGCGATCACCTCGCGAGTGATCCAGGCAAAGTCCTCATCCTCGAGAATCCAGCCGCCCAGCGGGTCGTTCTTGTGGGCGTCGAAACCGGCGGAGAACAGCAGCAGTTGCGGGCGGAAATCGCGCAGCGTCTCGAACCAGACCGAGTCGCGAACCCCTTTACGAAACGCCTTGCCATCGGTCATGTTGGGCAGGCCGATCGGGAAGCAGTTGTCGGCAATCGGCGGGATGCCCGAGTACGGGTAGTACGGGTGCTGGAAGACCGAGAAAAAACGCACCGCGTCGCTGTTGGCGACGATTTCCTCGGTGCCGTCGCCGTGATGGACGTCGAAATCGACGATCGCCACCCGCTTCAGCCCGTGATGCCGGATGGCGTAGTAGGCCGCGATCGAGACATTGTTGAACACGCAGAACCCGCGCGGCTGGCAGGGCCCGGCATGGTGGCCGGGCGGACGGGTGGCGAGAAAGGCACGGCGCTCGGGCCCCGGCAGCACGGCATCGATCGCCGCCTTGGCCGCCCCCACCACCCGGCGGCTGGCCTCGATGGTGTACTCGTTGAGCGAGGTATCGCCGTCGACCCGCAACGCCTGAAAATCGTTGGGCCCCGGTGCCTGGCTGAAAATCGCCTCGACATAACGCGGGTCATGGGCAAGCTCATAGTCGCTCTTGTCGCCCAGCGGCGCTTCGACCCGAGTATAGCGCTCGGCCGGGAAGCGCTCGATCGCCGCCATCACCGCGTCCAGGCGCTCGGGGCGCTCCGGGTGCGGCAGCATGACGTCGTTCTCGTTCTCGTGCTTCCAGCACACCGGATGGCTGTAGATGAGCATGGGGCAATTCCTCTTGGGCAGGTCGGCTAGCGTCGATCAAATCAAGCACCCGACCGGCCCTTTGTAAAGAAAAGGGCGACTGGATCGAGTGCCCAACCTAGTAATGCGGCATGGTCGTCAGTCGCCGTGAGCACGCACCGTCAGCACGTCCCCCTTCGACTCGCGCAAGATGTGCTGGGCCACGCTGCCGAGCAGCAGGTGGCGCAAGCCGGTCTCACCCTGGGTGCCGCAGACGGTCAGATCGGCATGGGCCCTGGTCGCGGCCTCGATCACGGCGGTGCCGGGGTGGCCGGCAATAATGCGGTAGTCGGGTTCGTGATCGCTGCGCACGCCCATTTCGTGGGCGAACTCGCGCAATCGATCGTAGAGCGCGTCTTCCTGTTCCTGGCGCAGACGCTCGTAGGTCCCGGCATCGATGTAACTCTCGAACCAGGTCTCGTAGGCATGTACCAGAGTGAACTGCGCCCGCGGCGCCCAGTCGAGTGCCGCCCGAAGTGCCGCCCGACTTGAGTCGGAGAAATCGACCGCCACGGTCACGTTGTGATAGCTGTGCGTCGGTTCCACCCGGGCGACCAGCACCGGTACATTGCCGGCGCGGACCATCTTTTCGGCGGTCGTGCCGATGAACCAGTCACGCACCGCATGGCGCCCGTGAGCGCCCACCACGACCAGACGCGCGCCAATGGCCGCGGCCAGCTCACTGACCACGGCCGCCGGCTTGCCCAACCGCGCCTGCACATCCGACTCGGGCGGCTCGATCGCCAGCCGCCCCGCCGCCTCGTGCAGTTGCGATTTCAGACCGGCAAGCGCCTCACGCAGCAGTTCAGCCCGCAGATCGTCCGGGTCAAGATCGCGGCTCTTGACCACCCACCACAACGGTTCTTCCTGGATGACGTGCAGTGCGGTCAAAGGGCAGGAACGACGCGCGGCCAACTGTGTCGCTCGGGTCACCGCGATCTCGCTGGCATCGGAGAGGTCACTGGCAATCAGGATCGGGCAGGTTTCAGCCATCGGTCGCTCCAGGTATCGGCGTCATCACTGATTAGAAGTTACCATCAGACGAAGAATCTTCACCAGCGTGGCGACAAGGCCCCGGTGCCCGCACCGTAGCGCTCGCCTTCGCCAGGAGTACGACGGGGTTGCGCGAGCTCAAGGCCTTCTGGAACACCCTGCTGCATGCCGGTCGCAACCTGCTGCCGATCGTGCTGGTGGTCGCCGCGTTCCAGCTGTTCATCCTGCAGTCGGTGCCCGAGGGGCTGGCCGGCATCCTGATCGGTCTGGGCATCGTGGTCGTCGGCGTCGCCCTGTTCCTCCAGGGCCTGGAGATGGGGATCTTTCCGATCGGCAAGAGCCTGTCGAACGCCTTTGCCCGACGGGGATCGCTGCCACTGCTGCTGGCGTTCGGCTTTGCCTTCGGTTTTGCTGCGGTGATCGCCGAGCCGGCCTTGATCGCGGTCGCCGAACAGGCCCAGACCATCAGCCAGGGGCACATCGATGCGCTGACGTTGCGCCTGATCATCGCCACCTCCGTCGGGCTCGTGGTGGCCGTGGGTGTGCTGCGCACCCTGCTCGGCCTGCCGCTGCACTGGTTCATGATCGGCGGCTACATCGCCGTGGTCACCGTCACCTGGTTTGCACCGGCCGAGATCGTCGGCCTGGCCTACGATTCGGGCGGCGTGACCACCAATATCGTCACCGTCCCGTTGATCGCTGCCCTGGGGATGGGCCTGGCCGCCTCGATCAGTGGCCGCAACGTGCTTTCCGACGGTTTCGGCCTGGTGGCACTGGCCGTGATGGTGCCGATGATCACCGTGCAGGCCTACGGCATTTACGTGTTCGAGATCGTCGGTGTCGATCCCGGTAGCGACAGTCTCGATATCGCCGCGCCGGCAGGCGACCCGTCGGCCGACCTCGACCCCGCCGGGATCCTCACCGGCCTGCTGATCACGATTCGCGACGTGCTGCCGATCATCGCCGCCGTGCTGTTCTTCCAGCTGGTGATCCTGCGCCAGCGCATTCCGCATCTAAAGCGCGTGGTGATCGGCTTTCTGCTGGTGATCCTGGGACTGTACGCGTTCGTCGTCGGCCTCAAGCTGGGCCTGTTCCCGATCGGCGAGCGCATGGCGGACCAGCTGATCGCACGCGACAACGTCATCTTCCTGTATCTGTTCGCCTTCGCCATCGGGTTTGCCACCACCATGGCCGAACCGGCACTGATCGCCATCGGCGACCAGGCCGAGCACGCCGCCCAGGGCCAGATCCGCGCCAGCGTGATCCGGCTGCTGGTCGCCATGGGGGTGGCCATCGGCATCACGATCGGCGTGCACCGCATACTGGCCGGCGACTCGATCCACTATTACGTGATCGGCGGCTACGCGCTGGTGATCCTGCTGACGCTCCTGGCCCCGCGCTACATCATCGCCCTGGCCTATGATCTGGGCGGGGTGACCACCTCGGAGGTGACCGTGCCGCTGGTCACGGCACTGGGCATTGGGCTGGCCACCCAGATCGAGGGGCGTGATGCGCTGATGGACGGCTTTGGCCTGATCGCCTTCGCCTCGATCTTCCCGATCGTGACCGTGCTCGGTTACGCCACGATCGCCGAATTGGCCAACCGCTGGCGGGCAAGCCGGCCCTCGCGCCGACCACCGAACGACACATCGACTTAAAGAGGACGTACCGCGATGAGATTTTCCGTACTGGTCGCCATTCTCGCCGAGGACATGGAGGAGAAGGCCGTCGAGGTGGCCAAGGCCGCCGGCGCCGGCGGCGTCACCCTGCTCAATGGCCGCGGCATCGGTGCCGACGAGAAGAAGACCTTTTTCGGGCTGACCTACGAGGGCAGCCAGTCGGTGTTGCTGTTCGTGCTCGAACGATCCCTGTCACTCAAGGTGATGAAGGCGCTGACCCGGGAGCTCGAGTTGACCGAACACTCGCGCGGCGTGGTTTTCACCCTGCCGCTCGAGCATATCGCCGGCATCGAAAACCGCCAGGTAGAACGATTCCAGGAGAACGTGAAAGATGACCTCTGAAACCCGCCCCCGCCTGGTCGGCGACGCGATGGTCCGCGAAGTCGCCACCATCTCCCCGATGGCCACCCTGCGTGGGGCCCTGCGCGAGATGCGCCAGAAGCGCGTGAAATCACTGGTGGTCGAGAAGGCCCACCCGCATGACGCCTACGGGATACTGACCTACACGTCGATCCTGCGCACCATCGTCGCCGAGGAAGGCGACATCGATCTGGCCAACGTCTACGACGTGATGAGCAAGCCGGCGATCTCGGTGCCCGAAGGCATGGAGATCAAATACGCCGCCCGCCTGATGGTCTCCCAGTCGATTCGACGCGTGATCGTGCTCCGAAGCGACGAGCTGGTCGGCATCGTCACCATGAGCGACATCGTCGGATCGATTATGGAACTGGCCGAGCGCTGAGGCACGGACAGGCGAACGAAAAAGGCGGACCCGCTCGGGCCCGCCTTTCTGTCCCCCCGGCCGGATCAGGCCGGTGCAAACTCGGCTTACTGCCAACCGATGAACGCGGTAGCGGCATCGGCCGCGTCGTAGAGGAACAGGTCGCGGAACATGTGGTCCGCGCCGGAGACGGTGGTCATCTCGACGTGATCGTCCTCGACCCGCTCGGCCATCTTCTCCTCGAGATCGGTGACCGTGTCATCGGCACCGGCGACCACGACCAGGGTCTCGATCGAGGTCTCACCCAGCACGGTGGGCGTGTCCATGCGCGGGTCCTCGCGGTAGTAGCTGACCACGCTCGAGGCGGCAGCACGGGTATCCGGGCAGTAGATGAAGTCCATCTCCATCAGCGCGTCGCCCTTGCCCTCGGCGACCAGTGCCTCGGCCTTGTCCAGCAACGGGGCGAGCGCGGTGTCGTAGTTCGCCTGATAGTCCTTGGCCTCGTAGCCCTCGGACCAGGTCTGCGGCGCCAGCAGGACCGCCTTTTCGACCATCGGATCGGCCTGGTCGGCGAGATAACGGGCCACCTGGTTACCACCGCGCGAATGCCCCAGCACGGCGAGCCGCTCGGCCCCCTCGCCCTTGAGCCATTCGGCCCAGGCAGCGATCTCGTCGACCGCATCCTCGTGCTTGTGACGATGGGTGGAATCGCAGTCGTACATGCCTTCGCGGGCATCCTGGCCGAGACTCAGGTTGATGGCCAGCGAGTTGTAGCCGGCATCACGCAGCAGTTCCTGCATGCTGCTCATGATCTCCATCTGCCCGTGGGCGAGCGTGCCGTGGACCATCAGCACTACGCCGTCCTCGACCGAACTACCGGGCGCCATCTCCATGTACCCGACCAGGGTCATGTCGTCGTGCTCCAGTTCGACCCGGTCGGCGGCCTGCGCAACCGACTGGACCAGGCCGATCCCACCGATCAGCGGCAGACAGAGGGCCGCCATGGCAAGTCGTTTCAACGTGTTTTTCATTGTTATCTCCCCTTGGTGGACGAGTCATTAGACGTCGATGTGGGAGTGTAGCCCGCGCCGATCGGTCATGCCCATCCGTATATGCCGCCAAACGATTTTCTGGTCGCCAGCGCTTCCACTAACGCAAACCATCTCGGCAAAACCGGCCGAGGGGACGGGACGGCCATGCCTCTTTCGGACAGGCAAAAAAATGGGCAGGTCGCTCCCCGAGGGAACAGACCTGCCCGCAAACTCACCGCAGGAGGAGTCGATGAAAACGAAGAGGCATCTCAACGCGACTCACCGGCTATGACCGGAACGAGATTCAGGAGTTCCCCGAACGGGTGAATCGCGCCAATGCGCCGAGTGGAGTGGGATCTGGCTGACTCGATTGCCCCTTCGCCTTCGATTGACGCGGGCCAGTATAGCGGCCATTCATGCAAATGCAAACCCTTCGCATTGCCGTTTGCATGATGTGCCGGTGGCGGGCTAACTGCCCCGTCGTGGACGGCCCGCATCGGTATCTCAGTGGAAATCGCGCGAGCGCGTGGGCAACTCGCCCAACCAGTGGCTGTGATCGACCAGCATGCGCGCGACCAGGTGCGCGACGCCGTCACGGTGCTGCCACTGGCCGCGCACCTCCAGCAGACGCGCATTGACCACCACCTGCCGATATTCGGCGACGCGATCCGGCCAGACGATCACGTTGACCGTGCCGACCTCGTCTTCGAGCGTCAGGAACACCGTGCCCTTGGCCGTGCCGGGGCGCTGGCGCATGGTCACCAGGCCGCAGTAGCGCGTGTGTGCGCCGTCGTGGCGGGTGGCCAGTTCGTCGCTGCGCCGCAGCCGCAATCGTCGTAATCGGTCGCGCAGCAGGCCCAGCGGGTGGCCATTCAACGACAGCCCCAGCCGCTGGTAGTCGGCGACGATGGTCTCGGCCTGGTTCGGCACGGGCAGGTCGACGGCCGGTTCGGCCACCTTTCGATCGGCCGGCAAGCCGGCCTCGAGTGCCATGTCCGCGGGGATACCGCTCGCCGACCAGTGCGCCGCGTAGCGATTGCCCTCCAGCGCGGCGAAGGCCCCGGCATGGGCCAGCGCGCGGCGGTCACGGGCATCCAGGCGGGCCCGGCGCACGCAATCGGCCACGTCGCGAAAGGCCATCTCGTCGCGGGCGCTCAGTAGCCGGTCGATCCCGGCCGCGGACAACCCGTGGATGCGCCCCAGCCCCAGGCGCAGGGCATGGGTCTGGATGGCATCTCCCCTCCCATTGAGCGACTCGAGCGTGCTCTCGCCGTCACTGGCCAGCACGCAGGGCGGGCGCACCACCACGCCGTGACGGCGGGCGTCCTGCACCAGTTGCGACGGGCCGTAGAAACCCATGGGCTGGCTGTTGAGCAAGGCACAGTAGAAGGCGACCGGCTCGTGGCACTTGAGCCAGGCCGAGGCGTAGGCGATCACCGCGAAGCTGGCCGAGTGCGACTCGGGAAAACCGTACTCGCCGAAACCGAGGATCTGCCGGTAGACCCGGTCGGCGAATTCGGCGGCAAAGCCACGTGCGGTCATGCCGTCGTAAAGTTTCTTGCGAAAGTCCTCGAGCGTGCCGCGCTTGCGCCAGGCGCCCAAGGCACGCCGGAGCTGGTCGGCCTCGCCGGCGGTAAAGCCGGCCGCCACCATCGCCAGCTCGATCACCTGTTCCTGGAAGATGGGCACGCCCAGGGTGCGGCCCAGCACCCGCCGGATCTCCTCGTTGGGGTACTCCTCGGGCTCGAGTCCCTGGCGGCGCTTGAGGTAGGGGTGGACCATCTCGCCCTGGATCGGACCGGGGCGGACGATGGCGATCTCGATCACGAGATCGTAGAAGCAGCGGGGCCGAAGACGCGGCAGCATGCTCATCTGCGCCCGCGACTCGATCTGGAACACGCCGACAGTGTCCGCCCGACTGATCATCTCGAAGGTGGCCGCATCCTCGCGCGGGATCGACCACAGCGCCAGCTCGCGCTCACGCGGGCGGTGGTGATTGACCAGCTCGAAGGCGCGGCGCACCGCCGAGAGCATACCCAGGGCCAGCACGTCGATCTTCATCAAGCCCACGGCATCCAGATCGTCCTTGTCCCACTGGATGACCGTGCGGTCGGCCATCGAGGCATTCTCCACCGGCACCAGATCAGCCAGCTGGCCGCGCGCGATAACGAACCCGCCCACGTGCTGGGAGAGATGCCGCGGCATGCCGGTCAGTTGTCGGGCGATCGCCAGCCACCAGCGGATCTGGCGCAGGTTGCCGTCGATGCCGGCGGCCGCCAGCTTCTCCTCGCTGACCTCCTTGTCCCACCAGGCCAGTTGCTCGTTGACGCGCTCGGTCACGTCCTCGCCCACGCCCAGCGCCCGGGCGGCATCGCGCAGCGCGGACTTGCGCCGGTAGCGGATCACCGTCGCCGCCAACGCCGCCCGGTCGCGGCCGTAGCGGTGGTAAATGTACTGCATCACCTCCTCGCGGCGGTGATGCTCGAAATCGACGTCGATATCCGGCGGCTCGGCCCGTTCCTTGGAGATGAAGCGCTCGAACAGCATCGAGGATTCCGCCGGATTGACCGCGGTGATCCCGAGCGCGAAGCACACCGCCGAGTTGGCCGCCGAACCGCGACCCTGGCAGAGGATCCCGCGCGAGCGGGCAAAGCGCACGATGTCGTGCACGGTGAGAAAGTACGGCTCGAAGGCCATCTCCTGGATGATGCCGAGCTCGCGATCGATCTGGGCGGCCACGCGGTCGGGAATGCCATCGGGCCAGCGTGTTGCCGCCCCCTCGAAGGTCAGGCGACGCAGCTGCTCGCCCCCGGTCACCCCCGGCGGGATATCGTCGAGCGGGTACTCGTAGGAGAGCTCGTCCAGGGAGAACCGACACTGGGCGGCCAGGGCCACGGCCTCGGCCCGCCACTCGGTCGGAAACCGCTCGGCGAGCACCTCGATCGGGCGCAGGTGGCGCTCGGCATTGGACGGCAGGCGATCGGCCGCCTCCATCACGCTCATCCGATGTCGCAGGGCCGTGACCACGTCCAGTAGCGGCTTTTCTTGCCGATCGGCCATCAACGTGTCACCCAGGGCGGTAACAGGCAGACCATGGGCCGCCGCCAGCGCCCGGGCATGGGCCGCTCGGCGCCCGTCCAGCCCGTCGAGCCACGCCACCACGCCCAGCCAGGGGCGGATACCGCCGGCGAGCAGCCAGTCCGGCGAGGGCATGTCACGGGGCGGCACCTGCCAGATCACCCGCACCCCGGCATTCAGCCCAGCAAGCACGTCCGCCCGGCCAAGCCGGTACTCGCCCTTGACCGCCGCCCGACGCCCGCGGGTAACGAGCTGGCTGATCGCGGCATAACCGGCCCGGGTCGCCGCCAGCAACACCAGCTCGTCGCCCGCCTCGAGCACCAGCCGCGTACCGATGATCAGCTGCGGACGCCCGCCCTCCGGTAGCGCCCGCCAGCCTTGCTGGGCACGCACCACTCCGGCCAGCGAGCACTCGTCGCAGATGGCAATGGCGGCGTAACCGCGCGCAGCGGCCGTCTCCACCAATCGCTCCGGGCTGGGCGTGGCAGTCAGAAAGCTGAAATTGGAACGGGCGGACAGCTCGGCATGGGGGCTCATGCCGATACTGTATATTTATACACCTTTTTCGCAAGCCACCCCGTCTCGCTCACCCGGCCGGACTCACGCCGGCAGCGGGTCAGTCGTCGCGCTTCGACCAACCGAGCAAGGTGTCCTGAATGGCCTGCAGGGAGGTCGAGGCATCGCCCACCTCCTTGCAGGCCGGCTCGGGAACCGGTCGGGATGATCGGCGCCGGAGCGGCGGGTCGGCCTCGCTCAGGGCGTCGTCGATCGCCGCGATCAGCACCGAGCGGACCGACGATTGCAGTGCCTGAGCCTCATCGGCGCCGATCTCCGACAGACGCGCCTCCAGTGACTCGAAACGGGCCGCCAACTGACGCGTCGAGTCCCGTTCGCGCAGCAGCACCTGGCCGTGCAGATCGGCCGGCAGTCGGTCGATATCCGCGTGGGGGATGATGAGCGTAATGATCTCGCCCGCCGAGGCCCGCAGGGTGAGCGCTTGGCGCACGTCGAGAATCAGGATGTCGCCGGGACGCAGGGAAACCGCCCGGCCGGCGCATTCGCCGTGCAACGCGCCCCGGCAATAGAGCTGGATGAAGTAGTAGTCGAGTCCGTCATCGGAACGTCGCGCCTGGCGGCGGGCATAGGAGTGCGGGTTGAAGCGAATGCGACAGGTCGCCCAGTCACCCAGCAGATCGGCGCGGATCTCGCCGTCCATCGCCTTGTCCTCAAGCGGCACGACGTGATCGAAGAACGGGCCGGCAATCGCATTCCAGGCGGCATTGCGCTCATCCGGCGGCAGATCGGCCGTACGGAACACCCCTCGTTGTGGAGGATTGACGGGCTTGGGCTGGTCTGCTGCGGACACGCACTTGCCCCCTGGTCACGGTTCAAGACAAGCCAGCGATCATCTCGGCAAATGCCGGCGAATTCAACCGGTTGCTTTAAAAGGGTCGCTCAGCCGGCGTGCGCCTGCAGGATGCGCAGGAAGCCCTCGCCATATTTCTCCAGCTTGTGCTCACCGACCCCGGACACCGCGGCCATCTCGTCGAGCTGGGTCGGACGGATCTCGAGCATGTGCTTGAGCGTGGCATCGCTGAACACCATGTAGGGCGGAATGCCCTGCTCTTCGGACAAGCGCTTGCGGTGCGCACGCAGCGAGTCCCAGAGCGGCTCGTCTTCCGTCGGCACCGGCGCACTGCCCGGTTTAGCCCCGCGCCGGCCCGCCGTGCGCTTCTTCTCCGGCCGCAGATGCAGGGTTTCCTCGCCGTGCAGCACGGCGCGGGCACTCGGGTCGAGGTGCAACCCGCCATGGCCTTCGGCGTCGACGGCGATCAGGCCGCGGGCGATCAACTGGCGGAACAGGCCACGCCAGCCCGTTGCCGACAACTCGCCGCCGATACCGAAGGTGGAAATCTGGTCGTGGCCGAAGCGGCGCATGCGATCGTCCGCCTCGCCGCGCAGGACGGAAACCAGGTAGTTCACCCCGAACCGCTGCCCGGTGCGGTGGATGCAGGACAGCGCCTTCTGCGCCGCCTCGGTGGCATCCCAGGTCTCGGGCGGCTCGAGGCAGTTGTCGCAGTTGCCGCAGGGCTCGGCCAGCGTCTCGCCGAAGTAGCCCAGCAGCGACTGGCGACGGCAGCGGGTCTCCTCGGTCAACCCGAGCATGGCGTCGAGCTTGGCACGCTCGATGCGCTTGATGCGCTCGTCGGCCTCGGAACCGGCCATCATCTGGCGCAGGGTGAGCACGTCCTGCAGGCCGTAGTCCATCCAGGCATCCGCCGGCAGGCCGTCGCGCCCGGCCCGGCCGGTCTCCTGGTAGTAGGCCTCGATGCTCTTGGGCAGGTTGAGATGCGCGACGAAGCGCACGTCGGGCTTGTCGATGCCCATGCCGAAGGCGATGGTCGCCACCACGATCACGCCTTCCTCGGCGAGAAAGCGCTCCTGGACCGTGCGGCGATGCTCGGCCGACAGCCCGGCGTGATACGGCAGGGCCACCAGTCCCTGCTTCTCGAGCCAATCGGCGGTCTGCTCGACCTTCTTTCGCGACAGGCAATAGACGATACCCGCATCATTCGCATGCTCCTCACGAATGAAGCGCAACAACCGGTCGCGGCTGCCGCCACTGCCCTGGCTGATGCGATAGCGGATATTGGGCCGGTCGAAGCCGGAGACGAAGCGCCGCGCGTTGGTGAGTCGCAGCCGGTTGACGATCTCCTCGCGGGTCGCCTCGTCGGCCGTGGCCGTCAGGGCGATACGCGGTACGGTCGGGAAGTGATCGGCCAACTCGCCCAGGCGGATGTATTCGGGGCGGAAGTCATGGCCCCACTGCGAGACGCAGTGCGCCTCGTCGATCGCGATCAGGTTGATCGGCAGGCCCGCCAGTCGCTCCAGCGCGGCCGGGGTCATCAATCGCTCGGGGGCCAGGTAGAGCAGGTCGAGCTCGCCGGCGTGCAACTGCCGGATCACCTCCCGGGATTGTTCCGCCGAAAGGCTGGAGTTCAGGAACGCCGCGGCCACACCCAGCTGGCGCAGCGCGGCGACCTGGTCCTGCATCAGGGCGATCAGCGGCGAGACCACGATCGCCGTGCCGGGGCTCGACAAGGCCGGCACCTGGTAGCACAGCGACTTGCCGCCGCCGGTGGGCATCAGGACCAGGGCGTCGCGTCCCGAGGTGACCGTCTCGATCACCTCGCCCTGCGGCGGGCGGAAGTCCTGGTAACCGAAGACGCTGTTGAGTATCTCGTGGGGGCTTTTCGACATGGCGGGTATTGGGCCAGATTCGGCCTCGGAAGGGAACCGCGCCATCCCGGGTGACAGGCCCGCATGCCCGAGCACGGGGCTCGGGAAATGGACGAAGCCGCGTCGGTCCGCTAACGTGCCGTCTTTCGTGACATTGTGACAGGCATATTCGATATGGATCTCAACGAGATGGGCGCATTCGACAAGGTGGCTGAACCCGCCCGCCGGGAGCTGCTGCGTTTCGGCGTGGCATTGCTGTTCGTGATCGGGGTGGCACTGTTCACCTGGCTCACCCAGGGCCACGTCAGTCTCGTGATGGTCGTCGCCGCGGTGATCGGTGCCTACATGGCCATGAACATCGGGGCGAACGATGTCGCCAACAATGTCGGTCCGGCGGTCGGCTCGAAGGCCCTGACCCTGGGCGGGGCGATCGTGATTGCCGCCATCTTCGAGGCCGCCGGCGCGATCATCGCGGGCGGTGAGGTGGTCAGCACCATCAAGGGCGGCATCATCGACCCGGCGGCGATCGGCGACCCGATGACCTTCGTCTGGCTGATGATGGCCGCCCTGCTGGCCGCGGCGATCTGGCTCAACCTCGCCACCGCCTTCGGCGCGCCGGTCTCGACCACCCATTCGATCGTCGGCGGGGTCATGGGTGGCGGCATTGCCGCGGCCGGCTGGGGCATCGCCAACTGGGGCACGGTCGGCCAGATCGCGGCCAGCTGGGTAATCTCGCCGTTGCTGGGCGGCTTGCTCGCCGCCGGCTTGCTCTACCTGATCAAGCGCAGCATCACCTACCAGGGCGACCTGATCGCCGCGGCGAAAAAACGCGTCCCCTGGTTCCTCGCGCTAATGGCGTGGGCATTCGGCACCTATCTGGTGGTCAAGGGCCTGAAGAAGATCGTCGAGGTACCGTTTCTGGGGGCGGCACTGATCGGCGTGGTCATCGCCGCGATCGTGTTCTTCCTGGTCCGCCCGTTGGTGGCCCGCGCCGCCAACGGCATGAAGGAAAACAGCAAGGCAAGCGTCAACCGCCTGTTCACCCTGCCGCTGATTTTCGCCGCCGCCCTGCTGAGCTTCGCCCATGGCTCCAACGACGTGGCCAACGCCGTCGGGCCGCTCGCGGCCATCAACGATTCCCTCACCCAGGCGGGCACCGCGGCCAAGGCTGCCATTCCGCTGTGGGTCATGCTGATCGGCGCCCTGGGCCTGGCGGTGGGTCTGGCCCTTTACGGCCCGAAACTGATCCGCACCGTCGGTCACGAGATCACCGACATCGACCAGATGCGCGCCTACTGCATCGCCATGGCCGCCACGCTGACCGTCATCCTTGCCTCGCAGCTGGGCCTGCCGGTCTCGACCACCCATGTCACCATCGGCGCGGTATTCGGCGTGGGCTTTCTGCGCGAGTATCTCAAGTCCAATTACGACCGCCTCGAGCAGCAGGTACGCGACCTGCATCCGGACAGTGACGACGACGAGGTAATGCAGGAATACCTCGAGCGTTTCCGCGCCGCCCCGCTCAAGGTCAAGGAGCAGATGCTTCAGGAACTCAAGGACAAGAACACGCGGCGCGAGGCCCACATCAGCAAGCGCCAGCGCAAGGGCCTGAAGAAGATCTACAAGCGGGAACTGGTCAAGCGCTCGCTGGTACTCAAGGTCGTCGCTGCCTGGGTGATCACCGTACCGGCTGCCGCGCTGCTGGCCGCGATGTTCTTCTTTTTGATCCGCGGCATCTTCGCCGGCGGTTGATCGCACTCGCTGGCTACAATATCCCCCATGCCAGCGCGCCCGACCACCCCGACCCTCCGCGACACGCTCGACGCGTCCCTGCCCGCCTGGCAACGGGCCGGGCACCGACTGGCCGTGCTCATCAGCGGCACGTCCGACTGGGTGATGACCCAAGCCCGATCGCTGGTCGATGACGACAGCTTCTGGATCGGTCCGGATGCGCCCAGCGACACGAGATCGCTCGGGTTTCGCCGTGCGGGCGAGGCGCTGGGCGGCGAAAGCGCTCGGGTGTTCGTCAATGCCCTGACCGGCTTCGATCCCGATGCACTCGGCGCGGCGGCCGGACGGGTCCGCGGGGGCGGCTGCCTGGTGCTGTTGACCCCGCCGCTGGGGCGTTGGCCGTCGCAGACCGACGCCGACATGGCGCGACTGGTCCCGTACCCCTTCCAGGCAGGCGATGCCGGCCCGGCCTACCGCGAGCGACTGGTGCGTATCCTCGGCACCGCCCCCCGCCTCTGGCACCTTGCCCAAGGCCAGCCGGTTGCCCCGCCGCCATCGCCCGAACCGGTTCAGACCCGGACCGCCGATGCCCCCCCATCTTTTCCCTCTCGCACGGTTGATCAGGCGCACGCCATCGCGGCCATCCTCGCCGTCGCCCGCGGCCGTCCGCGTCGCCCGCTGGTCCTGCGATCACACCGTGGCCGCGGCAAGACCTCGGCACTGGGCCTGGCCGCCGCGCAGGTGCTGGAGCAAGGACTCGGCGATGTGCTGGTGACCGCCCCGCGACGCGAGGCGGTCGCGCCCCTGCTCGACCGCCTGCGTGAAAGGGCGGACGCGGCCGCGGACCACGACGGGGCGATCAGGCTGGGGAGCCAGCGACTGCGCTTCCTGCCGCCCGACGTGCTGATCGAACAACGCCCCGAGGCGCGATTGCTCCTGATCGACGAGGCCGCTGCCCTGCCGACCGCCGTGCTCGAGGCACTGTTCGACGCGTTCCCGCGCTGCGTGTTCGCCACGACCGAGCACGGTTACGAGGGCAGTGGTCGCGGTTTCACCCTGCGCTTTCTGCCCCGCCTCGAGGCCAGCGCCGTGTCCGTGCGCCATCACTGGCTGACCACGCCCATCCGATGGTCACCGGGCGACCCGCTCGAGCCATTGGTCGATCGACTGTTGCTGCTGGATGCCGACCCCGCCGAGACCCTGCCGATCGATGCACGCCAAACGACCTGTCCAGCGGCGCGCCTGGAGCCACGCGCACTCGCCGCCGACGAGCGCCGACTGGGCGAATGGTTCGGCCTGCTGGTGGCCGCGCATTACCGCACCACCCCGCGCGACCTGCGCCAGCTGCTCGACGGACCGGCCAGCCAGCTCTGGGCGATCGAAGCCGGCAAGGCCATCGACCAGGCGACCGATCGGGCGGTGATTGCCACCGCCGCCACCCAGGACGAGGGCGCCCTGCCGACCCAACTGGCCGAGGCCGTCTTCAACGGCGAGCGCCGCCTGCGTGGCCATCTGCTGCCCCAGACACTCGCCGCCCATGCGGGGATGCCCGACTGGCCACGGTTGCACGGGCGGCGCATCCAACGGATTGCCGTCCACCCGGCGGCCCGGCGGCAGGGCACGGGAGAACGCCTGGTACGCGCGATTGCCGCCACCGCCCGGCGCGAGGGCCAGGCATTCCTCGGCGTAAGCTTCGGCATGGAGGACGAACTGCTCGCCTTCTGGGCGGCCTGCGGCATGCAGGTATTGCACCTAGGGCAACACCGCGACCACGCCTCGGGCAGCGAGGCGGTGGTGATGGCGATGGGCCTGACGACGGCAGGCCGAGACGCGGTTGAACGCACCGCGAGGCGTTTCGTTCGCCAATTACCCACCCGCGCGGCCGGCCCGCTACGGCATATCGAGCCCGACCGGATTGCCATCCTGCTGGCCGCCGCCGGTCAACAACCACTGCCGACCCTGGATACCGACGAGCGAGATCAACTGATCGCCTGTGCCCGGCACCGCCACCACCTCGATGCCGCACTCGACCCGATCCGTCGCTGGCTGCCCCCCGCCCTGACGCAACCCGCGGCCATCGACGCCGTGTCGCTCGATCGCCGCGCACTGCTGATTGGTCGTATGCTGCAATTGCAGGACGAGACTCGGCTCGCCAAACGCTTTGGTCTCGATGGCCGGCGCGCGGTCGAGAACGCCTGTCGACAGGCACTCGCCGAGTTGCTCGACGCCCTTGGTGACGGTCACTGAGGGCGACGGTTGACGTCAACCCGCATTTCACCCACTGCCGACGAGGATCAGGGAAATGAAAGTCGCGCTGTTTTCCACCAAGCCCTACGACCGCGAGTCCTTCGAGGCGATCGATCACAGCCATGAAATCGATTTCTTTCCCCGACGGCTGACCGAGGACAGCGTCCACCTCGCCCGTGGCTACCCGGCAGTGTGCGCGTTCGCCAATGACGTCCTCGACGCCCCGGTGATCCATGCACTCCGCGAGGGCGGCACCGAGGTGCTCGCCCTGCGTTGTGCCGGCTGCAACCATGTCGACTTCGATGCGGTCGCCGAGACCGGCCTGCGCGTGGTCCACGTGCCGGCCTACTCGCCCAACGCGGTCGCCGAGCACGCCGTGGCCCTGATGATGGCCGTCAATCGACAGATCCCGCGGGCAACCGCCAGGGTGCGGATGGGCAACTACTCGTTGCATGGCCTCGCCGGCTTCGACGTGGTCGGCAAGACGGTGGGCGTGATCGGCACCGGCAAGATCGGCGCGGTGTTCGCCCGGATTCTGAAACAGGGCTTCGGCGCGCACGTGATCGCCCACGACCCCTTCCCCAATCCGAGCTGCAAGGCGATGGGCGTGGAATACGTCTCACGCGACACCCTGTTCGAGCAGGCGGACGTGATCAGCCTGCATTGCCCGCTGACCGAGGAAAGCCATCACCTGGTCGATTCGGGCGCGATCGGCCGGATGAAGCCGGGCGTGGTGATCGTCAACACCTCCCGCGGTGCGGTGATCGATACCGCCGCGGTGATCGACGGACTCAAGTCGGGCCGGATTGGCGGGCTGGGGATCGACGTCTACGAGCACGAAGGCCCGCTGTACTTCGAGGATCGCAGCGACGAGATCCTCACCGACGACCTGTTCGCCCGCCTGCTGGGCTTTCACAACGTGGTGATCACCGGCCACCAGGCCTTCCTCACCCACGAGGCGCTCGAGCAGATCGCGAGCCAGACCCTGCAGAACCTCACCTGCATCGAGACCGGCACTGCCTGCGAGCGCGAGATCATCCCGACCGACGAACAGGCCGACTGACCCCTCCAGGTCGTCGCGGTACAATCCCCGGCTTTGCCCCGAGCGCCCATGGACCTGATCACGCCACTGCAACTCTCTTCCCTCGAGCCGGTCGGCCAGGGGGCCCAGAAGCTGGTCTTCCGCCATCCGGACGACCCGCGCGTGCTGGTCAAGGTGGTCAACCCGCGCTTTATCGAACGACGGGACCGGAAGGATCGCTTCTACCAGAAGCGCCGCCGTATCGGTCATCACCGCGCGTTTGCCCGCGAGATGATCGAGCACCTCGCCTCGCGGGCGCTCACACCCGGACGACTGGCCCCCTGCCCGCACATTCAGAACATCCTGGGTGTGGTCGACACCGATCTGGGGGCGGCCCTGCTGGTCGAGGCGGTGCTCGACGAGGACGGCAATCTCGCACCGACGCTGCGCGACCTGGTGGAATCCGGGCGCCACGGCCATCGCTCTCGACAGGCCCTCGAGACCTTTCTCGACTGGGCGCTGACCTCCAACGTGCTGATCAACGACTTGTCGGCGGACAACCTTGCCTGGCACCCGGACGGGCATTTCGTGATGATCGACGGGCTGGGCGACCGGGCCGGCATACCGATCCGGGCGGTCAGTCCCTGGCTCAACCGACTCTACAAGCGCAAGAAGATCCGCCAGCTGCGCGAGGAGATCGGCATGGAGAAGGGACCGGGGCGCTCGCGAAAGGCCGTCGCGGTCGCCATCGCGATCATCCTGGCGTTGCTCGGCCTGATTGCCACCCAGTTGGAACTGCTGCTCGAGTAGAGGGAAGCCCTGTACGGATCCGATACCCCCCCCCTGCGTGCCAGAATCACGGACGACCAAGTCCGAGTGTCTCCGGATTTGTACCGAGATGCCCCTGCCTCTCCCACCGGAACAGACATCGAGCACGTTTGGGGCTACGCTTTCCGAAAAACCAAGGAGGAAGGCATGCGCCCAGAGACCATCGCCCTGCACACCGGCTACGAGCCGGACGACCAGCACGCCGTCGCCGTGCCGATCCACCAGACCACGTCGTACAGCTTCGACAGTGCCCAGCACGCCGCCGACCTGTTCGACCTCAAGGTCCAGGGGAATATCTATTCGCGGATCATGAATCCCACCTGCGGGGTGCTCGAGGCGCGCCTGGCCGCCCTTGACGGCGGGGTGGGCGCGCTGGCCACCGCCACCGGCATGGCCGCGATCACCTACGCCATCCAGACCATCGCCCAGGCCGGCGACAACATCATCTCGATCAGCGAGCTCTACGGCGGCACCTATAACCTGTTCGCCCACACCCTGCCGCGCCAGGACATCGAGGTGCGCATGCAGGACAAGGACGACTTCGCCGGCATCGAGGCCTCGATCGACGCGCGCACCCGGGCGATCTACTGCGAGTCGATCGGCAACCCGTCTGGTAGCATCGCCGACATCGAACGCCTGGCCGACATCGCGCACCGCCACGGCCTGCCGCTGATGGTCGACAACACCGTCGGCACGCCCTTTCTCCTCAAGCCGATCGACTACGGCGCCGACATCGTCATCCACTCGGCGACCAAGTACATCGGCGGCCATGGCACCACGCTCGGCGGCGTGATCGTCGATTCGGGCAACTTCGACTGGGCCGCCCACCCGGAGCGCTTCTCGCTGCTGATCGACCCGGACCCGTCCTACCACGGCGTGAGCTACACCAACGACGTCGGCGAGGCGGCCTTCATCACCCGCGCCCGCGTGGTGCCGCTGCGCAACACCGGCGCGGCCCTGTCGGCCCAATCGGCCTGGAACCTGCTGCAGGGACTGGAAACCCTCTCGCTGCGCATCGACCGCATCTGCGAGAACACCCAGGAAGTGGCCGAGTTCCTCGAAGGCCATCCGCAGGTAAGTTGGGTCCAGTACGCGGGCCTACCCGAACACAAGGACCATCGTCTGGCGCAGAAGTACATGGACGGCCGCGCCTCGGGCATCCTCAGCTTCGGCCTCAAGGGCGGCCGCGAGGCGGGCGTGAAATTCTACGACGCGCTCAACCTGATCCTGCGCCTGGTCAATATCGGCGATGCCAAGAGTTGCGCCGCGATCCCCGCCTCGACCACCCACCGTCAGCTCAACGACGAGGAACTGCGCGCCGCGGGGGTGCCGCCGGACATGGTGCGCCTGTCGATCGGTATCGAGCACGTGGAGGATCTGATCGAGGATCTCGACCAGGCGCTAAAGGCGGCACGCTGACGTAATCGAGGACGGACGCGAACACTCGCGCTGCCCAGCGAACGAGCGAAACCACTGTAGGTCGGGCTTCAGCCCGACAGCCGCCCAAGACGCCCCTCCCTGCTGAAACCGCATCACCTGTCATCCGGGTGGAATGTCGGGCTGAAGCCCGACCTACGGATGACGGTGATCATCTGGTAAGGGGCTTGGCCGCCTCAGGCCAACAGCACCGCGATGATGCCGGTGATGAAGATGCCGTCGAAGGTGCCCGCCCCGCCGATGGAGGCCACCGGCGAGCCCATCTTGCGGATGTCCTTCAGACGCAGCAGATCGGCCCCGATCAGTACGCCGAGCGTGCCGCCCACGTAGGCCAGGGCGGGACTGTGTGCCGGGTCGATCAGGATCCCGGCCATGGCGGCCGCCAGCGGCGCGATGATGATCGGCATGCCGATCCCGATCCCCGGCACGGGACGGCTGGCGTAGTACGACACCGCGGAGACCGTGATCACGGCCAGCAGGTAGTCGAACACGGCCGCCCCGGCATGAAGCATCAAGTAGGCGGAGAATGTCAGCGGCAGCAGGCAGCCACCCAGATTAACGGCCACCGTCGTGACGCCCTCGAAGGGGACCTGCCTGTGCTTGAGCAGGCTGCGAAACGGTTCGGGGGGCGGTTCGTCGGGCGCCTGGGCCTGCATGCGAAACAACGGCACATTGACGAGGCTGCCCATTAACGAAACGAACAGGAGCGTCATGCCCGCCTCCGGATCGAGCCCCAGCTTGTCGAAGGCGAGCTGCAACGCCCCGACCTGAACCAGGACGAAGAGCAGGAAGAGCCCGAACAGGGCGAACAGGAACGGACCGCCCGGCATCGGCATCACCCCTCGTTGATGGCCGAGACGACCACGAAGGCACATTGGCCGCACCCGGACCGCAGGGGCTCGATTTCCCGCATTCGCTCGGGTGAGTGGGACAGGGTCTGGCCCCAGGCATCCACGCGAAAGCCGCCGTCATCGAGCATCGCCGCCACCTCCTCGGCCGAGTGGAAGCTCGCCTCAAGGTAGAACACACTCTCGTGGCGGTGTGTGGCGTAGACCTGGCCAAGCGGGCTGTCGCGGTCGATGAAGCCGATTACCAGCCGCCCACCCGGCCTGAGCACGCGGCGGGCCTCGGCGACCATCGTCGCGGGCGAATCCAGGAAGCAGATCGTGGTGACCAGCAAGACGTGATCGAAACGGTCGGCCGCAAACGGGAGTGCCTCGCCAACGCCTTCGACCACCTCGATACCGCGCTTGGCCGCGTAGTGCAGCATGGCCGGTGACGGGTCGACGCCCACCTGCACGCCCAACGGCCCGGCAAAACGACCGCTGCCCACCCCGATCTCCAATCCGTCGCCCTCCCGGGGCACGAACGCCCGCAGGGCGAGCAGTTCGGAGACGTAGGCGGCCTCATGGCGCTCGAACCAGTCTTCATAGCGCCGATGATGGGCCTCGAAGGCGGCGTCTCTAGCCATGCCGATGGCCATGCAGTTGGGCCCCCCTCCTGCGGTGACAAATGCGTTTGCGAGCCATTCACCGCGCCCCGGCGACGACCGACGGCGTCCATTCTCGCTCCGCGAGGGTCCGCCCCAGGGTCACCAGTCGATCGACCGGCACGTAAGCGCGACCGGCGGCGCGTGGCAGACTGTCATCCCCGGGCGTCATCGCGACATGGCCCAGCGCACGCCAGACCAGTTCGGAGCAATACATGGCCGGATGCTGGTCGAGACGAAACCGGGTATCGAAGGCGGTCTCTCGCCTCAGGTGATCGACAAGCCAGTCGCCGACCCGCGTCCGCTGCCGGGAATCGAATGCGGGTCGCACCACCTGCACGTACCGAGCCTCCGCGGTGAACGCGGCGACCGACTCGCGTCGGATCTGCCCGCCCATCGGCGAGCCATCCATGTGGACCACGCTGGCATCCTCCCCGGCACGGATCACCATGCCGACATGGCTCCAGCGGCTGTCGGCATCGGCAAACCGGCGGGCGACAAAGCCCCAGGCACTGTCATTGCCCAACAGCACGATGTCGCCCGTCTGCAGCGGCAGCCGTGGGGATTGCGTGGGCGACTGGGCCTGGCCAAGCGGTGCCACCAGGAGGGCCATGAGCGCCGCCAGGCGGATGATCAGGGGCGCGTCTCGCACTGCTTCGCGGCGATCATCAGTTCCTGGAAGGTATTCTCATCGAGACGCGCCCCAACCTCCTCGAGCGGAGCGTCCTCGGCCAGCATCAGCTCGACCAGCTCACCGAACTGCTCCTCGCTCAGGTTCTTGTCCAGCCGCTCACTCATGCAGGCGCAGCCTTCGGCATCGCCGGAATTCTTCTCGCAAGCCGCCTCGAAATCGGCCTTGGGACTCGAACACCCTGCCAGCACCAAGGTCAAAGCCCCGGCCAATGCGGTCAGGCCAACGACCTTCCCTGTCTTCGATTGCTTCATATTCAGCTTTCCTTGGATCGATACGCTTTCTGCTGCCAGCCCCTGAACGGGACTGCGCCCAGTTTACCGTCGCAACCAGTCCGAAACGAGTCGTTAAAGACTGTGCAGGAAAGTCAGCATGGCATCGCGCTCAGCATCACTCATCCGGCGGAAGGCCTCGCGAGCGAGCCTGGCTTCCCCGCCGTGCCAAAGAATGGCCTCGGCCAGCCCGCGTGCGCGGCCGTCATGCAGGTAGAAGCGATGCCCGGTGACCAACTCGTTCAGGCCGATGCCCCACAGCGGCGGGGTGCGCCACTCGCGCCCGGTCGCCTCGAAGTCGCCGCGACCATCGGCCAGCCCTTCGCCCATGTCATGCAGCAGGAAGTCCGAGTACGGCGCGATCTCGCGGTTCGACAGCAACTCGATGCCGTCCGGGTGTTCGCCGGTGGTCAGCTTCGGCAGATGACAGGCGGCGCAGCCCGCCTGCTCAAAGAGCCCCTCGCCGCGTCGAACCTCGGGGTTGTCGACGAAGCGGCGCGAGGGGACGGCCAAGGTCTGGGTGTAAAAGACAACGTCACCCAGGATGCGTTCGCCCGCCTCGGGATCGGGTCGACCCGTTTCGCTGTTCCAGCCCAGTTCGGTGTCATCCCTGGCGTCATCCCGGTTGACGGCTGCGCCGGGGGCTTCCTCCGGAAACACGACGTTGGTCACGCCCATGTCCTGGTGATAGGCGCCCGCGTTCTGCTGGCGCAGCGAGGGGTTGTTGGCCTTCAGGCCGATCCGGCCGATGACCCGCTCGCCGGTCTGTGCGTCGAGCACCCGGTTGACCCGCCCGCTGATGCCGTCACCGTCGGCATCGTCCGGATCGGCCAAACCGCGCAGGGTCTCCGCTTCGATCGCCTCGATGTAGCCACGTCCGTGGATAGGTGGCGCGACCCGCGGCGAGGTCTGGATGTCCTCGACCGTGTAGCCGGCCTCGGCCAGCGCCTCGGGATCGGCCAGCCCGGTCAGTTCGAATACGGGCCAGCGCAGCTGGTAGGGGGTGCCGTCGGCGTACTCGTCCGTCCTCGTGCGCCAGCGCACGGTGACATTCGCCTCGGGTACGGCCCCGGCCACCGCCTGCTGCTGGAGCTGCGTACCCATGCCGGGCACCGGGATCGGCCCGATCTCGGGGTCGTTGCCGAGGCTCACGCGCAGGAACATCGACTCGGCATCCGCGAGATTGCTGCGACCGTCCGCCGGATGGGGTGGCGGCTCGCCCCGCGAGTCGCGCGGGTGACAGGCCTCGCAGCTCGAGGCGTTGAATACCGGCCCCAGACCGGGACGAATGGCGTTGCCGCTGGAGACGAACGGCGTCTCGAAGTCGGCATCGCCGCGGGTAAACCGGGCCACGTCTTCGTCGGAGAGGCCCGGCAGCGGATGCGAGAAGGCGTTGCTGGTGGCCGAATCGACTGTCACGGGCGGCCGTTCGTCAGCCAGGCACGGCAACGCGAACACCAGCAAGGATGGCAGCAACACCGAGCACAGGCCCGGGCGAACCGGGCCAACGCTCGAAATGCGCCCTGCTCCAATCAAACGGCTCATGTCGACCTTCCTCACTCAAGCGCACCCGCCAGGCGCGCCTGCAACTGGCGCACCGCGTCGACCGCCGCCCGGATCTGCGCCTTGTGACCCAGCTCGCCGTCGGCGACCACCTCGGCGAAGGCGAATCGTCCACTGGCGTCCGCGGTCTCGCCGATCGCGTCGATCCGCCCCAGAGCGAGGAGGAAGGCCCGATCGACCGCCTCGACATCCGCATCATTCGTCGCGACAAGCGCCCGCAGTCCGAGACCGGACTCGATGCCGTCAAGCGAGCCGAGCCAGAGGTTGCGGATGCCCACGACGTTGTGACGCATGTCGGCGCGAGTATTGCGCGCGTAGGGCGACTCGACTCCATACGGGTGGCCCGATTCGAGTGGCTCGCCCAGCTTGGCGGCCGCCAACTCGTCGGCGATGGCATCCATGCCCTCGGCGAGTTCCTGCAACGCCCCCCGTACCGCCGGGTACAACCGTGAGTCCGGCGTGCCCGCCGCGGCGAGCTGACGGGCATGGCCGTCATCACCCTGCCAGGCGTCGGCCATGGCGGTGGCGTGGTCGTCCAGATCTGCGCCCAGCGAGGCCAGCAAGGCCCGCTGACGCGGGGCGGCGCCCAGCCGTGCCGCGGCCGTCTCGGCGGATTCGCGACCCTCGGCGACCGGCTGCTGCCAGAGCAGGTATTCGATCGCGTGAAAACCCTTGACGTCACCGTCGAGCCCACCGACCGCCGCGGCGTCCAGCGGGGCGTCGCCGTCGATCAGCCCGGCGAGCTCGCGCAGGTCGATCGGCCAGGAATCCATGGCCGGGTCGTGACCATCGGTGTCCACCGGGCCGAATAGGTGCGCCTCGCCGGTCTCCCAGTCGGCGCGCGCTGCCCGCCAAGCGGCCCGGGCGGCGATCACGTTCTCGGCCCCGGGCCGCTCCTCGAGTGCGGCCAGCTGCACCGCGAGCCGCTCGGTGGCATCGGCCAGGCGGATATAGTTGCGGGCGATTACGTGCGTGGCGGTGTGTTCCAGCACGGTCTCGGCACCCAGGTTGCCCCAATCACCCGAATCGCCCCGATCACCCGGCGCGGCCTGCAGGCCCGGTGCGGCCAGCGCCAGCCCGCAGGCGAGTGTCAGGGTGGTGAGGCGGAGGGTCTTCGTATTGTGGATAAGAATGCTCATGGCTTGATCCTCGCAATGCGTTAGTGCCAGTCACGGAGACGCTCAGAAGGCGACTGCGAGCTGTGTGGTGAAGGTGTCGGCCGACTCGCCCGTGCCGCCGTCGGCCACGGAATAGTCCTCATCAAGGGCGTATTCGAAGGAAAGGGCTGTGTGGGGGAATATCTCGACTGAGAGCGCGGCGATCACGCGGCTCTCCGGCAGTTCGAGGGCCAGGGCTTCGTCGGTACCCTGGTAGCCGATGCCGGCGCGGGCAGGCCGGCCCATCAGGTCGAAGCCGTAGCTCGCTTCGACGTTCCAGGCAATCGGCTGGGCACCACCGCCGTCGAAGGCCAGTTCGGAGGCATGGAAGGAATCGCTGGCCGTCAGATACTCGCCCACCAGCAGCATCTCGTCGATACCAAGCGTGGCGCTGGCGGTCCAGGCACCGATCTCGTCGGTGTCCGCCCCGCCCGTATTTGCCTTGACGGCTTCCTCGAACCCATCGGATTCGCCCAGACTGTTCATGTAGCCGGCGGAAAGTGCCAAGTCGGCGGCAGCGATGCTCCCGATCAAGCCGGCGGTCGCGCCGAAGCCGTTGACCTGGTTCTCGTCCTCAAGATCCCCGTTGAAGGCATAGACCTCGGCGGAAAAGCCGCGCAGGCCGATACCTGCCGAGATCGCTGTCTCACGTGTTTCACCCAGCTCCAGGGTGAGCGGGTCGGAGACCATGGCGGTCTCGTACACGCCGAACGGTACGTAGAACTGACCGGCGCGCAGCGACCAGAGACTGTCCTCGGCACCGAGCATCACGCTGGCGGTGTCGATCTCTAGCGGGGTGTCGTTCTCCTCGTAGAGCGTCGATATCTCGGCGCTGAGCCAGTCGTTGATCGCCGCCTCGAGACCCAACGTCCCGATGGCCAGGACGATGTCGCTCTTGTCGCCGGCGGTGTAGGGGCTGGCGTGATAGGCCTCCACCTCGACGGCGCCACTGACGGTCATCTGCGGGTAGCGCTCGGGCTCTTGGTCCTTGTTGTCGGCCTCCCGGGCCATGGCTGCCTGCGAGGTCAGCGCAAAAAATACGGCGGCCGCCAGCCGGCTTTGATGGATGATTCGGCTCATGCCCATTCCTCGATGTATCGGGATCCTGGAAGGACCCGTTGTTTTCGAGGGCTGGCTGGCGGCGGCTGGCTTGCCCGTGATCTCGATCACCGGCACAGGCGGCGAATCGAAGGACGATTAAACTAAATGCGAATCATTACGAGGTCAAGTCCTTTTTGCATTCATGAGGAGAGGGATCAAGACAGGCGGAGAATCGACGGAGGGGTTGCGCCTGCCCCGGGAAGGAAGCTGAAGAAGCACGTGAGCACGGAAAGGATGTTGCCCGGAACTCGTAATCGGGGGTTTCAGGTGGCCCTCGAAGCACCGCTGGACTGGCGATGCGGGGCATAGAAGGCGGCCAGGGCCAACACCAGGCCGGCGACCGTGGCGATCATGCCGGCCGCGCTGACGGCGTCGTCGGCACCCAGCCACAACGGGCCGTAACCGGCCAGCACGTAGCCCATCACCGCCGAGAAGACGGCAAAGGCCACCGACCAGAGTACCTGGGCCTCGAGTCGGTTGGTCATCAGGCGGGCGGCGGCCGGCGGACAGATGAACATGGCGATCACGATGATCGAACCCACGGCATCGAAGGCGGCCACGGCCGCGATTGCCGCCATGATCACGAGACCGAGGCCGATCAGGTTAGTGCGCATGCCCAGCACCCGGGCAAAGCCCTCGTCGAAGGTGGCAATTTTCAGCGGCCGCCAGAACACCACGGTGAAGACCAGCATCAACAACGCCACGATCGCGATGCGTGTCAGCTCGGGAGGCAACCCCGCCAGCGCGACCGGGTCGAACAGCGACTCCCAGCCGCGGGCCTCCACCCAGATCAGGCTTTCGAGATTGCCGTACAGCGCGTGTTGCACGTCGAGGTGCACCGAGGAGGTGTCCGACTGCTCGAGCAGCAGTACACCGAAGGCGAACATGGCCGTGAAGGCGACCCCCATGGCCGCGCCCGGCTCGATCCGCCCCAGGCGACGGATCAACTCGATCAGCAGCACGGCCACCACCGCCGCGCCAGCCGCCCCGGCCATCATCGCCCAGGAATTGACCGTGCCGCTCAGCAGAAACCCGACCACGATCCCCGGCAGCACCACGTGACTGATGGCATCGCCGATCAGGGCCTGCCGGCGCAGCACCAGGAAGTTGCCCGGCAGGGCGCAGGCGATCGCGGCGAGCACGCCGATCAGGATCGGCACCAGAGAGAGCATCACGAATTCGGCACCCATCACGTGCAACCCTCCCCGACTTCGGCAAGCTGCCGGTCGATCTCGCGAATCTCGTCCTCGGTCAGCACCACCTCGATCGGGCGCAGGCCGTCGTAGCGCGACACGATCGCCTCGTGGGAATGCATCCGCCGGGCCACTGCCCAGCGTGACTCGTCGCGACAGGCCCTGGCCGCCCGCCAGCGACCCAGCTCGGTGGGCACCCCGTCGGGGCGAGCCAGCCCGGCCCTGACCAGCAGATTGAGCGTATAGCGCTCGTAGATGGGCAGATCCTGGGCGATCGCGAGCAGCCCCTGGCGCAGGTGGATGCGCCGCTGCTGGCGGCGGTGGCGCAGCCAGCCGACCAGCAGGCCGCGTCCCGGCGCGAACAGCATCGACAGGGCAAACAACGTGAATGCGGTCAAAACGATGATCGGCCCGGTGGGCAGCGCCGGTGCCGTGGCCGAGATGGCCGCACCGATAAAGCCCGACAGGCCGCCGAACACACCGGCGATGCCGAGCACCCGGTCGCTGCGGTCGCTCCAGAAGCGGGCGGCCACCGGCGGGATGATCAGCAACGCGACGATCAGCACCAGTCCGACCACCTTGAGCCCGATAATGGTCACCGCCATCACCAGCCCCATCATGGCGAGATCCACCCGGCGCACGTCGATGCCGGTCGCTGCAGCGAAACCGGCATCGAAGGCCACCAGGGTCATCGGTCGACGCATTGCCCATACCGCGAGCACCGCCAGAGCCCCGGCGACCGCGATCAACACGGCGTCACCGAAGAGCATCCCGGCGGTCGCGCCGAGGAGGAAGTCTGTCAACCCGGCCGGACGGCCGATCGAGACCGTCTGGATCACGGTCAGCAAGACCACGCCGAAACCGAAGAACACCGACAGCACCGCGCCGATGGCGGCATCCTCGGCCAGGCGCGTGCGCCGGGTGAGCCAGTGCATGCACAGCAACCCCGCCCCAGCGGTGAGCGCCGCGCCGAGCATCAGCCCGGCCAGGTGGCGGCCATCGCCCCCCAGGGAGGCCATGACCAGAAAGGCCAGCCCCACGCCGGGCAGGGTCGAGTGGCTGATGGCATCGGAGACCAGGGCGCGCTTGCGCAGGAACAGGAAGGTGCCGGCCGCCCCGGCGGCGATGCCGAGCAGGGCCGCGCCGATGGCCACCAGCGTGGCGTTATAGCCCAGCTGCAGGGTCAGTGCCTCAAGCAGCATCAATGACCACCGAGCTGCAGTTGATCCATCAGGTTGGCCGCCAGGCGCCCGCCGTAGGCCTGCTGCAGGTGATCCTCCGTGAAGGCCTCGGCCACGGGCCCCTCGGCGACCTTGTGGACGTTGATCATCATGACGTGATCGAAATAGTCACGCACCGTAGACAGATCGTGGTGGACCGCGACGACGGTGCGGCCCTCGGCCTTGAGCGTCTTGAGCACGTCGATAATGGCCCGCTCGGTGGCGGCGTCCACGCCGGCGAACGGCTCGTCGAGCAGGTACAAGTCGGCGCCCTGCGCCAGCGCCCGGGCAAGGAACACCCGCTGCTGCTGACCACCGGAGAGCTGGCCGATCTGCCGGTCGGCGAAGTCGCGCATGCCGACCCGGTCGAGACAGTCGAACGCGCGCTGGCGGTGACTGGCGTTCACCCGGCGCAACAGGCCGAGTTCGCGCGCCAGTCCCATCAGCACCACGTCGATCACCCGGGTGGGAAAGTCCCAATCGACCGACGCGCGTTGCGGTACGTAGGCGATCCGCCGGCGGCTCTTCGTCAGCGGCCGGCCGTAGACGGTCACCACGCCCGACAGGCGCGGCACGATGCCCAGCACGGCCTTGAGCGTGGTCGACTTGCCCGCGCCATTGGGACCGATGATCGCGGTCATCGAGCCATCCTCGATGGTCATGTCGAGCGAAAACACCGCCGGCTTCTGCCCGTAGGCCACCGTCAGGCCGCGCACGGCAAGCGGCTTGTCCGACAGCTCGGCAAGCGGGGCGGCAGCCTCGTCGCCCTGGCCGAACGGCATGCGCAGACTCATCGAGCCCCCTCGCCCAGTCGGCCCTGCATGCCGCCCGTCGGCGCCTCGCCGCCGAGGGCACGCACGATGGTGGTGACGTTGTGATCGATCATGCCGAGATAGGTACCCTCGTAGCTGCCCACCGTTCCCATGGCATCCGAGTACAGCGTGCCGGCGACGCGTACCTGGTGGCCACGGGCGCCAGCCCCCTCGACCAGCGCCCGCACGTTGCGCTCAGGCACCGAGCTCTCGACGAACACCGCGCCGATGTCGCGCTCGACCAGCAGGTCGACCAGGTCACGGATGCGGCGCAGGCCGGCCTCGGACTCGGTGGAGATGCCCTGGATGCCGATCACCTCGAAGTCGAAGGCACGACCGAAATAGGCGAAGGCGTCGTGGGCGGTCAAGAGTACGCGGCTGTCGGCGGGCACGCTGGCGGTCGTCTGCTCGGCATAGGCGGACAGTTGCTCGATCTCGGCCAGATAGGCCTCGGTGCGCTTGGCGAAATAGGCTTCCTGCGCGGGGCGGGCCTCGGCCATGGCATCCCGAATGGCGACCACCACATCGGCCCACAGGGTCGGGGCCATCCAGACGTGCGGATCGAACTTGTTCTCGTAGTCGGTGTGGCCGAGCAGACGATCCCGCGGCAGCACTTCGGCCACCGCAACCACCGTCTGACGACGCGAGAGGCGATGCAGGAACTCCTCCATCTGCGCCTCGAGGTACAGCCCGTGCGAGAGCACCAGATCGGCCTGCGCCAGCGCGACGATGTCGCTGCGGGTCTGACGATAGCTGTGCGGGTCGACGCCCGGGCCCATCAATCCCTTGACACGGACCGCCTCGCCGCCGATCTCGCGGGCCGCATCGGCGATCATGCCGGTGGTCGCAACGATCGACAGGCGCCCGTCCGCGTGGCCGGCAAGCGGCGCGGCCAACAGGACGAGCAGGGTCGAGAACACCAGCGCGCCTCGCCGTAAGTATCGCGTCACGGCGCTCGGGTGGATTGCTTGCCACAGCCCTGTCCATCCTGCCCTGTCATCTGCCTGCATCGCCCCCTCCTCACAAAAGTTAGTCAAGACTAACTTTCAACTTTATCCGCTCGGCCCGCACCCCGTCAATCTGGCCGATTGCACCATCACGGGGCAAGGGCGGTAGAATCCGCGCCCACCATTCGTTGCAGGTACCACCCGCATGACACAAGAGTCCCGGGTCAGGTGCGCCCTGACGCTTATCCAGAACTTCATCGGCCCCGGCACAACACGGATCGGTTGGCGCGAAGTGGTCATTGCCGGCATCGCCGCGCTGATCGGGATCTGGGCGGTCTACACCCTGACCAGCTGGGTCGCCGGCCCGTGGGTCGCCGTCCTGATGGTCGGCTCGATGGGGGCGGCGGCCGTGCTGCTGTTCGCCGTGCCGCACGGGGCCCTGTCCCAGCCGTGGCCGGTGTTCGGTGGCCAGATCGTCTCCGCGGTGGTCGGCGTGAGCGCGGCGATGTGGATTCCCGACCCGGCACTGGCCGCGGGTGTCGCCGTCGGCGGCGCGATTGCGGCCATGCAGCTGCTGCGTTGCGTCCATCCGCCGGGAGGGGCGACCGCCCTGATTGCCGTGATCGGCGGCGCGCCGGTGCATGAGCTGGGGTATCTCTATCTGGCCGCACCGGTGCTGGCGAACACCGCGATTCTTTTCCTGGTGGCGGTGATCGCGAACTACCCGTTCCCATGGCGACGCTATCCGATCGGTCTTGCCCGCTGGGACGAGCCGCCGGCTCCACCATTGACGTCCAAACACCTGCAGGCCGCGGTGCGTGATCTCAATGTGGTGGTCGACATCACGCCAGCCGAGCTGGACGCCATCGCCCGTAGCGCCATTGCGCACGCCACGCAGGACACCTCGCCGTTGCAGGTACCGATCGGCGAGCGCTATGTGCATGCCGAGGCGAGCGAATCGGCCGGGGAATCGGCCGGGGAATCGGTAACCATCCACAAACGTTTCGAAGGTGAGGAGGACAGCCATGGCCGCGGCCGGATCACGCTCAACGTGGTCCCGCGATCGCAGGCAGACTCCGCAGAGGAGACCGGGCGTCCTACTTGAGCGGTTCGCGTACGCGCAGGGCCGCCCGGCCGTTCTCGGTGGAGAGCCGGTTGGTGATGTGGCAGAACAGCTCGGCGGTCTTCTGCGCGTCGTAGAGCGCGCCGTGGGCCCGACTGTTGTCCCACTCGAAGCCGGCGGCCGTGCAGGCCTTGGCCAGCACCGTCTCACCGACGGCCACGGCGGCGGCCGTCACCGTGTCGAGCGTGGAGAACGGATGGAAGGGGTTGCGCTTGTAGCCGGTGCGCTCACAGGCGGCCTTGACCACGGACAGGTCGAACGGCGCGTTGTGACCCACCAGGATGGCACGACGGGCGTTGAGTGCTTTTACCTGGCGACGGATCGGGCGGAAGAAGGCATCCAGGGCGGCACGCTCTTCCACCGCCTCGCGTTCGGGATCCGACGGATCGATACCGTGGATCTTGATCGAGACCGGGTCGACCACCGTCAAGGCGCTGGGATGCACCGAGACGGCAATCTCCTCGGTGGGATAGAGCCGTCCGTGCTCGTCGACGTCCAGTAGCACGGCGGCCAGCTCCAGCAGGGCGTGTCCCTGCGGGTCCAGCCCCCCGGTCTCGACATCGACGACCACCGGCACGAAGCCACGAAAGCGGCGCGCGATGGTCCAGTCGGGCTGTTCGGCGGCCTCACTCATCGGGCACTCAATCCAGGCCCAGCCGACGCCGCCAGGAGGTGACGGTGTTGTGCATCAGCATGGCGATGGTCATCGGCCCCACCCCGCCGGGCACCGGGGTGATAAACCCGGCGTGTTCGGCCGCGGCGTCGAAATCGACGTCACCATGCAGCGTGCCGTCCTCGCGACGATGGATGCCGACGTCGATCACGATCGCCCCATCCTTGATCCACTCGCCCTTGACCAGTCCCGGCTTGCCGGCGGCAACGACCACCAGGTCGGCTCGCTCGACGTGGGCGGCCAGATCCTGCGTGAAACGATGGCAGACGGTGACGGTCGCGCCGCCCAGCAGCAATTCCAGCGCCATCGGCCGACCGACGATGTTCGAGGCGCCGACGACGACCGCCTCGAGTCCGTGCAGGTCGCGGCCGGTCTCCTCGAGCAGCCGCATCACCCCGTAAGGCGTGCAGGGACGCAGGCCGGGCTGGCGGATGGCGAGCCGACCGATGTTGGTGGGATGGAAGCCGTCGACGTCCTTGTCCGGGTCGATGCGCTCGATGATCGAATCGGCGCTCAGGTGCTCCGGCAGCGGCAGCTGCACCAGGATGCCGTCGATACGCGGATCGGCATTGAGCTCGTCCACCAGCGCATCGAGTTCGCCCTGGCTGATCGTCTCGTCCAGATCGTGCGAAAACGATTCGATACCGAGCTTGTCGCAGGCCTTGCGCTTGTTGGCGACGTAGACCGAGGAGGCCGGATCGCCGCCCACCTGCACCACCGCCAGACCGGGCGGGCGGTGACCGTTCTCGGTGAAGGCGGCGATCGTCTCGGCAAGCCCGGCGCGCACGGTGGCGCCGACGGCTCGCCCGTCGAGGATTCTTGCAGTCATGGGGCGTGTCACGTGCGGGGAAAGGCGCGATTGTCGCATGCGCCCCCAAGCGACTCAACGACCCGACTCAACGGCCCGACTCACCACGACAGGCGCGAGACGGCATGCACCGGGCTACTCGGCCGCTGCCGGCAGGTAACGCATCGGCGACGGAGCCGGTCGGCCGATCAAAAAGCCCTGCGCGTAGTCGATGCCGAGTGCGCGCACCTGCTCGAGCACCTCCTCGCTTTCGACGAACTCGGCGACCGTATGGATCTTGAGCTCGCGCGAGAGCTCGGCGATCAGGCGCACGAAAGCGCGGTCGCGCGAGTCCTCCAGCAGATTAAGGATGAAGTCGCCCTCGATCTTGAGGAAATCGATCGGGAAGTGCTTGAGGTAGTGGAACGAGGAGAAGCCCGAACCGAAATCGTCGATCGCGAACTTGAAGCCCTCCAGCCGCAGTTCCTGGACGAACTTCTCCAGCAACTGGATGTTCTTGACCGTGTCGCGCTCGGTCAGCTCGAAGACGATGCGCGGCTTTTCCACCCCGGCCTCTTCCACGATCCGCCGCACCGTCGGGATGAACTCGGAGAGCACCAGGGCCCGCGGCGAGAGGTTGATGAACACCATGCCGTCAAAGCCGCTGGCGCTCACCTCGGCCAGTGCCTTTTCGATCATGATGTAGTCGATGCGGTCGATCACGCCCATCTTCTCGGCGATCTCGATGAACTCCGAGGCGCCCATGATGGTGTCGCCCAGGTCGATGCGCGAGAGCACCTCGACCGCCTCGATGCGATCGGTCCCGGTGGCAAGGATCGGCTGGAAGTACGGAACGATCCGTTTTTCCTCGACCGCCCGCAGGATCGTCAGCCCCTTCTCGCTGATCGAGCGGAACACGTCCATGACGTCTTCCTCGCTCGGTACCGCGACGCGCGCCTTACCCTCGGCCTTGGCCTTGTACATCATGTTGTCGGCGAACAGGAACAGGTCCTTGGGCTCCTGGGCGTGGTCCGGGTAGACCGCGATGCCGATGGACACCGAGGCCGACACCGGGTCGCCATCCGGGGCGGTCAGCACGATGCCGTCGGTCTCGGCGAGCACGCGGTTGGCGGTCACGCAGGCCTTCTCGAGATCGGTCTCCGGCAGCACCACCACGAACTCGTCGCCGCCGTAGCGGGCGAAGATGTCGCCGCGCTTGAGCCCCTTGCCGATGGCATCGGCGAACGCCTTGAGGAAGGAATCGCCGAACGCGTGGCCGTAGCTGTCGTTGACCAGCTTGAAGTTGTCGAGATCGATCAACAGCAGCGCGAATCGCTGGTCGTGGCGCTGGGCGCGATCGATCTCGTAGCCGATCAGCTCCCAGAACACCCGCTGGTTGTAGAGGTTGGTTAGCGGGTCGCGGGTGGCGTAATACTCGAGGTCGCGGGTGTACTTGAAGATCGCCTTGACCGAACCGACCACGTTCAACAGCGTCGAGAGCACGCTCTCGATCACCAGCAGCCGGGTCTCGTCGTTGACCGTCTCCGCCTGCACGCCGATACCGACGATGCCGCCGATCTTGGGGGCATCGACCAGCAATGATTTCACCTGCACCCGCACGTCCGATTCGTCGAGCTCGATCGGTGGGCCGTCGTGATCGGCGACATGGTGATTGATGTGAACCAGGGCCGCATCGCTGAGACTGGGGTGACTGTCCATGTGCTCGCGCACCGCCCGCTCGAGCAACTCCCGGCTATCCACCGACGGTGGCGAGCGCCAGAACACGTCCAGGTCGAACAGCTCGTCGTCGACCTTGAAGATCGAGAACAGTGTGTAGGTCTCGATCACCTCGTTGATGTCGGTCATCAGCCGGCAGATGTAGTCGTGCCAGTCGCGGACGACCTCCGAGGTGATGATGAACTTCTCCAGCAGCTTGATCTCGAACTCGAGCAGGTCGCGATCGACCGCCACCGTCCGGAACTTGTCGACCAGTTCCTCGAAGCTCCTGAACACCCGGTTGAGTTCGTCGAAACCCAGATCGGTATCGCCCAGCGAGAGATTGCGCAGGTCGGCGACGCGGTTGACCTTGGCCGCGTTCTCCTCAAGCAACTCGACCGAACGGGTGATGCGTCGATTGACGAAGAAGGTGATCAACCCGGCCCCGATGACCGGCAGCGGTGCCAGCAGGATCAGCCAGAAGAAGAAGTTATCGCGCGCCTCGGCGATTGCCGCGGAGAAGTCCTGCTCGACATCGATCACGCCCAGCACGTCGCCCACCTCGGCGCTGGCGTGACAGGACAGGCACTTGGCCTCGGCCTTGAGCGGGAAGGTGTAGCGCACCGCGTGCTCCTCGACGTGTTCGAGGGTCTGTCTGGAATCGAACACCGCCGCGACCGATTCGTCGATGGGGGCCTGGTCGATCTGACCGTACTGCTCGGCGACGACCGGCCCGCGGAAGATCTGCAGATCGTAGCCACTGCCGGCGAGCGCCTGGCGGTTGGCCTCGACGAACCCCTCGAGCTGCTCGCGCGTCCAGCCGGAACTCATCAGCTGGTACATCGAGGCGAAGGTCGAGCGCGCCAGCAGGTCCGAGTCCTTGAGCGCACTCTGCTGCACGGACTGGTTGAAGATGCCGGAAACGATCAGGTAGGCCCCGCCGAAGAACAGCAACGAGACGAGCAGGGACATCGCGAGGATGAAGGACTTGATGGTGTGCATGCAGACGACATTGCAATGGCCGTGAACCAATCCGTTGAGGAACGGCCGCAGCGGGTTCCTCAAGCCTCCCTGGCTCGGACGAATGGCCTGATGGTATGAATACGGCACAAGTCGCGCAACGCAGCGGCACACTCAGTTAATGAAACACTGATGCACTCGTCACGCCGAGATGACGGCATCGAGGGGCGTCAAATCGTGTTTTTGCTGCTCTCGACCAGGGAGTCAGCCGGCGATTGCTTCGGGGGTTCGACCGGCCGACGCAACATGTCGCGCGCCACGCGACCGTCACGGGTGCGCCGCATCGGCGGCAGCGCATCGAGGATGGTGCGGCCGTAACCCTTGGACTGCAGGCGGGGATCGCAGAGCACCATCACGCCGGTATCGGCCGTGTCGCGGATCAGTCGGCCGACCCCCTGCTTGAGAGTGATGATCGCCTCGGGCAGTGCCATGTGCACGAACGGCACCAGCCCCTTGTCCTTGAGGCGCTGCTCGCGCGCCGCCCGCACCGGGTCACCGGGTGCGGCAAACGGGATGCGGTCGATCATCACCAGCGAGAGCGCCTCGCCACGCACGTCCACGCCCTCCCAGAAGCTCTGCGTACCCAGCAGGACGCCATTGCCCGCCTCGCGGAACGACTCCAGCAACGCGGACTTGGCCTGGGTGCCCTGTACGAACAGCGGCAGTTCGGTGAGGTGCTCGCCGAGCGTCTCGGCAGCGAGTTTCAACGCCCGGTGGGAGGTGAACAGCAGGAAGGCCCGACCACCGCTGGCCTTGAGCAACGGGTAGACCGCGCGCAGTGAGGCCAGCGTGTGCTCGCGCGCCCCACCCGGGCCGCTCGGCTCGGGCAGATTGGGCGGCAGGTAGAGCACGGCCTGCTCGGGGAAGTCGAAGGGCGACTCGACCTGCTCGCAACGGGCGTCATCGAGGTTCATGCGCCGAGTGAAGTGACTGAAGTCCTTGCCGGCGGCGAGCGTCGCCGAGGTCATGATCCAGGCGCGCGGCGCCGACTCGACATGCGACTTCAATTGCCCGGCCGCGTTGACCGGCGTGGTGTGCAGGGTGAACGAGCGAGTGCGGCGCTCGACCCAACGCACCGCGTGGCCCTGCGCCTCCGTCTTGCCTTCGCGAAAGGCGGTGAGCTCGTCGCGCAGGCCCTGCGCCCGACCCAGCAAGGCCTGCAGGCCCTTGCCTCGCGGGGCGGCGATCTCCAGTTCCTGCACCAGGCCGTCGAGGGCTTCGCCCAGGCGACCGAGCGACTCGGTGACGCTGGCCTCGTCGGCCAGATCGGCCCAGGGCACCCGTTCGTTCTCGATCCGTGTCAGCGCCTCGAGCACCGGATCGGTCGCCCCCTTGAGGGTGTCGGCTGCCTCGGCCAGGCCCGGCTGGTCGCGCGCCTCGTGCTTCTGTTCGGCGCGCGTATCGGCGGCGAGATCGCGCAGCTGGCGCGAACCGATCGCCTCGCCGAAGAACATCGAGGCGATCTCCGGCACCTGGTGGGCCTCGTCGAGCACCACCACGTCGGTCTCGGGCAACAGTTCGGCAAACCCGGTCTGGCGCAGGGCGAGATCGGCGCAGAACAGGTGATGGTTGATCACCACGATATCCGCCTTCTGTGCCCGCTCGCGCGCCTTGACCACAAAGCACTCGTCATAGAGCGGGCAGTCGCGACCCAGGCAGTTGTCGTTGGTCGAGGTCACCAGCGGCCAGATCTCGTGATCGTCGCCGACGCCGCTGCAGTCGGCGCGGTCGCCATCGATGGTGCGAGTCGCCCAATCCCGGATGCGGGCCAGTGCCCGGGCATCCTCGCGCCGCGGCAGGCGCGCCTGCTCGTCGGCCAGCTCGAGGCGATACTTGCACAGGTAGTTCGCCCGCCCCTTGAGCAGCGCCACCTTGGCCGTGACGCTCAGCAGGTCGCGCAGACGCGGCAGGTCGCGATCGAACAATTGATCCTGAAGATGCTTGGTGCCGGTGGAGATCAGGGCGCGCTTGCCCGACAGCAGCACCGGCGCGAGGTAACCGAAGGTCTTGCCCACGCCGGTACCCGCCTCGAGCACCAGCGTGTGCTGGTCATTGATCGAATCGCGGATCAGCTCGGCCATGCGCCGCTGGCCCGCGCGGGGTTGATAGCCCTCGAAGGCCCCGGCCAATCGCCCGTCGGGGCCGAAGACGTCCTCGAGCCCCAGCTGATTGTGGCGGCCCGCCTCGGTCATGCCGCGCGGGCACCCTCGGCGCGGCCGGCCGACTCGCTACCCGCGCGTTCCTCGGCCTCGCGCGCGCCGGCCTCGTCGCCCTGAGCACGGCGGGCCTTGGCGACCAGCTGCCAGGCGGCCGACAAGGTGCGGTTGTCCCGGGCGTGCTCGACCGCCCGCAGGGCCAGCTGCTCGGCCTGTTCGGGCTGATTCTGCGCCAGGCGCAATTGGGCAAGGTCCAACCACAAGCGAGCGTTGCCCGGTTCGATCTGCACCGCGCGCTCCAGCGTCGATTGCGCGCCGGCCAAGTCCCCCGATGCACGCCGCTGGTCGGCCTGGCGCACCAGGGCGAGCACGGCCGGCGAGGTGGCCGGCTCGCTCGATTGCTCCTGGCGATCCATCGGCAAGGCCTCTTCCTGAATATCCGGGGTGGACAGGGGGGTCGAGCGCACCGCGGGCTGCGGCTGGGGCGCCGGTTCGCTGCGCGGCTCGGAAGAGCCCGGCGGCGGGGTCATCGGGGCACAGGCAGCCAACAACAGGCCGGCGCAGCCTGCCACCAGGCCGCGAGCAGCGGACAGGGCCGGCAGGCGAGATGGTTCGGTCACGGGGCTGCTTTGCATGGGTCGCTACCTGATTAAGTCCGTAAAGGTTGGGTCATCGTAACCCGGCAAGGCCGGGCGCGGGGAGCCGCCCACTCACCCGACCCGGGGTGTGCCGCTCAGCGAAACCAGTCCCAGATCGTGCCGGCGCCCTCGCCGTCTTGACGCCCGCCATCGCAATCGGCGGCCGGTTCGGGCCGATGCGCGGCGATGAACGGCAGCGCTTCGCCCGGGCAACGGTCCGGCACCACGAATTGCCGCTCGGGGTCGACCCGGGCGAAACGCACCCCACGCGGCGGGGTCATGTCGCGTGGCTGGTTGTCGAGCCCGGCAAAGGTCGCCCCCCATAGCGGCAGGGCCGCGGTCGAGCCGGTCAGGTTGGCCGGCCGGTCGTCGTCCCGCCCGACCCAGATCACGCCGACCCGATTGCCGGTAAAGCCGGCGAACCAGGCGTCGCGACCATCGTTCGTGGTACCGGTCTTGCCGGCGACGCCCACCGACGGCGGGATCATCTGGTTCAACCGCGTCGAGGTCCCTTCCGCCACCACCGTCTGCAGGCCGTACTGCAGCAGGTAGAGCGGCTCACGGTCGGCGGCACGCCGCACGTCGAGGGAGTAGCGTGACAAGGGCTGCCCGTCGCGATCGACCACGCTGCGGATGGCGCGCAGCGGCGTCATGAAGCCGTCGGCCGAAAGCGTCTGGTACATCTGCGCGACCTCGAAGGGCGTCATGCCCATCGAGCCGAGCAGCATCGAGGGGTAGAACGGCGACGGCCGCGGCCCGCCAAGGCGCTCGATCGTCTCGGCGACCGACTCGAGCCCCACCGCCATCCCCAGGCGCACACTGGGCACGTTGCGCGAATGCGCCAGCGCCTCGATCAGCGGGGTGGGCCCGTGGAATTCGTTGCTGTAGTTGTTCGGCTGCCAGTCCTCCGAGCCCCGTTGCTCGACCGTGATGGGTTCGTCGGCCAACGGGGTGATCAGGTTGTAGTCGGCCGGCCGCGACAACGCGGTCAGGTAGATCGCCGGCTTGATCAACGAGCCGATCTGGCGGCGGGCGTCCAGGGCGCGATCGTAGCCCTCGTAATGGGTGTCACGCCCACCGATCATCGCCTCGATCTCGCCGGTGCTGACCGAGGCGATCACCCCGGCGGTCTCCAGCGTCCCGGCCTCGAGCCCTCGACTGGCCTCGACCTCGTCGAGACGGGCCGTGCTCTGCTCGAGCGCCTCCTGCACGCGTGGCCTCAGCGTGGTGAAGATGTTGAGCCCGCGCGTCTTCAGGTCGTCGGGGTCGTATTGCTCGGTCAGCTGACGGCGGACCAGGTCGACGAACGCCGGATGGCGCGCCCGCGAACCGGCCGTCTCGAGCACGCCCAGGGGCCGGCTCTGCCATTCGCCCCCCGTCGTTTGATCGACCAGCCCCAACTCGATCATCACGTCGATGACCACATTGCGCCGGGCGAGCGCCCGCTCGGGATTGCGGCGCGGGTTGTAGTAGTTGGCCCCCTTGACCATGCCCACCAGCAAGGCGACCTGCTCGGGCCGGAGTTCGTTGATCGGCCGGCCGAAGTAGAAGCTCGCCGCGAGACCGAAGCCGTGGATCGCCCGCCCGCCGTCCTGGCCGAGGTAGACCTCGTTGAGGTAGGCCTCGAGGATCTTCTCCTTGGGGTAGTGCCACTCCATCTCCAGCGCCATGATCATCTCGGCAAACTTGCGCCGGTAGGTGCGCTCGTGGGTGAGAAAGAGGTTCTTGGCCAGCTGCTGGGTGATGGTGCTGCCGCCCTGCACCCGCTCGCCCGAGACCAGGTTGGTCAGGAACGCGCGCAGGATGGCGGTGGGCACCACGCCATAGTGGTCATGGAAGGCACGATCCTCGACGGCCAGCAGGGTATCGAGCAGCAGGGGCGCCTCTTCCTGCACCTCCTCGATCGCCAGCAGCACCCGGTCCTCGGCGCGATTGGGATAGAGCGTACCGATCGAGCGCGGCTCGAGGCGGACGATGCCGAGCGATTCGCCGCCCGGCCCGTCAAGCTCGGTCACCTGCCCGCCGACCACGCGCACGTCGACACGACGGGACGGCTGCTCACCATCCGGGAAGGCAAACGAACGACGGTGAAACGAGACCTGGTTGCCGCGGCGGCGGAATGTGCCCGTCTCCTCGAGCGAATCGGCCGCCACGTAGTTGAGACGCTCCAGCGCCGCGGTCAGGCTGTCGATGTCCGTCGACTGGCCGACGTAGATCTCGTCCGGCGCGGCATAGACGGTCGCCGGCATGGTGAACAGCGCCCCTTCGAAGCGCTCGGTCACCCGCTCGTTGAGATACCACGCCCAGGCGCCCAGCAGGGGCAGGCCAATGGCAACCGCGATCAGCAGACCGCGCATGCCCCAGCCGAACAGTCGCGCGCGCCAGCCGCGACGAGACGCCCCGCTACCGCGTGAGGCACCCCGCCTCGTTCCCTGTCTTGCTCCTTGGCGTCGGGTCGGGCTGGACTTGCCGCTCGCCGTCCGGCGACTGCGTCCTCCCTTGGCGCCCCGCGCCGTCCCCTTGGTCTTCGTGTTGCCGCTGCCCTTGCTGGATGCCACGTTCAACCCACGCTGTTACACTTTTGAAAATGAATCCGACCGCAACATGGCGCGGTCGGGCCGCCAGTCTATCAGGCCCCGAGTGCGGGCGAGCGGCCGCCAACCGGCGTATCGCCACTCGTCCACCCGCTGGGCCGCATGCCCGATTCGACCTACCAAGGAGCGCCCATGGCCGAGCACCCGCAAGAGCGACTGATCGAACGGTTCAAGGAGAACCTCGCCGAGAGCGATTCCTCCCTCGAGCACCTGCAGACCCATATCTCGCACGTGTTCCTGACCGGCCCCTGGGCCTACAAGGTCAAGAAGCCGATGAACTTCGGCTTCCTGGATTTCTCCAGCCTCGACCGCCGTCGTCACTTCTGCGAGGAGGAGCTGCGCCTCAACGCCCGCCTGGCCCCCGAGCTCTACGACAAGGTGCTGGGCCTGGATGCCGATGGCAAGCTGATCGAGGCGGACGACGGTGCCGAGGAATTCGTCATCCGCATGCGCCGGTTCGACCAGGCGGATCGACTCGACCACGTCGCCCGTCGCATCGGACTCGACGAGGCCCTGGTCGAACAAATCGCCGACCAGATCGCTGCCTTCCACGCCAAGGCCGAGGTCGCCGCCGCCGAAACGCACTTTGGCGAGCCCGACACCGTCTGGGCCCCCATGCAGCAGAACCTCGAGCAGATCGCCCCGCTACTGGAGACCGATGCCGATCGCGATCGGCTCGCCGAGATGGAGCGCCTGTCGCGCGCGGCCTTCGAGTCCATCCGGCCGACCCTGCAGCAGCGCAAGCGCGAGGGACATATCCGCGAATGCCACGGCGACATGCACCTGGCCAACATGGCCCTGCAGGACGGGGCTGTGACCATCTTCGACGGCATCGAGTTCAATGACGATTTCCGCTGGACCGACACGGCCAACGATCTGGCCTTTGCGCTAATGGATCTGCACAAGCGCAAGCTGATCGGCCCGGCCCGCCAGCTGCTCAACCGGTATCTGGAGATCAGCGGGGACTACGAGGCCCTGCCGACCCTGCGCTTCTACCAGGGTTACCGCGCCGCGGTGCGCGCCAAGATCGCCCTGCTCGGGCTGCGCGACGGCATGCCCGATGAGGAACGCGAGGCGGCCTGGGCCGATTTCCGCGACTACACCGATCTCGCCAACGCCTTCTTCACCCCGGCCCAGGGGGAGTTGTTCATCACCATGGGCGTGAGCGGCAGCGGCAAGTCGCTGGCCAGCCGCGAGCTGGTGCTCGCCCGTGGCGCGATCCGGGTGCGCTCGGATGCCGAGCGCCAACGGATGTTCACCGATCCGGCCGAGCGCTACACCCAGATGGCGAGCGACAGTACCTACAATCGTCTGGCGGAGATTGCCCGGCTGGGGGCGCAGAGCGGTTGGCCGATGGCCATCGACGCGACCTTCCTCGAGCGCGTCCGTCGTCAGCAGTTCGAGACGCTCGCCGACGAGATCGGCGTGCCCTACACGATCCTGTTCATCGAGTGCGACAACGAGCAATTGCTCGAGTACCTGCGCGAGCGCCAGGCCCACGGCGGCGACATCTCGGAGGCCGACGAGCAGGTCCTGCAGCAGCAGCTGCAGAAGCTCGAATCCCTCGGCCCCGACGAGGCGCGCCACTGCGTGCGCCTGAAATGCGATACGCCCTTCGGGCCGCAGATCGCCGAGCGGCTGGGGTGATTGGCGGTAGGGCCTGCCACCCGCCGGCAAGCATCACGTGAGATTGGGGCGCCTGCAGAGGTTTCGCGGCTAAAACCGCTCCTACGGTTTCCCGTAAACTCGCGTAGGAGCGGCTTTAGCCGCCAATCGGGTCGGCTGGCACGTCGACCGCCACGATTCGCCCGCCCTACTCGACCGGCTCGACCACCGCCCCGCCGCGGATGGCATCCACCGCCAGGCGATACATGTCGATGTCGAGCGGGTGCTCGTCGCCATCGGCCAGCAACTCGGCCATTTCCGCCTCGGTGCGGGCCGTGCCGAGATAGCGCCAGTGGCGGAAGAGGTGGCGCTCTTCGCGCTCGTCGCGCGTCTCACGGATCGCCATCGCGCCGGCATAGGGCCAGGCCTCGAAGGCCAGCGGTCCGAGGGCCTGCTTCAAGCGCAGCCGGTGCGCGATCTCGGTCTCGCGCCCGGCGCACAGGCCGGCGCACTGCCCGATCTGGTAGGCAAAGCAGGCGCGCCCCGCCCTGTTCTCCAGCCCGAGAAACTGCGGGCACAGCCGGTATTCCTTGGCCAGCTCGCCCAGGCGTTCGCGTGCCTTCATCCGCGAGCGGAACACCCCGTGCACCCGCCCCAGGTCGGCGGGATCCAGCTCGTCGACCTGCACCAATCGCGGCGGCTCGCCGGACTCGTCGTCCCAGTACCAGGCCAACAGGCCACGGCGCGCGCGCAAGCGGCGGTTGAAGATCGGCTGCTCGCGCTTGATCAACCGGGCCTCGGTGAGCAGCGCCCCGATTTCCCCGGCCGTCTCGATCCAGTCGATCTCGTGCGTCTGCTGCGCCATGCGCATCTCGCGGTCGTTGCGATGATCGTCGGCGAAATGCGAGCGCACCCGCGCGCGCAGGTTGACGCTCTTGCCCACGTACAGCAATGCCCCCTCCTCACCGAAGAAACGGTAGACGCCCGGCACGGCGGGCACGGCATCGAGGCGCAACGGGTCGAGATTGGGTGGCGTGCTGGCACGGCGGATCTGGCGCCCGAGTGCCTCCAGCACCACCTCGACACCGTCACGCTCGACAAAGCGCGCCAGCAAAGCCGGCAGGGCCTGGCAATCGCCCATCGCCCGGTGACGATCGCCCACGGGCAGTGCGTGGCGGCTAATCAGGGAATCGAGGTTGTGGCGCCGCTCGCCGCGGTCGAGCAATCGCGACAGCTTGACCGTGCAGAGCTCGCGCAGCGCAACCACCTGTCCGGCGGCGCGAAAGGCATTGCGCAAAAAGCCGGCATCGAAGCGGGCGTTGTGGGCGACCAGCAGGCGACCGTCGAGCATCGAGCGCAGCTCGTCGGCCAGACGGGCGAATACCGGCGCCCCGGTCACCATGTCATCGCTGATGCCGGTCAGGCGGGTGATGGTCGGTGGAATCGGCACACCGGGATCGACCAGGCACTGGAACGGCTCGCCCACCACCCCGCCATCGACGGGGATGACGGCGATCTCGGTGATTCGGTCGCGCGTGGGGCGCGTACCGGTGGTTTCCAGATCGACGAAGGCCAGACGGTCAAAAGGCGCTGGCAACGATGCCAGCGCCTCCATGCGCATGCCGGGTTGGGGGAAGTCAGTCAACCGTCGAGCGACTCCACCCGCATGCGGACCACCGGGGCTCGAACCGTGTCGAGCGCCTCGATCTCGACCAGCGCATCGTCCATGTCCTTCTCGCGCACCTGGTGGGTGAGCATCACGATGGGGAGCGTGCGCTCGTCCTCGGTCATCTCCTTCTGCATCATCGCCTCGATGGAGATCTCGTGGTCGGCAAGGATCTGGGCGATGCGCGCCAGCACGCCGCGCTTGTCCTCGACGGCAAAGCGCAGGTAGTAGGCCGTGGCGATCGACGCCATCGGCACCACTGGCATGTCGCTGATCTGATCCGGCACCACGGCCAGATGCGGCACGCGGTGGGTCGGATCGGCGGTGAGCGTACGCACCACGTCGACCAGATCGGCGACCACCGCCGAGGCGGTGGGCTCGGCGCCGGCACCGGCGCCGTAGTACATGGTCGGGCCGACCGAATCGCCCCAGACCAGAATCGCGTTCTTCACGCCGTCGACGTTCGCCAGCAGCCGACTCTCGGGGATCAGGGTCGGATGCACGCGCAGCTCAACGCCGTCGTCGCGCTGGCGCGCGATCCCCAAGTGCTTGACCTGGTAGCCGAACTCGCCGGCGTAACGCACGTCATCGGTCTCGATGCCGCTAATGCCTTCCGTGTAGACCTCGTCGAACTTCAGCGGCATGCCGAACGCGATCGCCGCGAGGATGGTCAGCTTGTGCGCCGCGTCGATCCCCTCGACGTCGAAGGTGGGATCGGCCTCGGCGTAACCCAGGTATTGGGCCTCGGCGAGCACCTCGGCGAAGGCACGGCCCTCGTCGCGCATGGCGGTGAGGATATAGTTGCCGGTGCCGTTGATAATGCCCGCCAGCCATTCGATCCGGTTGCCCGCCAGCCCCTCGCGGATCGCCTTGATGATCGGTATGCCGCCGGCCACGGCCGCCTCGAAGGCGACCATGGTGTGATGCCGCTGGGCCAGCTCGAACAGCTCCATGCCCTCGTGGGCGACCAGGGCCTTGTTGGCGGTGACCACCGGCTTGCCCAGCTCGAGCGCGCGGCGCATCAGGTCGCCGGCCGGCTGCATGCCGCCGATCAGCTCGACCACCACGTCGACCTCGGGGTTCTCGACCACCTCCATCGGGTTGGTGGTCAGCAGGATGCCGTCCAGCGGGCAGATACGCGGCGCGTCGAGGTTGCGCGCCGAGGCGTGCACCACCTCGATGCGACGCCCGGCGCGGCGGGCGATCTCCTCGGCATTGCGGGCCAGGACATTGACCACGCCCCCACCGACGGTACCCAAACCCAGCAGGCCAACACGGACCGGCGGCAATTGTTCGTATTGATTCATCTGCATTTGGCTCATTGTCCTCCCTCCGACGGCACGGGCACTCCGTGGGCACGGAACATCGCCTTGATGCCACGGATCGCCTGCCGGGTGCGGTGTTCGTTCTCGATCAGGGAGAAACGCACGTGATCATCGCCGTAGTCGCCAAAGCCGATGCCCGGCGACACGGCCACCTTGGCTTCGGCGAGCAGCAACTTGGTGAATTCCAGCGAGCCCATGTGGGCAAAGGCCTCGGGGATCTTGGCCCAGACGAACATGGTCGCCTTGGGCGGTTCGACCGGCCAGCCGGCCGCGTTCAACCCCTCGCAGAGCACGTCGCGGCGACGCCGGTACATGTCGCAAATCTCGTCCACGCAGGTCTGATCGCCCTCGAGCGCAAGGATCGAGGCCACCTGGATAGGCGTGAAGGTGCCGTAATCGAAGTACGACTTGATCCGCGCCAACGCGTTGACCAACGTCGGGTTGCCCACCATGAAGCCCACGCGCCAACCCGGCATGTTGTAGCTCTTCGACAGCGTGAAGAACTCGACCGCCACGTCTTTGGCGCCCGGCACCTGCATGATCGACGGCGCCTTGTAGCCATCGAAGACGATGTCGGCGTAGGCGAGGTCATGCACCACCCAGATGCCCGCCTCGCGGCAGATCTCGACCACCTTCTCGAAGAACTCCAGGTCCACGCACTGCGTGGTCGGGTTGGCCGGGAAGTTGAGGATCAGCATCTTGGGCTTGGGCCAGGTCTCCTTGATCGCCCGGGTGAGCTCCTCGAAGAAATCCACCTCCGGCGTCAGGCGCACGTGGCGAATGTCGGCATCCGCGATCACCGAGCCGTAGGGGTGGATCGGGTAGGCCGGGTTGGGCACCAGCACGGTGTCGCCCGCCGACATGGTCGCCATCGCCAGGTGGCCGAGGCCCTCCTTGGAACCGATGGTGACGATCGCCTCGGACTCGGGGTCGATCTCCACCTCGTAGCGGTTCTTGTACCAGTTGGCGATCGCCCGACGCAGCCGCGGGATCCCCTTGGACTGCGAGTAGCGATGCGTGTCGCCGCGACGGGTGGCCTCGACCATCTTCTCGACGATATGCGGCGGTGTGGGCTGGTCGGGATTGCCCATGCCGAAATCGACGATGTCCTCGCCGGCGGCACGCGCCTTCGCCTTGAGCTCACCAATGATATTGAAGACGTAGGGCGGCAGTCGCTTGATGCGGGCGAAATGTTCGTTCACTTGGATTCTGATGCGTCTTGGAAAGGTGGACAAAACGACGCCGATTCGGCGGAAGGGCCGGGCGCAGGCAAAGGGTACAAACAGTAAGGAGCGGGGCCCATCCTGTCAATCCGCGTGCCCCTAGACACCGCCTCTTCCAGGGCCGAATCGGGCCGGGTGAGCGCGCCCTCCTCCGCCGGAGCATCAATCGAACACTGGAAGCAAAAAATTAGCTTATTGGCAGATAACGACAGGCTGAACTAAGTTGGCCGACGTCGATAAAAACCACACAAAACCAAGGGGTTTGGTCGGGTTTAGCGCGACGCCACGAGACACGATCCGCGGGTTCGTGGCCGTTCGCCCCCGGCCGATCCCTTTCCAGGGAGGAGCGCAACACCATGAAGGTCAATCTTCCGGTCACGCAGAAGGACGTCGACTACCCCGCGGACATGCAACTGATCTCGACCACGGACCTCAAGGGGCAGATCACCTACGTCAACCAGGACTTCATCAAGGTCAGCGGCTTCGCTTGGGACGAACTCATCGGCCGCCCGCACAACCTGATCCGCCACCCGGACATGCCGCCGGCGGCGTTCAAGGACCTCTGGCAGACCATCAAGGCCGGTCGCGTCTGGCACCAACTGGTCAAGAACCGCTGCAAGAACGGTGATCATTACTGGGTCGATGCCTATGTCACGCCGGTCTACGCCGGCGACGAGATCGTCGGCTACCAGTCGATTCGCACCAAGCCCAGCAAGGAGTCGATCGCCAAGGCCGAGAGCCTGTATCGATGGATGAACGAGAAGAAGGTCGAGAAGTTGCCAGCGAAAAGGCGACTCGCCGACCTGAGCCTGCTCCACGCCACCCTCGTCATGCTCGGCCTGCTGGGACTGGTCCAGCTCAACGAGCTGCTGGCCCCAGAGTGGATGCCCCCGTCGCTGGCCGCCATCCTTCCGGCAATCGAGCTACTGCTCACCGTTGGCCTGGGCCTGATGCTCTGGCGCGGCGTATTCCGACCGCTCGAACAGACGAGCCACATCCTGCGACGCATCGCCGGCGGCAAGCTCCGCCAACCGATCCAAGTCAGTGGCGAGAACGAGATCGGCCAGATCAACCAGTCGGCCAAGCTGTTGCAGGCCCGCCTGAGCACGGTGTTCGGCCAGTTCACCGAATCGGCGTTGTCGCTGACCGCCTCGGCCGACCAACTTTCGTCCACCGGCGCCGAGACCTCGCGTCGCATGGATCAGCAGACCCGCGAGGTCGAGCAGGTCGCCACCGCCATGAACGAGATGGCCCAGACGGTCGAAGAGGTCGCCCACAGTGCCGCGCGCACCGCCGAGACCGTCGACCGGGCGGATCGCGAGGCGCACGGTGGCAAGGAGCAGGTGCGGCGCACCCACGCGGCCGTCGGCGAGCTGGCCGGCCAGTTCGAGCAGACGGCCGGATCGATCGAATCCCTGCGGGCCCATGGCGACCGGATCGACAGCATCATCCAGGTGATCGGCGGCATTGCCGATCAGACCAACCTGCTCGCCCTCAATGCGGCCATCGAGGCCGCGCGGGCCGGGGAGCACGGTCGGGGCTTCGCGGTGGTCGCCGAAGAGGTCCGCTCGCTTGCCAGCAAGACGCAGGACTCGGCCGGCGAGATCCGCGAGATGATCGAGAGCCTGCGCCACGGCATTCAATCCGCGGTGGAGAGCGTCGAACAGGGACGCGGCCGCATGGATGACGTCGAACAGCAGGCGGACGCCACCGACCGCGCGCTCGACTCGATCACCGAGGCGGTCGACGAGATCAGCCAGATGAGCACCCAGATTGCCACCGCCACGGAGGAACAGAGCGCGGTGGCCGAGGAGATGAGCCGAAACATCACCTCGATCTCCGGCGAGACCGAGGAGACCACCGAGAACAGCCGCGACGTCGCCGAGGCTGGCCAGGCGCTTTCGACCATGGCCGCCGAGCTGCAGGCCCTGCTCGCCCAGTTCAACACCGACGCCAGCGCCAGCTTCGACTTCGCCTCGGCGCGCGCGGCGCACCTGGCGTGGAAGACCCGCCTGCGCGCGTATCTCGCCGGCGACCACGACGCCCTGGACGCCGACAACATCGCCTCCGACCACGATTGCCAGCTGGGGCGCTGGTACTTCGGGCAGGGTAAACGCAAGTACGATCAGCTGCCTGCCATGGCCGCGATCGAGGAGCCGCACCGCCAGCTACACCAGAAGGTCAAGCAGATCATCGACCTGCACCGAGACGGCGACCGGCAGCAGGCCGAGCGGGAACTACCGACGGTCGACGGGCTCTCCGATCGGATCGTCTCCCTGCTCGACGAGGTCGAGCGCGAAACGCAGGCGGCCTAGGCCCGGCGGCGACGCATCCACGCCCACGCATGCTAAGGTCGCGGGGATTTCCGCATAGTTGATCTGAATTCACCCGGTCACGGACGACCCGCCCCACGGGGAGTCCGTCGCCACGAGGGACTTCCCATGAGCCAGACCTCGCCTTCCCGCCCCAACAACGAGACGACCACCGAGACCGGCCTGGCCCGTTTTGGTGATCCGCTGGTCCTGATCCTGACCATCGGCTTCGTGATCGCCTTCATCGGCCTGTCGCTTTGGGACATGGACCGCGTGGCCGACGGGATCGGTGCCGGCTTTGCCTGGACCGCCCGCGTGCTGGGCTCCTACTTCCAGGTCTTCCTGCTGCTGACCTTCTTTATCGGCATCGGGGTCGCGCTCTCGCCGGCCGGCCGGGCGACGGTGGGTGACCTGGAACGCCCCGAGATGAGCACGTTCAAGTGGCTCTCGATCATCATGTGCACCCTGCTCGCCGGGGGCGGGGTGTTCTTCGCCGCGGGCGAGCCGGTTTACCACTTCCTGGTCACCCCGCCGGCCTTCGACACCGAGGCCGGCACGGCCGAGGCGGTCGCCGGCGCGCTGGCCCAATCGTTCATGCACTGGGGCTTTCTCGCCTGGGCGGTGCTGGGGTCGCTGACCGCCGTGGTGCTCGCCTACGCGCACTACATCAAGGGCCAGCCGCTGCGTCCGCGCACCCTGCTCTATCCGGTGTTCGGCGAGCGCATCATGCGCGGCTGGTTCGGCGGCGTGGTCGATGCGTTCTGCGTGATCGCGGTGGTCGCCGGCACGGTCGGGCCAATCGGCTTTCTCGCCACCCAGCTCTCGTTCGGCCTGTCCGAGCTATTTGGCCTGCCGGCGACCTTCGCCACCCAGCTGGGCATCCTCGCCTTTCTGGGCCTGATCTACATCACCTCGGCGGTCACCGGCGTGCATCGCGGCATCCAGTGGCTCAGCCGCTTCAACGTGCTGCTGGCAATCGCGATCGGCGCGGTGATCTTCGTCTTCGGCCCGACCCTGTTCCTGTTCAATGCCTACGTGCAGGGCATGGGCACCTACATCTCCTCGTTCTTCACCATGGCCACCATGACCGCCGAAACCGCTCCGGGCTGGTGGATGCAATGGTGGACGGTATTCTTCTTCGCCTGGTTCATCGGCTACGCGCCGCTGATGGCGGTGTTCGTCGCGCGCATTTCCCGCGGGCGTACCATTCGCCAGATGATCCTCGCCGTCGCCGTGATGGCACCCATCGCCACCACCATCTGGTTCACGCTGCTGGGCGGGTCGGGCATCTACTACCAGCTCAACGAGGTCTTCGACCTGGCCGAACCGCTGAACAACTTCCAGTTCGACGTGGCGACCCTCACCGTTGCCCAGGCCCTGCCGGGCGGCACCTGGATGGCCGCGGCGATCATGCTGCTCACGCTGATCTTCGTCGCCACCACCGGCGATTCGATGAGCTACTCCATCGCGATGGTCGGCTCGGGCCACGACGCGCCGCACCCGCTGATCCGCGCCTTCTGGGGCGGCGTGATGGCCATCATGGCCGCCATGCTGCTGTACATGGGCTCGGGGCAGATCAGCGTCCTGCAGCAGTTCATCGTCATCACCGCCATCCCGGTGTCGCTGATCCTGCTGCCCTCGCTGTGGACCGGGCCGAAGACGGCCTACGCCATGGCCCGCGCGCAGGGACTGCTGGCCAAGGACTGACGGTCGGCGGCATCGGCAAACGCTGCCTATACTTCCCACGGTTTCACCGTAAAGGAGCAGGACCATGCACAGTCAGCCACGCGCCCCAATCCCCCTGACCACCACGCTTCTCGCCGCGGCGCTCGCCTGGCACGCCCCGGCGGGTGCCATGGAGATGGACGGCAACTGGGAGCCGGATGGCGAGGACGTCGGCTACCAGGTCGACGGGGAAGCCTTTACCGGCTACCTCAGCCCCGCCGAGGGCAAGTCCCGCGGTACGGTGCTGATCGTCCACGACTGGGACGGCATCGATGACTACGAGCGCAAGCGCGCCGACATGGTGGCCGAAATGGGGTATGACGCCTTCGCCGTGGATCTCTACGGCAAGGGCAACCGCCCGCAGGAAACCGGTGCCAAGAAGGCGGAGACCGAGCGCCTCTACCAGGATCGCGAGCGCATGCAGACGCTCACCCGCGCCGGCCTCCAGTTCGCGCGCGACCAGGGCGTGGCCGAGAAGACCGTCGTCATGGGTTACTGCTTCGGCGGCGCGGTGGTGCTGGAGGCGGCTCGCAACGGGCTGGTCGATCAAGCCGCAGGCTACGCCACCTTCCACGGCGGCCTGGGCACGCCGGAAGGCCAGGGCTGGTCCGATCCCGGCGCCCCCATCCTGATCGCCCACGGCGGGGCCGACTCGATGATCTCGATGAACGACGTCGCCACGCTGTCAGGCGAACTCGAGGACGCCGGCGCGACCTACACCATCGAGGTCTACTCGGGCGCCCCGCATGCCTTCACGGTATTCGGCACCGACCGCTACCAGGCGCGCGCCGACGAGCAATCCTGGGCGGCCTTTACCGGGTTGCTCGACGAGGTCTTCTGAAGCCAGCCGGACGCTCAACGAGAAAGGCCCGACCTGATGTCGGGCCTTTTCTGTATCCGGTCTCGCAAGGAAGGTCTGTACGATTCGATAGTGCCTCTGCGGGACCGCCAAGGGCCCAGTTGCAAGGCGCAGTCCGCCGTGAATGGCGGGGTCCTTCACAAGGAGTGCAACGCCGAAAACGGGTCCTTGGCGGCTCGCCCGAAGGGGCTGGCGGGTTTGCCCGCACTCGGCGTTGCCGCCCCTCGCCGGGCAATGAGCCCGCCTTCGGCACGCCGCCTTGATTGCGAACAAACCCGCCAGCCAGAGGCGCCATCGAATCGTACAGACCTTCCTTGTCAGGTCTGCTGCCACCACGCGGTGCGCGACTTGAGCTTCTGGATGTGGTGGCGCACCGCCCGGGAGGCGGCCGTCTCGATTACCGCCTCGCGCTGGCGCCTCGGCACCCCCTGGGCGTGCCCCCAAACCTCCATCTGCGCGGCCAGGGCCGATTTCAACGGCTCGATCTCGACCCGGTTCTCCTCGAGCCAGTCGAGGGCGAACTTGATGGCATCACTGGTCAGTATCTCGCGGTTGGTCATGGGGCAGGGCAATCCGTCTGGTCGGGTGAATCAATCGATCCTTCGGGGTCGTTGGCGATCCCGGCCGAAAAACGGATCGCATCCTACCGAATTCATCGGTCGGACACACCCGTTCGGCCAGCGTTCCCCGGCGTTACGTGCCGGCAACCCGACTAGACTCATCGGGTAAGCCGCCACCCCACTCGGCCACGGAGTAAGATCGCTCAGCCATGTTCGGCCTGACCACTCACCTGCCCCGCCACGCGATCCCCTCGCGAGTCACCGCGCTGATCGGCGTGGCACTCCTGCTGCTCGGCCTGACGATAACGGGCAAACCGGCCATGGCCGATGACGCCTCATCGCCCAGCACCGAGCAGATGCGCGAATGGATCGAGGCGATGAAGGCCGCCCCGCGCGGGCCATTCGAGCGGATTCGCTGGTTCTGCGAGGACGGCACCGTCCTGCCACCGAAACCGTATGCCTGTGGCGATCACGGTGGCGGCATCCAGCACGGCGAGTGGAGCGAGCGCACCCAGGCCATCCGCGCCCAGGGCTATCCGCTGGCCACCCTGCTCGCGGAACTCGAACCCGACGACTATCTCGGACCCAATGGGCAACATCAGGCACTGCGCCTGATCCTGATCGAACGCTTCCTGATCCGGGCCGATGACGGCTGGGTCTTTCGCCGTGCCCGCTATTACCGTGGGGCGATCCAGATCGAGGACGAGGAGCGCCAGGCCCGCGCCCTGCTGCTCGGCCTGGCCGGTGATCCGTGGTGGCACGACCCGGATCGCTTCCTGCTGCTGCGCGAGACGACCCGCCTGCTGCCGGTCGATGGCGACCACCCGGCGGCCAGCCAGGCGCGGGATCTCGCCATCGAGATCGCCGAGGCCGCCCCGGACTTTCAGGACCTGCGCATCAAGCTGCACGGCATGCCGGATGCCGGTGACATCCAGCGGGTAACCGAGTACGCCCGAGGGAACGACGACCCGGCCCTGGACGTGCCCCTGCAGACGCTTGGCCGGGCACTCGAGGCCCTTTACGCACCCCAGGCCGCCGTGGACCGCCTGAGAGCGCTGGGCGGGCGCAGCGCCGATGGCGATCTGCGTCGCTCTCTGCTCGAGGCAGCCGACCGCCTCGAGCGAAGCCGGACACTCACCCATCGGCTGACCACGACCGGGCAGCTCGCACACCAAGTCCGCCAGCGCATCGAGGCGCCCACGACCTCGCCGGAACAAAGGCTACGCCTGCTGCAGGCCAGCCTGGCGCTGGAGCAGGAGGCCTTTGCGGTTGCCAGCCACCTGTTCGAACGCAACCAGACCGATCCGGCCACCCGCCGCGACCAGTTGACCTGGTTGCGTGCCCTGGGCGAGAGCCTGTACGGCACCGGCCTGTTGTCCGCCCGGCAATGGCAACACCTCTCGGCGAGCATCGACGGTCTCCTCGACGCGCCGTCCGTACCGGCGTCTCGCTTTGCCACCGAACTGGCCTACCTGGCGCGCACCGCCGGCTGGGCGCAGCGAGCGCTCGGGTTTCATTTCGATCTCGCCATCGACCGCTGGGCGGATCTCACCCCGGAGGTCGGGCACTTCATCCCCGACCGACTGCGCGACAGTCCGTTGCTGTTCTTCAGCCGCCTGCTCGACTGCCTGCGCGATGAGGCCGGGCAACTGACGGATACGCGCCACCGCCTGTTCGGCGAGCCCCTCGCGACCGGGCTTCGACCACTCAACCCCGGCCTGAGCCGTGGGGTGCTGCGCCCGGTACCGGCCGACGGGGAGCGCTTCGATCCCGAGGGCATCTACCTGCTGCCCGAGACCACCGCCTCGTTACCGCCGATGGCCGGCATCCTGACTCGCGGGGCGGGCAACTCGCTCTCGCACGTCCAACTGCTGGCCCGCAACCTGGGCATTCCCAACGTGGTGGTCGACGAGGCGCTGCTCACTCGCATCGGAACGCATCTCGGCGAGCGGGTCGTGCTGGCAGTGAGCCCGGGCGGGCGCGTTCAGCTGGCCGCCGACGGCCCGGAGTGGCAGGGGCTTCTCGACCGGCGGCAGGGCGAGCGGGAGCCACGGATCGAGGTGAACTGGGACAAGCTCGACCTGGAAAACACCGCGCTGCGCTCGCTCCACGGCTTGCGTGCCGACGATGCGGGTCGCCAGGTCGGGCCCAAGGCGGCCAACCTGGGTGAGCTCGCCCGTCACTACCCCGAACAGGTGAGTGCGGGGCTGGCGATTCCATTCGGCGTCTTCCGTGAACTGATCGACCAACCAATCCGCCCCGGCGGGCCGACGGCCTTCGAGTGGCTCGAACAGGAATACGAACGCCTGGGTCGCATCGAGGACAGCGAAACCCGCGACCAGGCCACTGCCGAGATGTTGACTCGGATGCGGCAATGGATCGCAACGGTCGACTTGCCCACCGGTTTTCGCGAGCGGTTGCGCGCCCGTCTGGTCGAGACCTTCGGTTCGGCCGACACCGCCGGGGTGTTCGTGCGCAGCGACACCAATGTCGAGGACCTGCCGGGATTCACCGGTGCCGGGCTCAATCGCACGGTCGCCAACGTGGTCGGCTTCGAGGCCATCATCGATGCCATGCGCGAGGTGTGGGCCTCGCCGTTCACCGAGCGCGCTTATGCCTGGCGCCAGGCACGCATGGATGCCCCGGCACACGTGTACCCGGCGGTCTTACTGCAGGCGACGGTGCCGGTGGACAAGTCGGGGGTGCTGGTCACCGCCGATCTGGATACCGGCGATCGACACTGGCTAAGCATCGCGACCAGCGAAGGGCTGGGCGGCGCGGTTGACGGGCAGGCGGCCGAGGAGTTGCGGGTGCATCGGGAAAGCGGAGCCGTGCGGCTGCTCAGCCAGGCCACGGCCCCCACCCGACTGGCCGTGCGACCCGTGGGCGGCGTTGAGCGGATCGCCGCCGAGGGGCCGACCACCCTGCTCTCGCCGGCGAACATCGACCGGCTGCGCCACCTGACCGACGACGTCGAAAACCGGGATCTGCTGCCGGTCGACGACGCCGGGGAGCGGCCGGTGGCCGACATCGAATTCGGCTTTGTCGGCGATCGGTTGGCCCTGTTCCAGATTCGCCCGCTGGTGGAAAACCGCCGGGCCCGGGCCAACCAATACCTGATCGCGCTCGACCGCCCGCTGCGTGACACCGACGCCCCGGCGGTCGACCTCTCCCGACCACCCGGCCAATAGGCGCGCCGGCTGTCGTTCCACCACCCACTGACCTATGCTCGACACATGAGCCCCATAAGCCGACATGCCCCTCCCCGTCCGGCATTGGCACCGGTGGTAGTGATCGCAGGACTGGCCGGCCTGATCGGCTTGCTGCTGCCCGCCACCCTGCCGGCCTATCCCCTGGATGCCGCCGAGGAGACCGGCATCGAACGCCTGGAGGGCTACCGCCTGGCCAACCAGGGGGAAATCGCCGGCAACCGGCTGCCGCCGGGGGCCCTGCTCGACCGCGACCAGATCCGCCTGCGCCTGACCGATCGGGCGACCTTCGAGCTCCCCGAGGCCGATCCGGCGTTCACGCGTCGTGTGGTCGACCTGCTGGGGGCCGAGGCGTCCCGGTACAGCGTCAGTGTGCTCGACATCAGCGACCCGGAACGTCCCCGCTACGCGGAGCACAACGGCGTGACCCGCCGCACGCCCGGGAGTGTCGGCAAGGTCATGCTGGCCACCGCCCTGCTGCAGCAAATCGCCGACCGCTACCCCGACGACATCGAGGCCCAGCAGCGACTGCTGCGCGAGACGCCGGTCACCGCGGACACATTCATCCAGTGGGACAGTCACACGGTGCCGTTCTGGGATGGCGAGAACCGGCGTTTCACGCGCCGCCCGCTGCGGGTGGGCGACACGGCCAATCTATGGACCTACCTCGACTGGGCCATGTCGGCCAGCTCGAACGCCGCGGCCAGCGCGGTGATGAAACAGCTGATGCTGTTGCACTACTTTGGCGACGACTATCCGGTGGCACCCGAGCGAGAGGCCGAGCTGTTCGACCGGCCACCCGCCGAACGGCGCGACATCCTGCTCGAGGCCCTGGTCGAGCCGATCGCCCGCAACGGACTGGATACCGACCAATTGCGCCAGGGGGCCTTTTTCACCAGCGGTGGCAAGGCGCGGGTCGCGGGCACCAACAGCCTGGGCACCACCCGCGAGCTGATGCGCCTGCTGGTCAAGATGGAGAAGGGGAAACTGGTCGACGAGTGGTCGAGCCGGGAATTGAAGCGACTGCTGTACATGACTCAGCGGCGCATCCGCTACGCCTCCTCGCCGGCACTGCGTGACGCGGCCGTGTTCTTCAAGTCCGGCTCACTCTACAAGTGCGACCGGGAGGCGAATCCGGACTGCGGCAAGTACCGCGGCAATGTCTACAACTACATGCACTCGGTCGCGATCGTCGAACACCCGGCCGGCGACCCGAAACAGGTCTACCTGGTGACGATGACCTCCAACGTGCTCAACAAGAACTCGGCGGTAGCGCACCAGAGTTTCGCGACGCAACTGCATCGCCTGATGGAGGCCGGCCAGGAATGACCGGTCAGCGCGCCGAGACCGCTCCGAGCCTGGCCGTGCGGATCGGCGCGTCCATGATCAACCCGTCGAGCTCGACGATCAGCCGCTTGAGCCATTCGCCGCCGCTGGGATTCTGCGCCAGGCCCACGGCGATGTAGGTGCGCCCGTCGTGCTCGACGATGGCGCTGTCGGCGTGCCAGTCGCGCCAAGTGCCCGACTTGCGGTAGATCTGCGCTTGAGGCACCTCGCCGAGCAGCCCGCCGACGAACTTGTGCGAGATGGCGGGCTCACCGAGGATGCGCTTCATCTCGCGGGAGGATTGCGGCGAGACCAGCTCGCCCTTCTCGAGCAGGTAGTAGAACCGGGCTACCTGGAAGGCCGTCGCCCCGTGAGACAGATGATGCAACGGGTCGCGCTGATAGGCCGAACCCCGGCCGTATTCCTTGCCGACCCACAGCCCGCCGTTGAGTGATTCGTCGTAGAGGCGATAGCGGGGCGAACGCAGCAACTCGTTGATGTAGTCGCGGCCCACCTTGCCGATCATGGCGGTAGCGGCGCTATTCGACGAGTTGCGGATCATGCGGGTCATCAGATCGCGTGTCTCGTCATCGAGGGTCAGTGCCCCCTCGTCGATTCGCTGGAAGGCGGCGAGCAGGATCGCGATCTTGGGCAGGCTGGCCGCGTAGAGCATGGCATCGCCATTGACCTCGGCCAGCCGGGGCTGGTCGGGATCGGTGACATCCACCAGCGCCACCGACAACTGGCCGGCCTCGACCGATCGGCCCAGTTGCAGGGCATCCAGGCGCTCTTCGAGCTGCGCCTGCAAGGCCGGATCGGTGGCCTCACGCAGCGCGACGGCATCCGCCGGCAGGGCGGCCTGCCCGAGGCCCGGTCCGACCGACCAGAATAGAAAAACCAACGCCAGCTGTCGCCACATGGCCACCTCCTGATCCGGGGCATCCGGATGGAAAACAAAATTGCCCTGAACACTACCCCATTAATGCCGTAAAGTCATGGAGATAGTCACGTTGAAGGAAGCACGGTGACCCCGCAGACCGACTCGAACCACCCCGGACCCAGCCGTCCCGGGCCCGGCAATCCCGAACCGGGCGGCTTCGGGGCCCGTCATCCGTGGCTGCTGCGGCGTGTCCTGCTGTTCACCAACTTCTTCCTGATCATCGCGGCGGTCTACCACCTCAAGCCGGCCAGCCGCTCGCTGTTCCTCAGCGCACTGGGTGCCGATGCCCTGCCCTATGTCTGGATTGCCACGGCCACGGCGCTGGCCCTGACCATCGGCCTGTATCACCGCCTGATCGCGCGCTATTCCCGCATCCACGTGGTCCTGGGCACCTGCGCGGTGGTGATCACGGTCCTGCTGGGGTTCTATCCGTTCCTCGACGGCAGCGGTTTCGCCGCGGCGTTCGCCTTTTACGTGTTCGTCGACATGGTCAGCGTGATCCTGGTCGAACAATTCTGGAGCCTGACCAACACGATCTTCTCCACCCGCGAGGGCAAGCGCTGGTACGGGTTCATCGCCACCGGCGGACTGGTGGGCGGGGTCGCCGGTGGCATGGCCTCCAGTGCGTGGATACGCGAGGCGGGCCTGGAAACCATGGACCTGCTGCCGATCGCGGCGGCCATCATCGGCCTGATCGTCGGCCTGACCCTGCTGATGGGCCGGACCGGCCTTTACCGCGAGAAACCCGGCGTGGCCAACCACCACAGCCAGTCTGCCGGCGACTGGCGGGCGATCCTGCGGCACCGCTACCTGTTGCTGATCGCGGGCATCCTGCTGCTGGCTCAGATCGCCGAACCGATCATCGAATACCAGTTCATGAAGGTGGTCGAGGCGACCGTCACCGATCGCGACGCGCGCACGGCCTACCTGGGCGCGTTCTTCGGCGTACTCAGCGCGGTGGCGATCGGCATCAACCTGCTGATCACGCCGCTGGTGCATCGCTGGCTCGGGGTGCTCGGTGGCCTGTTCGCCCAACCCATCGCGGTGGTGATCGGCAGCGTCGTGTACCTGTCGCAAGCCACCCTGCAGGCCGGGGCGTTTCTCAAGATCGCCGACCGCGGCCTGTCTTACTCGATCAACCGCGCCTCCAAGGAGCTCCTGTACGTGCCGATCGAGCCATTGCTGATGTTCCGGGCCAAGGCCTGGATCGACATGTTCGGCTACCGGCTGTTCAAGGTGGCCGGTTCACTGCTGATCCTGTTGCTGACCCAGTGGCTTCCGTGGCCACTGGAGGCCGCACAGCTCGCCTGGGTGGTCGTCGCCATCTGTCTGCTGTGGATGGCCGCCCTCACCCGACTGGGGAGCCGGTATCGCGGCATCCTTGACCGGGCCGAAGCCATCGCGGAAACCCGCTGAGGCTGACCACTCAGTAAAAAGCCCGACGACCAGAAAGCCGTCGGGCCAGTGGGAAATCCAGCCGCCCCCGCGAATCGACCGCGATCAGCCCTCGGGGCGTTTCTGCGAGAAGTGGCCGGTGAACTCCTGGAAGGCGTTGGTCAGCTCGATCGGCAAGGGGAAGAACACCGAGCTGGTCTTGCCGTTGGTGGACATGTCGGCCATGGTCTGCAGGTAACGCAACTGCAGCGCGGCGGGGCTGTCCTTCATCATGTCGGCGGCCTGCACCAGTTTCTCGGCGGCCTGCAACTCACCCTCGGCGTGGATGACCTTGGCCCGCCGTTCGCGCTCGGCCTCCGCCTGGCGAGCGATCGCGCGAATCATGGATTCGTCCAGGTCGACATGCTTGATCTCGACGTTGGCCACCTTGATGCCCCAGGCATCGGTCTGCTGATCGAGGATGCCCTGGATGTCATTGTTGAGCTTGTCGCGCTCGGAGAGCATCTCGTCGAGATCGTGCTTGCCGAGCACCGAGCGCAAGGTGGTCTGGGCCAACTGGCTGGTGGCCTGGTTGTAATTTTCCACCTGAATCACGGCGCGCTCGGGATCGACAACACGGAAGTAGAGCACCGCGTTGACCCGCACGGTGACGTTGTCCTGCGAGATCACATCCTGGCTGGGCACGTCCAGCGTGATGATGCGCAGGTCGACCTTGACCATCTGCTGGATCACCGGAATGACGATAATCAGGCCCGGGCCCTTGACCCGCTGGAACCGGCCCAGGAAGAACACCACGCCGCGCTCGTACTCGCGCAGCACGCGCAAGGACATGGCGATGATCGCGACCAGCACGATCAGCGGCACGACCAGAAATCCGAAATTACCGAGCATCGTCCTTCTCCTCCCGGGCCTGTAGGCCCTCCGTTTTCATCGTGGCGATTCGTCTCTATCCATCGGCTCGACACTCAGCATGAGCCCGTCGATGGCGACCACCCTTACCGCCTGACCCTCCCGGACCGGTGTGCGGGTCCGGGCATTCCACAACTCACTGTGAATGAACACTCGACCGCTGGTGTCGAAATCTTCCTTGGCGACGCCCTGCATGCCGATCATCTCTTCGTAACCGGTCGCCGGTTTCTTGCGGCGCACGTCGAGAAAGCGCCCCAGCACCCAGATCGAGAAGCCCGCGATGGCGATCGCGACGCCGATGATCAGGGGCAATGCCACGTTCAGATTGGGGTCGTCCCAGAGCATGATGGATCCTGCGGTGAAGGCGGCCAGACCACCGATGCCGAGCGCGCCGAAACTGGGCACGAACGCCTCGGCGACCATGAAGATGATACCGAGCAGGATCAGCGCCAGACCGGCGTAGTTCAGCGGCATGACCTGCAGGGCGAAGAAGGCCAGGATCAGGGCAATCGAGCCGATCGTCCCGGGGACGATCGCCCCGGGATTCGCCAGCTCAAAGATGATGCCGTAGATCCCGATCAGGAGCAGGATATACGCGATATTGGGATTGGTGATCACGGCCAGAAGCTTGGCGCGCCAGTCCGGGTCCTCGCGAACCACCTCGATGCCCTGCGTCGACAACGTCCGGCTCGTGCCGTTGACCATCACCTCGCGGCCGTCGATCTGCATGAGCAAATCGGAGACATCGTCGGCCACCACATCGATGACATTGCGTTCGAGTGCCTCGCGCGCGCCGAGGTTGAAACCCTCCCGCACGGCGGACTCGGCCCAGTCGGCATTGCGATCGAAACGTTCGGCCAGGCCGCGGATATAGGCCACCGCATCCTCGAGCACCTTGCGCTCCATGGCATCGCCACCGCGACGCGGGGACTCGTCAGCATCCTCTCCATCGTCAGACGGCTCGGTGGCCTTCTCGCCATCGCCATCCTCTGCCCCCTCCGGGGGCGTCATGCCGGGCAATCCGCCCCCGCCCATCTGCACCGGCGTGGCCGAGCCGAGGTTGGTCGAGGGGGTCATGGCCGCGATGTGCGAGCCGTAGAGGATATAGGTGCCGGCACTGGCCGCCCGCGCGCCGGCCGGGTGGACGTAGCTCGCCACCGGCACGTCGGCCTGCAGGATGGCCTGGATCATCGAGCGCATGCTGGAATCCAGACCGCCGGGGGTGTCGAGCTGCAGGATGACCAGTTCGGCACGGCGCCCCTCGGCCGACTCGATCCCGCGGATCACGTAGTCGGCGGTCGCCGGGGTAATCGCATCCTGCACCGTCAACAGCACGGCCTGCCGACGATCGTCCTGCGCCGCGGCGATGGCCAGCCAGATCAATCCGGCCAGGATCAACAACGGCCATGCCAACCGGCGCCAGAAAGCGCGAGACGGACGTTCTGGAAATGCAGCCTGCATGCGGGTTTCACCCTCCCTTTCGGTGACCGACGGCATTTGCCATCAGAACCCGGTAACAGCATAGGCCATTGACCTCACGAGGACAGGGTGACGCCATGGGTGGGGCCCCACGAAAAAGGCCGCCCCCTGGAATGACCCTGGGACGGCCTGGGACGGCCTGGGACGGCCTGGCCGGATGCTGCCGCGGCGAGCCGTGCTCAGCCGCCGGTCATCGACATGAAGCGGATCACCTTCTCGGGCTTTTCCGTGAACTCGTGACGCTCGGGCTTGAGCGCGATTGCCTGGATCAGCGCCTCCTTGAGCTCGTCGTCGGGAATACCCTTGCGGAGCAGCGGACGGAAGGAAAAGCTCTCCTCCTGACCCAGGCACATGTACATGGTGCCGTCGCAGGACAGTCGCACGCGGTTGCAGGTCTCGCAGAAATGCTCGGACATGGGGGTGATGAACCCGACCATGGTGTCGGTACCCGCCACCTGCAGGTAACGCGCCGGGCCGGCGCCGGTGACCGAATTGACCGCCGGGATCAGGTCGTACTTGGCCTTTAGGCGCTTCTTGACGTCCTGGAGGCTGACGTAATGGTCGATCGCATCCCGGCCGGTCTCGCCCATCGGCATGGTCTCGATCATCCGCAGGGTGAAGCCGTTGTCGATGCAGTAGTCGAGCAACCCCTCCATGTCGTGCTCGTTGAGGCCCTTCATTACCACGGCGTTGATCTTGATCGGGTCGAAGCCGGCGGCCTTGGCCGCGGCCAGCCCGTCGACGACCTTGTCGACCTTGCCCTTGGTGATCGACTTGAACCGCTCGGGATCGAGGGTATCGAGACTGACGTTGATGCGATCGGCGCCCGCCGCGCGCAGGGTTTCTGCCATCTTGTTCATGCGGGTGGCGTTGGTCGACAGCGAGACGTCCTGAATGCCGGGCATCGAGGCGACCCGGCCGACGATGTCCTCGATGCCCTTGCGCACCAGGGGCTCGCCACCGGTAATGCGGACATGGGACAGGCCCATGTCGGCCATCACACCCACCAGCCGCTCGATTTCGTCGGGCGTCAGCCAGTGCTCGGGCACCTCGAAGTCCTTGAAGCCCTCGGGCATGCAGTAGAAACAGCGCAGGTCGCAGCGGTCCGTTACGGACAGCCGCAGGTAGTTGATGGAGCGGCCAAACGGGTCGGTCAACTGCTGCATTTTCTGGTCAGCCCTTGCCTGGACCATGCCTCCATCCGGGTGGCATGGGTGTCTTCAACGTGCGCGGCCGGCGTGGCAGCCCGCCGCGCGGGAAATGGGGCCCGGCCGAGACCGAGGGGTCGGAATCGGCCTCGACCGGGACCTGCGATGCAGGAGCAAGTGAAACGTGCGTCATGTTCACTTGGACATAACGGTATCAGCCGCGCTCGAAAATGCAAGCGTTATGGCGGGAAAAACCGAACGCCTGCGCCGACACCCGCCTCCACCCCGGCGCCGGGCGTCAGGACACGGCGCCCGCCTGCCAGTGACCACTCTTGCCACCGCGTTTTTCCAGCAGGCGCGTCTGCTCGATCACCATGCCGCGATCGACCGCCTTGCACATGTCGTACAACGTCAACGCGGCCACCGAGGCCGCGGTGAGCGCCTCCATCTCCACGCCGGTCTGACCGGTGACGGCGCATTCGGCGGTGATGTGGACCGCGTGACGGTCGGGCTCGGGGGTGAGCTCGACCTTCACCTTGGTCAGCATCAGCGGGTGACACATCGGGATCAGATCGCCGGTGCGCTTGGCGGCCATGACCCCGGCAATACGCGCCGTGGCCAGCACGTCACCCTTCTTGTGACCGCCGGAGAGAATCAACTCCAGCGTCTCCGGCTGCATCACGATGCGTGACTCGGCCACGGCAACGCGCTGGGTGTGCGCCTTGTCGCCAACGTCGACCATGCGGGCCTCGCCCTTCTCGTCGAGGTGCGTGAGGGTGCGGCTCATAGGCCAATCTCCTTGAAGGCGGTGTATTCGACCGGGTCGCCCGCAGCGAGTCGGGCGTCCGGCGGGATCAGTGCGAGACCATCGGCCCAGGCAAGCGAACTGAGCAGCCCCGAGTTCTGGTCCGGGTAGGGTTCGAGCATCAATCGGCCCTCGCCCGCGATACGGCGCACCCGGATGTACTCGGGACGATCACCCCCCTGGCGGGCGGCGGCCAGCGGCAGCCACTGCGTCGGCCAGGCACCCGGCTCGGCCTCGCCGGCCAACCGGTCGATCGCCAGGCGCACGAATCGCAGGTAGGTAACGAAGGTGGAGACCGGATTGCCCGGCAGGCCGAGAAACGGTGTGCCCAGCACCTCGCCGATTGCCAGCGGCTTGCCCGGCTTGAGAAAGATGCGCCAGTGATCGATCCGCCCCAGCGCCTCGACGCCAGCGCGCACCAGATCGGCCTCGCCGACCGACACACCGCCGGAGGTAACGATCAGGTCGGCCCGTGCCGCCTCGCGCAACTGGGCATCGATCACCTCGCGGTCGTCCGGCAGGCAGGCACGCTGGACGATCTCGACGCCGGCGGCGCGCAGCAGCGCCTCGAGCATCGGCCCGTTGGCGTCATAGATCTTGCCTGGCGCAAATGGGTCACCGGGCGCCAGCAGTTCGTCACCGGTGGTCAGCAGCGCGACCCGCACCCGCCGACGCACCGCGACCGTGGCCTCGCCAGTACTGGCGATCAGCCCCATCTGCGCCACGCTGATGCGGGTGCCGGTTTCGAGCAGAACCTGCCCTTCACGCGTATCCGCCCCGGCGGCGCGCACCCCGGCACCGATCGACAGATCCTCTTGCCAATGCCCCCGCTGCGCATCGAGTTCGACCGACTCCTGGGCAATCACGGTGTCCGCCCCCTCGGGCAACAGGGCGCCGGTGAAGATACGCATGGCGGTGCCTGGGGCGAGCGTTGCCGGCGGGTCACCGGCAAACTGCTTGCCAACCACGGGCAACGACTCGCCCGCCACCAGGGGGCCGGCCACCGTGTAACCGTCGAACAGACTCAACGGCGCAATCGGCACGTCGCGGGGCGCGGCCAACGGCGCGGCCAGTACGCGACCGACCGACTCGAGCACGGGCACCCGTTCGACCTCTGCCAGTGGCTCGATCCAGTCGGCCAACCGTTTGATGACGTCCTCGACGGATTCCACGCAACCTTCTCCTCAATCGAAATCGGCAAACCAGCGCCGACGGGCCGCCTCATCGCTCTCGCGAGCATCCACCCAGCGGGTGTTGCCCTCGGGATCGACCTCCTTCTTCCAGAACGGCGCGTGGGTCTTGAGATAGTCCATCACGAAGGTGCAGGCCTCGAGGGCATCGCCGCGGTGGGCGCTGGCGACCGCGACCAGCACGATCTGATCAGTGGGCCGGAGGTGACCGACGCGGTGAACGATGCTCACGCCGGCCAAGGGCCAACGCGATATCGCCTCATCGGCCACGCGTTCGAGCGCCCGCTCGGTCATGCCGGGATAATGTTCGAGGACGAGATCACTGACTTCCAGGTCGTCGTTGATGTCGCGCACGGTGCCGAGAAAACTGACGACCGCCCCGACATGGGCGCATTGCGAGCGCAATTCGCCGAGGACATTGCCGATGTCGAAATCGGCCTTTTGGACACGGATGGAACGGTACACGGTGAAGGTCACTGCCCTGCTGGATATTTCCAACAAACTATAACGACCCAGGTGCCTCGCGCCAAGGCTGACACAGCCGAAGCGCGCGCGGGCGCGTTCCTTCTAACACTCGGGTCCAGGCGAACCGATGGGGCTGATACCCCATTAAATGTTCGAACCCGCATCCAGTTGTTAATTAGAACCCGCTGATGTAGATTGCTGCCGGTTCAATTTTTTGATCGGGCCATCGACCAGAGAACCCGGTTCGGATTGACCCGGCTCGAAGAGCCATGAACAATAGCGGGTCATTGTCGACATCGGCGAGCCGCCGGCCTGTCCTCAAAAACACGCGTCTTTCGGTTGTCGGAGAACCGGGGGGCACGGAATGGATCGAACCTACGTTGATCCGACCAATTGCCTACGATGCAGGAGTGAGCAATGTCAGAAACCACACTTGATCAGACGCCGCAGAGCGATGCCCGCGAGGGCGTGGCTTCCAGCGACCGTCGCAAATTCCTCCGCAAGAGCGTCGCGCTCGCGGCAACCGGTGCTGCCGCTGCAGCCGCCGGCAATGCCTACGGCGACGTCGACCTGGAGACCGTCACCGAGCCGCTGGAGATCAACCCGACCCGGAATATTCTCGGTCGTGGCGTCGTGTCCGTTCCTTACGGCATGCCGTCCAAGTTCGAGAAGGACGTGGTGCGCCGCAACGTCAGCTGGCTGACCGCCGACACCGTCGCGTCGATCAGCTTCACCCCGTGGCAGGACCTCAACGGCATCATCACGCCGAACGGTCTGCACTTCGAGCGTCACCACGCTGGCGCCGTCGACATCGATCCGGAGACCCACCAGCTGGTCATCCACGGCATGGTCGACAAGCCGATGATCTTCTCCATGGACGATCTGAAGCGCATGCCGTCGCACACCGCGATCCACTTCCTCGAGTGCCCGGCCAACGGTGCAATGGAGTGGCGCGGCGTCCAGATGGATTCCATGCAGTTCACCCACGGCATGATGAGCTGCTCCGAGTGGACCGGCGTCAAGCTGACCGACCTGATGGAATACGTCGGCGTCGATCCGAAGTCGACCTGGCTGTACGCCGAAGGTGCCGACGGCTCGGCCCTGCAGCGCTCCATCCCGATGGAAGGCGCCAAGGACCAGTTCGGCGAGCCGATCCCGGCCGACAGCTGCGAGATGTACAAGGACGCAATGATTGCCTACGCCCAGAACGGCGAAGCGCTGCGTCCGGAAAACGGCTACCCGATCCGCTTCCTGCTCCCGGGCTGCGAAGCGAACATGTCGATCAAGTGGCTGCGCCGCATCAAGTTCGTCGACAAGCCGCTGGTCACCTATCAGGAAACTCGTCACTACATCGAGCCGCTGCCGGATGGCACCATCCGTCAGTTCTCGCTGGTCAACGAAGCCAACTCGGTCATCAACTACCCGTGCCCGGACTACCAGATGAAGGGCAAGGGTGCTTACGAGATCCGTGGCATCGCTTGGTCCGGTCGCGGCAAGGTCGCTCACGTCGACGTCTCCATTGATGGCGGCAAGAACTGGCAAGAGGCCGAGCTGGTCGAGCCCGTACTGAGCAAGTGCGTGACCAAGTTCAAGCTCCCGTTCGAGTGGAAGGGTGGCGAGCACCTGATCATGAGCCGCGTTACCGACGAGACCGGCTACGTTCAGCCGACTCTGATGCAGATGCGGAAGGTGCGTGGCTTTAACAGCATCTACCACAAGAACTCCATTCAGGCCTGGAAAATCGAGAAGACCGGCGAGGTGAAGAATGTCCAAATTGAAAACTTCTAAGTTCGGGCTGGGTCTCGCGGCCGGTGCCATGGCCCTTGGCCTGAGCACCGCCGGCATCGCAGCCGAGCACGCCAGTGGCTTCAACGGCATTGGTAAGAACATCACCGACAAGGCCATCGAGCCGTGGGACATCAGTGTGTTCTACGACGGCACCAACCTGCCGGAAGGTTCCGGTAGCGTTCAAGCGGGTCAAGATCCGTACGACGCGCAGTGCGCCATGTGCCACGGCGCGTTCGGTGAAGGGGCCGAGGGCTACCCGAAGATGGCCAGCGATCCGATGCCGGCATTCATCAAGTCCCTCAAGCAGGGCCTTGATGGCGTGGGCAACCGTGCGGTCAACAACGCCTGGGGCCACGCCCCGACGCTGTTCGACATGATCAAGCGCCACATGCCGTTTTACGCACCAGGCACCATGGGTGTTGACGAGTCCTACGCCGTCACCTGCTACGTGCTGAACCTGGGCATGATCGTCGACTCGGACTTCGTCTGCAGCGACGAGACGCTGGCCGATGTGGACATGCCGGCGCGTGATTACTACGTGACCGACACCCGCCCGGACGTCAAGAACGAGCGTTGCATGAGCGACTGCTATGACGCCGAGCCGAAGGTCGTTGGCGCCGTGGTTACCGGTGTAAGCCAGTAAGCAACAGGCACCAAACCTAGCGTTATCAAGCCCCGCTTCGGCGGGGCTTTTTTGTGCCTGTCCAAACCAGGATGATCTGCAGCCGGTGGCACACGACGACTGAGGCCAGCAGCCAGCGCCCTTGGACGAGAAGGTTGAGGAGCCCGCGGCCACACGAGCGCACATGACGACGCTCTGGCTGCCTGCCTTGTCGCCCTCCTTGTCGCCCTCCTTGCTGCCTCCCTTGTCTCCTTCCGGGGCGCCCCACCCCGAAACGCAAAAGACCCCGCCGAGGCGGGGTCTTTTGTTCAGCGCCGGTTGTCGAACCGGGCTTACTTCATGAAACCCAGGATCGCGTTGCGCACCGAGTCGAGATCGGCATCGATGGTCACCATCGTGGCCTTCTCGACGCCCGGCATCTCGCCGGTGCACTGGCCGATGGCCGTGTCCGGATCCTTGAGGCCGTTGCCGGTCAGCGTCAGGACGATACTCGAACCGTCCTGGATCTTGCCGGCCTCGAGATCGTTGATCAGGCCGGCCAGCGAGGCGGCCGAGGCCGGCTCGCAGAAGATACCCTCGTGCTGGGTCAGCATGCGCTGGGCGGCGAGGATCTCGGCGTCCGTGACCTCGGCGAACCAGCCACCGGATTCCTCCATCACCTTCCAGGCACGGTCCCAGCTCTGCGGGTGGCCGATGCGGATGGCCGTGGCGACCGTGTCCGGATCGTCGACCATCTCGCCGCGCATGAACGGTGCCGAGCCGGTCGCCTGGTAACCGACCATCTTGGGTCGATTACCGCCCGAGCCGCCGCCGGCGAACGGGCACTTGCCGTTGCAGTAGGCGCAGGATTCGGTCACGTGGTCTCCCGAGGTGGCCGAAAACTCGCAATAGCCGATCCAGTGCGCGGTGATGTTGCCCGCATTGCCTACCGGCAGGCAGTGGTAATCCGGCGCGCGCCCCAGCTCCTCGATGATCTCGAAGGCGGCGGTCTTCTGGCCCTGCAGGCGGTACGGGTTGACGGAGTTGACGATGGTGACCGGTGCCTCCTCGGCGACTTCCTTGACCAGGCGCATGCCGTCGTCGAAGTTGCCGCGGATCTGCAGGATGGTCGCCCCGTACATCATCGCCTGGGCCATCTTGCCCATCGCGATCTTGCCGTCGGGGATGATGACGAAGGCGGTGATCCCGGCGCGCGCCGCGTAGGCCGCGGCCGCTGCCGAGGTGTTGCCGGTCGAGGCGCAGATGATGGCCTTGGAGCCCTCTTCCACCGCCTTGGTCACCGCCATGGTCATGCCACGGTCCTTGAACGAGCCGGTGGGGTTGAGCCCCTCGTACTTGACGTAGATGTCCACCGAACGGCCCAACACCTTGGGCAGGTTGTGCAGCCGAATCAGCGGGGTGGCACCCTCGCCCAGGCTGATCAGACGGGTGTCGTCGGACAGCGGCAGGCGGTCACGGTACCGATCCAGCAGACCGGTGTAGCGGCTTTGATGCGTCATGGGAATCTCACTTGGAATGACGCGCCGCCCGACCGGACCCGATTATCCGGGCCACGGCCTGGCGGCGAGCAGATGATTTGCGGGCATTTTACCCTGCCTGCCGGCAACTGTCAGGGGGCGCGCCGGCGATGGATACCCCCGGCAACGCGAGGGCCGCCCGTCACCGGGGCGAGGCCAGCCCCGGGCCTGGTGGGAGACCTGCCCCTAGCCCACCTTGGTTCGGCAGAGCATCTGATCCTCGCCGCTGAGGATCTGCTTGAGGATCCGGCGCGCGTGGCGCATCGAGGTGGCAAGCGTCTTCTCGATTTCCTTCATCGAGACCGTCTCGCCGTCATGCACCCCGGCCGCCCAGTTGGCGACGACATTCAGGCTGGCGTAGTCGATGCCGGCCTCGCGTGCCAGCACCGCCTCGGGCATGCCAGTCATGCCGACCACGTCGCAACCGTCACGCTCCAGCCGCCGGATCTCGGCGGCCGTCTCGAGGCGCGGCCCCTGGGTGGCGCCATAGGTGCCCCCATCGATGATGGGCAGGTCCAGCGCCCGGCCGGCCGAAAGAAACGCCTCGCGCAGGGAGGCATCGTAGGGGTAGGTGAAGTCGACGTGGGTAACCGAGTCGAGGTCACCTTCATAGAAGGTCGACGGGCGCCCCCAGGTGTAATCAATCAGCTGGTCGGGCACCACCAGCGACCCCGGACCCATATCGGGATGAATCCCGCCGACGGCCGCCACGGCCAGGACGCGACTCACCTTGAGCTCGCGCAGCGCCCAGATATTCGCGCGGTAATTGACCTGGTGCGGCGGGATGCGGTGGTTGTAGCCATGCCGCGGCAGGAACACCACGTCGCACCCCTGCATCCGGCCGATGGTCACCGGCCCGGACGGCTCACCGAATGGCGTGGGAACCACCTGGTGACGCACCTCGTCGATCCCCTCGATCTGGGACAGCCCCGTCCCGCCGATGATTGCCAGATGCACGTCAGTCCTCCCGTCGATTCAAGTCACCCGCCGGCTCACTCCCCCTCGGGAAGGACATGAATGCCGGGCAGGTTGCGAAAGTAGCCATGGTAATCCATGCCCTCGCCGAAGATGTAGCGATCGGGCACCGACACACCGCAGAAGTCCGCGGTCAGCCCCGGCACCTTGCGATCATGCTGCTTGTCGGTCGCCACCGCGATCCACACGCGGGCCGCCCCCGCGTCGATGCACCATTCGCGTACCGCCGCCAGCGTGGTCCCCTCGTCGAGGATATCGTCGACCAGCAGCACCTCGCGCCCGGCCAGCTCGATGTCCGGTTGGGCGAGCCACTTGAGCGCCCCGCCGGTGGTCGCTCCCCGGTAGCGTGTGGCGTGCAGGTAGGAAAGCTCCAGCGGAAACGCCAATCGAGGCAGGAGTTGCCCGGCACTGATCAATCCGCCATTCATCACGGCAAGCACCACCGGCAGGTGCCCGGCGAGTCGCTGATTGATTTCCCCGGCCAGGCGCGCATAGGCCGTCTGCATGGCCTCGGCGGTGACCAGGCACTCGCAGCGCGCCAGCAAGGCATCAAGCTGATCGGACTGCTGGCGAAGGTTGTCGCTCACTTGCATGACGCTCTCCGGTGGACGGGGTTCAGGCCCGATCGGGAAACAGGTCCGGCTCGTCCACGCCCAGCCGTTCGATCCATCGCAGGGCCGCGGCGTAACGCGGCGAGTGCGTCAGCTTGGCTTCGCTCGGCACCGGGCCGTGCCCGAACATCCGGGCCAGCCGCGCCTCGCGCTGGGGACTGGCTGCAAACGCCAGCGACTGCTGCACCCGGTCGACCAGTTCGGGGTGGTTGCAGATCAGCGCCATGTCGACCCCGGCCGCCAGGCATTGCTCGACGCGCTCCTCGATCTCGCCAACGGCCGAGGCGGCCGCCATGGTGAGATCGTCGCTGAATACCGCCCCCTCGTAGCCCCACTGTTGACGCAGGATCTCGCGCACCCAGACCGGCGAGAAACCGGCCGGCCGCGCGTCCACTTCCGGGTAGACCACATGCGAGACCATCAGGCCGGGGATCAGGCGATCCGCCATCGCCCGGAACGGGCGCAGATCGGTCTTCTCGATGGTCGCGAGCGGGCGCGGATCGACCGGGTGGGCGATGTGCGAGTCGGCCGCGACCGCACCATGCCCGGGATAGTGCTTGCCCACGGCAGCCATGCCGGCATCCTGCATCCCGCCGGTCCAGGCGATCGCCAGCGCGATCACCGCCTCGGGGCGTTCGTCGAAGGCCCGGTCACCGATCACGCCGCTGATGCCGCGGTCGAGGTCGAGGACCGGGGCGAAGCTCAGGTCCACCCCGACCTCGCGCAGCTGCACCGCCATCAGCCAGCCCAGCGAGCGGGCCGCTTCCAGGCCGGCCTGACGATCCTCGTCGAAGAGATCGCCCAGACGCCCCATCGCCGGCAAGGCCACGAAGCCGTCACCCTTGAAACGCTGTACGCGCCCGCCTTCCTGGTCGACGGCGATCAGCAGGTGCGGCCGTCGCAGGGCCCGGATCTCGGCGATCAGCTCGGCAAGCGGCTCCCATCCTTCGAAATGACGGGCGAACAGGATCACCCCGCCCGTGGAAGGGTGCTGCAGTCGACGCCGGTCGGCCGGGGTGATTTCCGGGCCGGCCAGATCGATCATCAAGGGGCCGAGTGCGGTCATACCGGTTTCCTTCCGTGGGATGGGTCAGTGGTCACGCCGATTGCGCACGTTGCGCCAGCGTCGACTGCGGCCATTGTTGCCCAGCAAGGCCGCCTCGGCGAGTGCGCCGAGGTACACGTACAGGCCCAGCGCCACCAGCAGGGCCGCTGCGGCGAACACCATCAGGGTAGCCACCGTTCCCTGATCCGAGTAGCCCATCGACACCTTGAACATGGTCAACAGACCTTCGATCAGGATGGCAACCAGGATGGCCGCGACAAAGCGCGTCATGGTTCGTCTCACGGTGCTGTGGCGATGGACATCCTTCTCCATCAGCACCTCTTCCTCGAACACCGTCTTGGCCAGATCGAAGATGGCCATGGCCAATGTCAGGACGACGATCACCTCGAATGGCTTGAGTCGCAGCTCAGCCGCCCAGCCGGGTTCCATCAAGGCGTGGACCAACTCGCTCATGCTGCTGTAGAAAAGCACGCCGGCCACCATCAGCATCGCCGCGGCGAACAAACCGTAGAGCGCGCGAAAGAATGGCTCGATACGGCGACGCAGGGTGTCACCAAGCAGGAAGCTGATCATCGCCTCGAGGTCGACGTCGATGACCAGGTAACCCACCCGTCCCTGGTGTTCGATCTGCAGGGTCGCCGAGATGCACAGATCCCGCGAGGCGGAGGACAGATACGGCTCGGTCAGGTGGACGTACTCCCCCTCCTGGAAGAACTTGAAATACGGTCGTTGACTGCGATCGGTGCCCTTGCCTCGCCCCATTGCCCGATTGACATAGCCGGTCTCGTCAGCACCGTACTCGGCGACCTGAACCCCCTCCTCGTCCAGCAGGTAGACCAGATCGACAAAGGGATAGAGATCGATCAGCTTCTCGGTCACCGAATGCAGGGCCGCCTGGTCGGTGAGCAGCCGCGGCTCGCCGATCCCGGTGATGATCGATTCGATCAGTTCACGAATCGAGCGCGATTGCTCGTGATAGCGATCGATGGTGCTGATGTAATTGGCCGAATGCATGATGTCCTTGGCTGGCAAAGAAAATGGGTTGGGCGACGGCCCAGGCGGGCAGTTTAACCCGAGCGGACCGGCCATGTAGCGGGCAAAAAGAGGCGCCCACGAGGGGCGCCCAGGAAGGAGGAGTCAAAGAGCACCAAACGGGGCGCGCCGGAACCGATGAAGGACGACGCGTCGTGTTGGCAAACCACTAACAGCGAGAAGCATGCCAGCGGTTTGTGACGCGCGGATGGCAAGGGGCTATCCGCGCCATGACGCGGTTTCTCCGCGACGACCGGCCAAGACCGAGGGCCCGCCCAAACGGCCCCGGCGGCAAACATCTGCCCCTTCGCGGTGCAACGCGACCGACAACGCCCCAGCCTGGATCGGGGCTCAGCCCAGTTTGTCCGCGAAGAAATCGAGCGTCTTCGCCATCGAATCGCGGTCAGCGCTCTCGTCGTAGGAAAGCGGCAGGCCGAACTTCGCGGCCTTCTCGTCGGCACCCGGATTGGTGAAGGCATGACTGACCCCGGGATAGCGGGTGACCTGCACCTGGGCGCCGGCCTCGCGCATCTCGTCGGCGACGCGCTCGACCACCTGCGGGTCGGCCATCGGGTCATCCTCACCGGTGAAGATCCAGGTGGGCGTGTCGATGGTCCCGGCAATCGGTGCCAGGCCGCTGATGCCGGCATGGAAGGTCGCCAGCGCGTCGTGATGCACGCCCTGGCGGGCCATGCTCAAGCCCACCGAGCCGCCGAAGCAGTACCCGATCGCCGCAAGCCGCTCGGCATCGACGGCATCATGGCGCTTGATCGCCTCGATCGCGAGCCGATAACGGGTTTTCAACGCCTCGAAATCTGCCAGGGCCTGATTCATCAGCTCGGTGGCCTCGCCGGCGTCCTCGGTGACGCGGCCATCGCCATAGAGGTCGATGGCGAAACCGACATAACCGGCCTCGGCCATGTCGCGTGCGCGCTTTTCCATGTAGGCGGTCCGGCCCCAGAACTCCGGCACCACCAGCACCGCCGGTCGCGGTCCGGCGGCATTGGCATCATAGGCGACCAGGCCCTTCATGGTCAGGTCGTCGGAACGATACTCGAGTTCTTCGGTCTTGATTTCTGCAGCCATCTCTCTCTCCTTGTCCCCTGTGAACCGGTATGTCAGGCCGATCGGACTGTACCGCCACGCGCACCCAGGCCGGGGGCGTGACGTCGACTGAATCGGCAAACGTCCTGGCCGGAATCAGCCGGCCGCCTCAGCGGCCGGTTCCGGCGAGCGGGCGGCCTGGGCAGCCTGGGCGGCACGGGCCCGTCGCGACGAGCGTTGGTCGATCGCCTGCTTGAAGGCCACCAGCAACGCCAGGCCGATGAACGCCCCCGGCGGCATCAGGGCCAGCAGGAAGGTCATCTGCTCGGGGAGAATCCGCACGCCCCAGTCGATCGCGATCGGCCCGAACAGCTGATCCGCGCCATCGAGCAGGGTGCCGAAACCGATCAGCTCGCGCATGCCCCCCAGCACCACCAGCACCAGACCGAACCCCAGGCCCATCATCAGGCCGTCGAACAGCGACACCCCGAACCCGTGGCGCGAGGCAAAGCCTTCGGCCCGGGCAATGATGATGCAGTTGGTCACGATCAGCGGGATGAAGATGCCGAGCGTGTTGTAGAGCTCGTGGAAGTGGGCGTTCATGATCAGTTCGATGATGGTGACCACCGAGGCAATCACCATCACGTAGACCGGCAGGCGCACCTCGGCGCGGACCCAGTCACGGATCAGGGACACCACGCCGTTGGAGACCAACAGGGTCACCAGCGTGGCGATCGCCAGCCCGAGCGCGTTGACCGTGGTGTTGGAAATGGCGAGCAAGGGGCACAGGCCGAGCACCTGTACCAGCGCGGGGTTGTTCTTCCACAGCCCGTCGAGGGCCAGTTCGGATAGACGCGGGTCATTCATGCTCGTCTTCCTCTGCCGTTGTCGTCGGCGGCTCGTCGAACAGCAACGGGTGGTGGCGGTCGACGTACTCCAGCACGTCCTTGACCGCCCCCACCACGGCGCGGGGCGAGACCGTCGCGCCGGTGAACTGGTCGAAGATGCCGCCATCCTTCTTCACCGCCCAGTCCTCGGCCGGGGGATCACCCAACCGACGCCCGGAGAAACCCTGTATCCAGTCGGTCTTGTCCGCCTTGATCTTGTCACCGAGGCCCGGGGTCTCCCGCTGCTCGAGCACGCGCACGCCGGCGATTTCACCATCGATCGTCACGCCCACCAGCAAGCGGATATCGCCACTGTAACCGCGATGGGTGACCACCGGGATGGCCACCGCCACCACCTCGCCATCCTCGCGGGCACGAAACCCCAGTTGGCCGGCACGCATCGCCCGCTCGCGCTGCTCGACCGACAGCGTCGTCGGCAGCACGTCGTCCGCGGCCGGCCGGATCACCGGCTCACCCAGCTCGAGTGCCTCGGGATCGGGCAGCAGAAAGGCCTCCTCGGCCGGATTGTTGTCGTGCGTCTGGCCCTGCAGCACCGCCATGATCTGGCCGAGCAGCACGGCCTGGCGATTCATCTCTATCTGGTCGGCGGTCTTCTGCTGGGTATAGGCGACAAACCCCACGCCCAGACCGAAGAACATGGCCAACACCACCGCGGTGATCACCACGCGACGCAGTTCCAGGTTGATCACGTCAGCGGCCCTCCGTATCGGTACCGACGCGATCCTTGCGACCGAAGACCGGCGGCTGGGTGTAGTAATCGATCAAGGGGACGGCCAGGTTCATCAGCAGGATGGCAAAGGCCACCCCATCCGGGTAGTTGCCGAAACTGCGAATCAGCACCGCCAGCACGCCGATACCGAAGCCGAACACCAATCGCCCCCGCGGGGTGGTGGAGGCGGTGACCGGGTCCGTGGCGACAAACAGCGCCCCGAAAATCACCCCACCGGTGACCAGGTGGAACAGGGGGTCGGCAAAACGCTCCGGATCGATCCCCCACAGCAACGCGGCCGTCAGCAGCACCCCGGCCACCATCGCGACCGGGATATGCCATCGAATCGCGCCGCGATAGAACATCCAGGCGCCGCCCGCGAGAAAGGCCAGGTTGAGCCAGACCGACCACGCCCCGCCCTGCCAGATCGAGAGGCCCGCCCCGGTGACCTCACCGCCCTGGGTCACCACCATCCGCCATTGGTCCAGGGGAGTGGCCTGGCTCAGGGCGTCGAAGCCGGTGGCGCCCGGCAGCACGCCGAAGAAGGTCCATTGCGCGGCTTCGGCCAGCGTCAGGCTCGCCGCCCCGCCCTCGATCGGTGCGCCCCAGCGGGTCATCGCCTCGGGGAAGGAGACCAGCAGTACCACGTAGCCGACCATCGCCGGATTGAACAGGTTGTAGCCGATGCCGCCGTAAAGCTGCTTGGCGACGACCACCGCGAAGACCGCGCCCACCACCGGCAACCACCAGGGGGCCAGGTTGGGCAGGCACAGCGCGAGTATCCAGCCGGTAATCAAGACCGATCGATCACTCAGCGCCGGCTGGAACGGCCGCGCCCGCAGCCACAGCATCAGGGCCTCGGTCAGCCAGGCCGCGCCGACGGCCAGCGCCACGTTGAACAACACGCCCCAGCCCAACAGCCAAGTCGCCACGACAGTGCCGGGCACCAGCGCCCACAGCACCACCGTCATCACGTCGGCCACGTTGGAGCGGGCCTCGACGTGTGGCGAGGTCTGGACCGGAAACTTCATGACGACCCTCCCGGCCGTTCGGTGGATTCATCCGACGGGGGTGCGGCACCATCCGGCTCACCCGGCTCACCCGGCTCACCCGGCTCACCCTGGCCACGCGGCCCCTGCTGCACGCGCGCCTTGCGCTCCTTGGCCCGGGCGCGGGCGGCCTCGATACTCATCGAGGCGGCGGATTTGCCATCGTCGGCCGACGTCGTCGCGCTCTTGCGGCCCTCCCCGTTGGCGTTGGCGGGGGCGTCGGCCTCCTGGGCGTCCTTTTTTGCCGCCTTTTCCTGGGCGGCCTTGATGGCAGCACGCTTTTTCGCCAGCGCCGCCTCCCGTTCGGCCTTTTGGCGCTCGATACGCTCGTTGTGGAACTCGAACCGTCGCCGGGCGTGCTCGGCCTTGGCCTTCTCGCGCTCGGCCGACCAGATCTCGGTCTTGGCGTGGCGGAAATACTGCACCAGCGGAATGTGCGACGGGCAGACCGCCGAGCAGACCCCGCACTCGATGCAGTCGAACAGGTGATAGTCGTGGCTGCGCTCGAACTGCTGGGCGCGCGCGTACCAGTAGAGCTGCTGCGGCAGCAGGTCGGCCGGGCAGGCCTCCGAGCAGCGCGAACAGCGGATGCAGGGCTGCGGCGGTGGGGTCGGATCGCGATCGACCGGCCGCATGGCGAGCAGGCAGTTGGTCGCCTTGACCACCGGCACGGCATCCTCATGCAGGGCAAAGCCCATCATCGGCCCGCCCATCAGCAATCGGTCGACGCCCTGGGTATAACCGCCGGCCGCCTCGATCACCTTCGCCATCGGTGTACCGACACGTACCCGCAGATTGCGCGGCTCGGCCACCCCGCCGCCGGTGACGGTGACGACCCGCTCGGTCAGTGCGCGGCCCTCGACCACCGCATGCCAACTGTTGGCCACGGTGCCGACGTTCAGGCACAGCAACCGGTAATCGGTGACGTGCCGATTGCGCGGCACCTCGATGCCGGTGAGCGTACGGATCAGCTGCTTCTCGCCACCGGCCGGGTAGATGCTCGGCACCACCTTGATCTCGAAGCGTCGTTCGTCCTCGTCGGCCGCGAGCCGGTCGATCACCGCCTGCAGGGCCTCGATCGCCCGCGGCTTGTTGTCCTCGATCCCGATCAGGCACCGCGAGGCACCGACGGCATGCAGCATCATCTGCGCGCCTCGCAGGATGGGCTCGGGCGCCTCCTGCATCAGTCGGTCGTCACAGGAAATGAAGGGTTCGCATTCCGCGCCGTTGAGCACCAGCGTCTCGACCCCGCCGGGGTTGGCGGTGGCGAGCTTAACCGCGGTAGGGAACACCGCGCCACCCAGGCCGACGATGCCGGCCTCGCGCAGCCGTGCCCGGATCTCGACGGGGCTCCTGTTTTGGTAATCGGGCCAGGGCTCGAGCGGCTCGGCCTCGCGGTCCTCGCCGTCGGCGGCCAGCACGATGCTCTGCGCGGACAGGCCGCCCGGGTGCGGCAGGCCGCGCGGCTCGATCGCCTGGATCACGCCCGAGGTGGGCGCGTGGATGGCCGCGGAGATGAAATCGTCCGGGCGGGCCAGCAACTGGCCGCGACGGACGTGGTCACCGACCGCGACCACCGGGATGGCCGGCGCGCCGATATGCATGTGCAACGGCAGGACGTACTCGTCGACCAGCGGCATCTCGCCGATCGGGCGATCACAGGCCGGCGCCTTGTGATAATCGAGATCCAGCCCGCCGTGGAAGCCGTGCAGCCCCGGCGAGATCGTGGCGCGCGCCTCAGGCATTGGCCAGACCCTCGCCCAGGCCCTCGCTCCGGGCAGCCGCCCCACGCGTGGGCACCGGATGGGCGGATTCGGGCATCGGGAAACGGTAGGCCTCGACACCCTCCTCGATCGGCACCATGTCGATGCAGTCCACCGGGCAGGGCTCGACGCAGAGTTCGCAACCGGTGCACTCGTCCTCGATCACGGTGTGCATCTGCTTGGCCGCGCCCAGAATCGCATCGACCGGACACGCCTGGATGCACTTGGTGCAGCCGATGCAGACCTCCTCGTCGATGATCGCGAGCGTCTTGACCTCCTGGACCTCGAGCTCGTCGTCCAGCGGCTTGAAGTCGACCTCAAGCAGGTCGGCGAGATTGCGGATGGTCGACTCGCCACCGGGCGGGCAGCGGTTGATATCCGCATCGCCCTTGGCCATCGCCTCGGCATACGGCTTGCAGCCGGGGTAGCCGCACTGGCCGCATTGGGTCTGCGGCAACAGCTCGTCGATGCGCTCGGCGAGCGGGTTGCCCTCGACCCGGAAGAACTGCGCGGCCAGCCCCAGCAGCACACCGAAGAAGATCGCCAGCCCGACGGCAAGAAGAATCGCGAGCCACATCAGACGGTCACCATCCCGGCAAAGCCCATGAAACCGAGTGCCATCAGCCCGGCAGTGACCAGGGCGATCGGCACGCCGTCGAAGGCCGCCGGCACGTCGGCCGCGGCCAGTCGCTCACGCAGAGCGGAAAACAGGATCAGCACCATCGAGAAGCCCACCGAGGCGCCGAAACCGTACAGCGCCGACTCGACAAAGCTGTTGGCCTGCTGGACGTTGAGCAGCGCCACGCCCAGCACGGCGCAGTTGGTGGTAATCAGCGGCAGGTAGATGCCCAGCACGTTGTGCAGCAGCGGGCTGGTCTTTCGCACCATCATCTCGGTGAAGTTGACCACCACCGCGATCACCACGATGAACATGATCGTGCGCAGATAGCCCAGCCCCAGCGGCTCGAGCAGCCAGGCATGCGTGACGTAGCTCGCGATCGCCGAGAGTGTCAGCACGAAGGTGGTCGCCAACGACATGCCGATGGCGGTCTCGACCTTGTTCGATACCCCGAGAAACGGGCACAGGCCGAGGAACTTCACCAGCACGAAGTTGTTGACCAGGATGGTGCTGATCAGGATGAGGATGTATTCCGTCAAGGCCACCTACCGGAGTGATGCGAAACCGCGCCCGCGAGGCCGGCTCTAGGGAAACTCTGCACGAATCGGATACCGCTCTGCGCGCGAATGGTAGCAAGGATGTGCCGGCACCGACGAACCGGTATGTTCAATCATACCATTCGCCGGTTTCAACCCGGGACGTGCCCGCCAGCCGACGCGGTGACCGCAATCAGGAACCGATTGCCGGCCACTCGAACGCCTCGTCCGCCTTCCGGAGACGTTCGACCCACTCGGCGTGCGCGTCGGCGGCATCGGGCTCGGCGGCAATCACGCGCAGTCGCGGCCGATCGCTGCGGATCGTGCCCAGCGCCGCCTGCCCCCCGGTCGCCGTCTCGGCCGGGCTTTCGAACGTCAGGTCCCACTGTCCGCCGGTCAGGGCCAGATAGACGTCGGCAAGGATCTCGGAGTCCAGCAGTGCGCCGTGCAAGGTCCGGTCGGAGTTGTCGATCTGGTAGCGGCGGCACAGGGCATCGAGGCTGTTGCGCTGCCCCGGGTGCTTGTGCCGGGCGATGGCCAGCGAATCGGTGACGAGATCCACGTGCTCGGCCAGCGGCGGGAAGCCGGCGCGCTTGAGCTCGGCATCGAGAAAGCCGACGTCGAACGCCGCGTTGTGGATGATCAACTCGGCGCCGCGGACGTAATCGAGGAATTCCGCGGCCACCTCGGCGAAATGCGGCTTGTTCTCCAGAAAGTCGTTCGACAGGCCGTGCACGGCGAAGGCGCCAGCGTCGACCGCACGCTGGGGATTGAGGTACTGGTGATAGTTGCGATGCGTCAGACGACGCTCGACCAATTCGACCGCACCAATCTCGATCAACCGGTGGCCTTCCTCGACCGGCATGCCGGTGGTCTCGGTATCCAGGATGATCTGTCGCAGGGTCATGGCTTGTTCTCACGTTGGTACTGGTTCAGCCAGCGTTCCAGCGCGCTGGCGAAGGCCTGCTTGTCTTTCGGCCCCAGCGGCGGCGGACCGCCGGTGGCCACGCCCGACTCGCGCAGCGTCTGCATGAACTCGCGCTGGACCTGACGGCCACGAATGGATTCGTTGGAAAACGCCTCGCCGCGCGGACCGATGACGGCCACGCCCTTGGCGAGCGCGTCGGCGGCCAGCTCGATGTCCGCGGAGATCACCAGATCCCCCGCCTCGGCGGCCTCGACGATGGCATTGTCGGCGACATCGAAGCCCGGCGCCACCTGCATGAAACTCACCCGCTTGGAGCGCGGCACCGCCAGTGGGTGATTGGCCACCAGCACCACGTCCACGCCGACGCGGTCGGCGGCGCGGAAGAGCATCTGCTTGATGGGGACGGGGCAGGCGTCGGCGTCGACCCAGATGGTCATGTCGTTTTCCGTGGTGGGATGAGGTGGAGAGTTTCGCATGCCGAGTGCATGGCACGGAACGGGGCGCCGATCCGGACGGGGTGGAGGTTTTCGCACGCCAAGCTCGTGGAGAGGCACGGATTAGCCACCGTGCGTGGCGCGCGAGCCCCTTTTCTTGCTTGCCCAAGAAAAGGAGCGAAAAGAAGGGCACCCCGGCGCCCTGGCCCTACGGGCCTTCGAGCCCGGACAAGGTCCGGGCTCGAAGCCTTGCGACCGGCGGCTGCCTTCGGGGTCGGCTCGACGTGACGTCCTGTCACGGCGAGCCTCGGAGCGACTTCCCTGTCGCTCCGACCCCGAGCCATCCACCAGCCGCAAGGCAGGGCGCAAGGGGATTTGATGCCCATCCATCTGGTGGTATCGCAAACATGCCCAAGACAACTGGGAGACCCGGACTTCACACTGCTCGCGTTATCGAAGGGTCGAGCCCCTTGTGCCTTGCCTCGCGGGCGAGGGGTTGCAGGGTCTGGCCGGCATGGACGCCGGCCAGAGGTTCGCCGCGACAGGACGTCGCGTCGAACCGACCCGTCCGCAATCCCTCGTCCGCGAGGCTGATCGTCGCGGATATCATCCGGGACGATCAGGCCCGAAGGGCCAAGGCACCGGGGTGTCTTCTTTTCGTCGGTTTTCTTGGACAAGCAAGAAAATCGACTCGCACGCCGGGCACGGCGGCCAATCCGTGCCTCTCCACGAGCTTGGCGTGCGAAACCCCGACAAACTCAAACCATCGAATCGTCCGTCATATCCCGCTCCAACCGACGCGCCACATCCCCCGGCGACCCGGTCCGCCGCGCCAGCAGGTCGTAGGCAACCGGCACCACGAACAACGTCAGCACGGTCGCCAGGGCCACGCCGGCGAAGATGACGGTCCCGATCACCAACCGCGTCTCGGCCCCCGCGCCGCTGGAGGCGATTAATGGAATCGAGCCCGCCATGGTGGTGACCGCGGTCATCAGGATCGGGCGCAGGCGGGTGACGGCCGCCTCCTCGAGCGCTTCGGCGAACGCACGACCCTGATCGCGCAACTGGTTGGCAAACTCGACGATCAAAATCCCGTTCTTCGCCGCCAGCCCCACCAGCATCACCAGCCCGACCTGGCTGTAAATGTTGAGCGACAGCCCGGTGAGGTGCAGGCCCAGCAGCGCCCCGAGGATCGCCAGCGGCACGGTCAGCATGATCACGAACGGATGCACCAGGCTCTCGAACTGCGCGGCCAGCACCAGGAACACCACCAGCGCCCCGAGCACCAGCATGAACACGGTCGCCCCACCGGCCTCGCGGTAGTCGCGCGACTGGCCCTTGACGTCGGTCTGGGCCTCGGGCGGCAGGATCTCGTCGACCGTGTCCTCGAGGTAGGTCAACGCCTCGCCCAGCGGGTAGTCCTCGGCCAGGTCCGCCTCGATGGTGATCGCGCGGATGCGGTTGAAACGGTTGAGGGTCGCCGGTCCGGCAAAGTCGGTCAGGCTGACAAGGCTGCCGAGCGGGATCAGTTCGCCGCTGGTCGCCGAGCGCACGTAGATGTTGTCGATCGCGCTCGGGCTGCGCTGGTTCTCGCGCTCGCCCTCGAGGATCACGTCGTATTCCTCGCCATCATCGACGTAACGCGTCACCGTGCGCCCGCCCAGCAGCGTCTCGAGTGTGCGGCCGATCTCGGTCACGGTCACGCCCAGATCGGCGGCGCGATCGTAGTCGATCTCGACCTTGAGCTGCGGCTGGGTTTCCTTGTAGTCGGAATCCAGCCCGGTCAGCCGCGGATTGTCCTCGCGGATATGGGCAAGCAGCGTGTCGCGCCACTCGGCCAGCTCCTCGTACTCGCCGCCACCGAGGACGAACTGCACCGGTTTCTGCACCTGCTGACCGAAACCCTGACGCATCACCGGGAAGGCGCGCACCCCGGGCAGATCGGCGACCAGGGTGCGCACCTCGTCCATGATCGCCCAACCGGAGCGCCGGTTCGCCCAGTCATCGAGAATGATGATGCCAAAGCCGGTATTGAAGTTCTCGATGTTGCCCCAGCCGCGTGGCGCACGGATCAGGGCGCGCTCGACCTCGCCCGACTCGATCAGCGGACCCAGGCGCGCCTCGATCTCGTCCATGTAATCGAGCATGAAGTCGAAACTGGCCCCTTCGGGCCCGTTGACCACGATGAAGAACGCGCCGCGGTCCTCGGACGGGGTGTATTCGCGCGGCAGCTGGTCGGCCAGCCAGACGGTACCGGTCACCAGGCCGAAAAACAGCAGCACCACCAGCCAGCGCAGGCGCAAGGCCCCACGCAGCAGGACGCGATAACCCCGCCGACTGGCATCCAGCAGCGATTGCACCGTCGCGGCCAGTCGGCCGGACTGCTCAGGCCCGCCGAGGATCTTCGAGGCCATCATCGGCGTGAGCGTCAGGGCGAGGAAGCTCGATATCACCACGGCCGCGGCGAGCGTCAGCGCGAACTCGGAGAACAGCCGACCGATATCGCCCTCGAGAAAGGTCAGCGGCAGGAACACGGCCACCAGCACCAGGGTGGTGGCCACCACCGCAAACGCGATCTGCCGGGTGCCGCGAAAGGCGGCCACCAACGGCGTCTCGTCGTATTCCTGGATGCGGCGATTGACGTTCTCCAGCACCACGATGGCATCGTCGACGATCAGGCCGATCGCCAGCACCAGCGCCAGCAGCGTGAGCAGGTTGATGGTAAAACCGAACAGGTAGAGCGCGGCAAAGGTACCGACCAGGGCGATCGGCACGGTGATCGCCGGAATCAGGGTGCTGCGCAGGTTGCCCAGGAACAGGAAGATGGTCAGCACCACCAGTCCGATGGCGATGAACAGGGTCGAGACCACCTGGCGCACGGCATTCTCGACAAACACCGAGGTGTCGTAGCTCAGATTGAGCGTCATGCCGTCGGGCAAGGTGCCGAGCAGCCGCTCGCGCTCGGCCTTCGCGCCGCGGGCGATCTCCAACACGTTGGCGGTCGACTGCTTGATCATCCCGAGTCCCACGCGCGGCACGCCATTTTCGCGGAAGATGCTGCGGGTCTCGACCGCACCGACCTCCACCCGGGAGACATCCGCCAGCCGCACCAGGTGGCCGCCCTCGCCGCGCTTGATGACCAGATCACGGAAGTCGGCGGCGGTCTCGAAATTGCGCGGCAGGCGGACGATGAACTGGCGCTCGCGCGACTCGATCGCACCGGCCGGTAGTTCGACGTTCTCGGCCCGTAGCGCCGATTCGATATCGCCGACCGCCAGCCCATGGGCGGCCAGCGCCTGGCGGTCGAGCCAGACACGCATCGAGTAGGTCTGGCTGCCGGAGACCCGCACCCGGGCGACGCCGGGCAGCACCGAAAAGCGATCCACCAGGTAGCGCTCGGCGTAGTCGGTCAGTTCGGCGATCGAATACTCCTCGCCGGACAGCCCCAGCCAGAGCACCACCTCGCTGGAGGAGTCGGCCTTCTCCACCTCGGGCGGGTCGGCCTCCTCGGGCAGATTGTCGAGCGCGCCGTTGATGCGATCGCGCATGTCGTTCGCCGCCGCGTCCAGATCGCGCGACAGGGCGAACTCCACGGTGATCGACGAGCGGCCGTCCTCGCTCGACGAGGTAATCATCTCGATACCCTCGACGCCGGCGATGCGGTCCTCGATCACCTGGGTGATGCGCGTTTCCACCACCGAGGCCGAGGCACCGGGGTAACGGGTGTCGACACTGACCACCGGCGGGTCGATGTGCGGGTACTCCTGCAACGGCAGCCGATCGAGCGCGATCAGGCCGAAGGCGACCAGCAGCGCCGACAGCACACCGGCCAGTACCGGACGACGGATGGAAAGATCGGAAAGGATCACGGCCGGTTCTGCTCGGCATCGAGCGAGTCGCGATGACGCCGCAGGATCTCGCGGATCGGATTGTCCTCATCGGCGACATCCAGCACGCGCACGGCATCGCCATCACGTACCTTCTGGATGCCGTGTCGCACCAGCCGCTCGCCGGACTCGACCCCGGCAACCACCTCCACCCAACCGTCACGGCGCTCGCCGATCTCGACCTCACGGCGTTCGACCGTCATCGCCTCCCGCTCGATGACGAACAGATACTGGTGCTCGCCCTGCGGCAGCAGCACCGATTCGGGCACCGCCACCACCTCGCGCCGGTCACGCTCGAGGATGGTCTGCATCAACTGACCCGGGCGCAGGGCACCGTCGTCATTCTCGATCCGGGCGCGCAGCATGATGCTGCGGGTCGCCGGATCGATGCGGTTGTCGATCGCGGTAACCCGGCCGCTGAACCGCCGCCCCGGGTAGGCATCGGTACTGGCCGTGATGGTCTGGCCGCGCGATAGCGCGCCGAGGTGACGCGACGGCACGGTGAAATCCACGTCAACGATATCGAGCTTGTCGAGTCGGACCAGCGCCGTCCCCGGGCTGACCAGCATGCCGGGGCTGATATCGCGCAGACCCACCACGCCATCGAACGGTGCCTGCACGCGATGGGCCGCCAGGCGCGCCTGGGCGGCCTCGATGTCTGCCTGCGCCTGCTGCACCCGGGCTCGCGCATCCTCCAGCTCCGCCCGGGCACCCAGGTTGCGTTCCGCCAGACCCCGGGCACGCTCCAGGGCGTTGCGCTGCTCGACCAGACGCGCCTGCGCCGCGGCCAGTTCGGCCTGCTCCTCGAGATCCTCCAGGTGCACCAGCAGGTCGCCGGCCGCCACGCGCTGGCCGTCCTCGAAGTGCACAGCCCGGATGATCTCGGTCACCGTGGCCGACAGGGTCACCGACTCGTCGGCGCGCACCGTGCCCAGTGCCTCGAGCGGGTCCGACCAGGTCTGGCGCTCGGCATCCGAGGCGATCACGGCGGTCGCCGGGCGCTCGGACTGGGCGGAGACGGGCGTTGGCAGCCAGGCCAGTAGGCTCAGTAGGGCCAATAACGGCATCGATACGATGGCCACGAACAGGTGGGTCGGCGATACGTGTATCCGCCAACGAATCGGGCAGGACAGGGGCATGGGCGCACCGGGAAGGCATGTGGGTGGTCGAATGCAGCGTCCAGCATAGTACGCCGCGGCGCATGACGGGACGGTGATGCCGACGGCATTGCTATGATGCGCCCCCAATCGAGCAAACGAGTTGATCCGAGGCCTTCGATGCAGGTGGACGTGGTGATTATCGGCGCGGGCGCTGCCGGACTGATGTGTGCGGCGACGGCGGGCTATCGCGGCCGGCGGGTGCTGGTGCTCGACCATGCCCGCAAGGCGGGGCAGAAGATCCTGATGTCCGGCGGCGGGCGCTGCAATTTCACCAACCTCAACAGCACCCCGAACCAGTTCCTCTCGGCCAACCCGCGCTTCTGCATTTCCGCGCTCAAGCGCTACCCGCCGCAGGCCTTCCTCGAATTGGTCGAGCGCCACGGCATCGAGCACGTCGAGAAGGCAGCCGGCCAGCTGTTCTGTGCCGGCAAGGCGAAGGACATCGTCGACATGCTGCTTACCGAGTGCGAGTGGGCGGGCGCCGAGGTGCAGATGAAGACGGCAGTGAAGGCGCTCGAGGCGATCGACGGCGGCTACCGGGTTACCACCGCCGACGATACGATCAGCGCCGATTCCGTGGTGATCGCAACCGGCGGCCTGTCGATCCCGACCATGGGCGCGACCCCGTTTGGCTACGAGATCGCCCGCCAGTTCGGTCTCGAGGTGCTGCCCACGCGCGCCGGACTGGTGCCCTTCACGCTGCACCCCGACCTCAAGGAACGCCTCGCCCCGCTGGCCGGCATGAGCATTCCCGTCGCGGCCACGGCCGGTGGTATGCGCTTCGAGGAGCCATTGCTGTTCACCCACCGTGGCCTGTCCGGTCCGGCCATGCTGCAGATCTCGAGTTTCTGGCAACCCGGCGAGCCGCTGGTGATCGACCTGCTGCCCGGCCGCGACGTGGCGGCGGATCTGACCGAACGCCGCGCGGCCCGCCCGCAGGGCACCGTGCTCCAATACCTCGACGACCATCTGCCGCGTCGGCTGGGTCGAGTGCTCTGCGACTGGCATGGCTGGTCGCGTCCCCTGCAGGAATACCCGCAGAGCGGGTTGCAGGCGGTGGCCGAGGCCCTGCAGCAATGGACCATCCACCCGGCCGGCACCGAGGGCTATCGCACCGCCGAGGTCACCCTCGGCGGGGTCGACACCCGGGAACTGTCGTCGCAGACAATGGAAGCCCAGCGGCAACCGGGGCTGTTCTTCATCGGCGAGGTGGTCGACGTGACCGGCCACCTCGGCGGCCACAATTTCCAGTGGGCCTGGGCCTCGGGCGTCGCCGCCGGCCAATCTGTCTAAGCGGGACATCGGGGCTAGAATCCGGGGATAAACATCCCTGACTACCCATCCCTTGGGGTGTCGTATCGCGGGATTGCCCCACAGGAGTGACATGGACGACCTCACCAGCCAGTTGATCAACGACAACCAAACCCTCTGGCATCTGGGCGCCGCCATGCTCCTCGGCGCCCTGATCGGCCTGGAACGCGGCTGGTCCAAGCGCAAGGAAGAGGCCGGCTCACGCATCGCGGGCATCCGCACGCATGCCCTGGTGGGTCTGCTCGGCGGCCTGGCCGCCTTGCTCTCCGAGACACTCACCAGTTGGGCCTTCCCCACGCTGCTGCTCGCGACCACCGCGATCGCGCTGGTCGCCTGGCGCACCCGCGCCGAGTCCGTGCGCAACGTCAGCATCACCGACAGCGTCGGCCTGCTGATCGTCTTCTGTCTCGGGGCGATCGCCCTGGCCGTGGACCTCGTCATCGCCACCGCGGTGGCCGTGGTCACCGCCATGATCCTCGACAACCGGGAGGAGATCCACGGCCTGCTGCACAAGCTGGAGGCGCGCGAACTCGACGCGGCCTTCAAGCTGCTCCTGATCACCGTGGTGATGCTCCCCATCCTGCCCAACCAGGGTTTCGGGCCCGGGGGCGTGCTCAACCCCTACGAGATCTGGTGGATGGTCGTGCTGATCGCCTCGATCTCCTTCGTGGGGTATTTCGCCATCCGCATGGGCGGGGCCGAGAAGGGCATCCTGTTCACCAGCCTGTTCGCCGGCCTGAGCTCGTCGACGGCGCTGACACTGCACTTCTCCCGCCAGTCACGCGTCACCGGCGAACTCAGCCCGCTGCTCGCCGTCGGCATCCTGATCGCCTGCGGCACGATGTTCCCCCGGGTGTTGCTGGTCGCCACCATGATCCATCCGCCGATGTTCACCGGCCTGCTGCTGCCCGTCTTGGTCATGAGCCTGCTGATCTACGTGCCGGCCTTCTTCATGTGGCGCCGGGCACGCCGGGGCAGCGACATCGAACAGCCCGAGCTCAAGCAAAATCCGCTCGACCTCACTTCCGCCCTGCTGTTCGGCTTGTTGCTGACGATCATCATGCTGGCCGGTGAATGGCTGCAAGGCTGGCTTGGCGATGCCGGCATCTACCTGCTGGCCGCCTCCTCGGGCGTGGCCGACGTCGACGCGATCAATCTTTCGCTGACTCGAATGGCGGAGGAATCCATCACCGTGCAGACCGCCGTGGTGGGGATCATCATCGCCTCGGCGGCCAACAACCTGGTCAAGACCGGCATGGCCGTCGTCATCGGCACGCGCACGCTGGGGCTCTGGGTGGCCGGACCGATGATCGTCTCTCTGGCCGCCGGACTGGTCACCGCCTGGCTGGTCTGATCAACCGGCCCTGAACCGCCCGCGATCCCACCATGCCAGCATCGCCGGCGTGAACAGCAGGGTCAGCGGGGTGGCCACCAGCAGGCCGCCGGCAATCGCCGTGGATAGTTGCACCCAATACTGGGTCGAGGGCGCGCCGATGGAGAACTCGCGGCCGAAGAAATCGATGGTCAGGCCGAAGATCATCGGCATCAGCCCCAGCACCGTGGTGACGGTGGTCAGCAAGACGGGGCGCAGGCGCTGCGCGCCGGTACGCAAGGCGGCGTCGACCGGCTCGATCCCGTCGCGGCGCAGCTGGTTGTAGGTATCGATCAACACGATGTTGTTGTTGACCACCACCCCGGCCAGCGCGATCACGCCGATGCCGCTCATTACCACGGAAAACGGCTCGGCCCGCAGCAACAGGCCCAGCAGCACCCCGCTGGTGGAGAACACGATCGCGGTGAGCACCAGCAGGGCCTGGTAGACACTGTTGAACTGGGTCACCAGGATCAGCACCATCAGCATGATCGCGGTGAGGAACGCCATGGCCAGGAACCGGCCGGCCTCGGCCTGATCCTCCTGTTGCCCCCGCACCGAGAGCTCGACTGTTTCGGGCATCGGGTGGGCGGCCAACCAGTCCTGCAGGGCCCGCACCCGCTCGTCGACCAGCTGCCCGGCGGCGACATCGGCCTCGATCGAGAGGGTCCGGCGGCCGTCGACGCGGTGGATCACCCCGGTCTTGGGGGCGGGCACGAACTCGACGAAATTGCGCACCGGCACCAGACCGACCTGGGTGGGTACCCGCAGGTTCACCAACTGGGCGAGATTGCGCTCATCGAAGGGAAACCGCACCCGGATATCGACCTCCTCGTCGGCATCCTCGGGGCGATAACCGCCCAACGCCAGACCGCGGGTGAGCATCTGCACGGCCCGACCGAGCAGATTGACGTCGGCGCCGAAACGCGCCGCCTCGCGATGATCCACCTCGATGCGCATCTCGATCCCCGGCAGCGGGCGGTTGTCCTCGATATCGACGAACCCGCCCACCTCGGCCATGCCGCGACGCAGGTGCTCGACCGCCTCGACCAGCGGCTCGACGCCGTCACCCCCATCCGTGGCGGAGGCCTCCAGCACCACGGGCTTGCCGGCGCTGGGTCCGCCGGACTCGGTCAGAAACTGCAACTTAACGCCGGGCAGGTCGGCCAGCTCCTCGCGCAGGTCGGCGAGGATCTCGGCGGCCGGTGGACGCCGCTGCCAGTCGACCAGCTCGAGCTGGATCACGCCGATCACATCCTCGGCATAGTCCTGGGTCAGCCGCGTCTGCGGGGAGGCGATACTGCGCGCATAGACGCTCTCGAAGGCCGGGTGATCGTACAGGCGTGCCTCGACCCGGCGGACCATCTCGTCGACCTCCCAGACCGACAGGTCGCCACGCGCCTGAATCTGGATCTGGGCGAAGCTCGGTTCGACGTCCGGGAAGAAATCCACCCCGCGCCCCAGCTCGCCGTAGGCGACATAGAGCGCGGCGGTGAATAGCGCCACCGCGGCCAGGGTCTGACCGGGGCGGGCGACCGCCCAGCGCAACAGGCCAACGTACCGGGCCGTGCCGCCATCCAGTTCCTCGAAGCGGCCCGCCTCGGCGGCCTGAATGTGGCGCACCTGTTCGGGGCGACTGGCCCCCTGCCCGCGCGAGATGATCGCCGCGAGCACCGGGATGAATACCAGCGCCATGAGCAGCGACATCAACAGCGTGACGATCACGGTGGCCGGCAGGTAGAACATGAACTCGCCCACCGTCCCCGGCCAGAAGAGCATGGGAAAGAACACCGCCAGCGTGGTGGCCACCGAGGCGACGATCGGCCAGGCCATGCGCTGCGCTGCCGCGAGATAGGCGGCCCGGCCGCGGTCTTCGGCGAGATACCGGTCGGCCTGCTCGATCACCACGATCGCCCCGTCGACCAGCATGCCCACCACCAGGATCAGGGCGAACAGCACCACGATATTGAGCGTGAAACCCATCAGGTACAGGACTAGCACCCCGCCGAGGAAGGCACCGGGAATGGCCAGCCCCACCAGCCAGGACGAACGTCCGCCCAGGGCGAAGACGATGGTGAGCATCACCAGCAGGATGGCGGTGAGGACGTTGTTCTCCAGATCGCCGAGCAGGTCGTCGATCTCCTCGGCACTGTCCTGCAGGTAGCGCACCTGGATGCCGCCCGGCCAGTCGGCCTGCTCGGCCTCGATCACCGCGCGGGCGGCGGCGACGGTTTCGAGGATATTGGCCCCGGCCCGCTTGCGGATTTCCAGCGACACCGCCGGCTCGCCATCGATCCGGGCAAACCCCTCCGGGTCCTTGAAGGTGCGACGTGCCTCGGCGACCTCCTCGAAGGTCACCACGGTGCCCTCGAAGGCGATCACCGGCAGCTCGAGCACGTCGCTGACCGATTCGATCACCCCCGGCACCTTGATGTTCAGCCGCCCGGCCCCGGAATCGAGCGCCCCCGCCGCCACCAGCTGGTTGTTGCGCTCGATCGCGGTGACCAGGTCGTTGAACGGCAGGCGATAGGTCTCCAGCGTGCGCGGGTCGACCAGCACCTCGAGCAGGTCCTCGCGATCGCCGCCGATCTCGACCTCGAGCACGCCGGGCAGTGCCTCGATCCGGTCGCGCAACTCGCGGGCGCGCTGCACCAGCGTGCGCTCGGGTGCCGAACCCGACAACGAGGCGATCAGCACCGGGAACATCGACAGGTCGACCTCGGTGACCACCGGCTCCTCGACACCGGGCGGCAGGTCGGGCCGCACCAGGTCCACCTCCTCGCGCACGTCGGCCAGCGCCCGGCGATTGTCGTAGCCGGGATCGAAATCCAGCCGGACCAGGGCAAAGCCCTCCCCGGCGCTGGCGCGCATTTCATCGAGCCCCTCGATCCCGGCCAGTTCCCGTTCCAGGGGGCGGACCAGGAGGCGCTCACTGTCTTCCGGCGAGATGCCCGGGTAGGCGACGGTGACGAAGAAGATCGGCACGTCGACGTCCGGCGCGGCCTCCTTGGCGATCTGCACGTAAGCCGTCCCGCCGGCCGCCAGCAATGCCAGCAGGACCAGGAGGACGCTGCGCGAGCGGGAGAACAGCGCGGCGAGCAATCCGTTCACCGCTCACCCTCCCCCGTGGGCGCCAACTCCCCCTGTGGAACCACCTCGATGGCATCGCCGTCGCGCACGAACCCCTGACCCAGCGAGATCAGGCGCACCGATTCCTCCAGGCCGGTCACCCAGACCTGCTCGGCATCGGCGCGGATCGGCGTGACCGGCACGAAACGGGCCCTGATCTCGCCCGCCTTCCCTTCCACGGCCACCTTGACGCCCAGCTCGCCCGATTCGTTCTGCGAGATCAGCGCCGGGGAAATGGCATGCGCGCGCACCTCGTCGACGGGTATCTCGACCGTGACGCTGGTGCCCGACGGCAGGTTCCGATCCGGGTTGGCCACCGCCACGCGGGCCCGGAAGGTTCGTGTCTGCGCATCGGCCACGGTCGACACGTACCGCACCGTGCCCTCCCGGACCTGGCCATCCAGGAAGGTTACCCGGGCGGCCTGCCCCGCCTCGATTTCGTGAATGCGGTGCTGCGGGATGCGCACCACGGCGCGCAGCGGGTTGTTCTCGACGATTTCGGCAACCGGCTCGCCCACCGCGACCACGTCACCGACGCGGGCGATCTGCCGATTGAGCACACCGGCGATCGGGGTCGGGATTTGTGTCTGGGCGATATCGAGCTCGATGGCGGCCACCTGGGCCCGCGCAGCCTCGAGTTCGGCACGGGCACGCTCGGCCGCCAGGCGCGCCTGAAAGCCCTGATCGGCCAGTCGGCTTGCCGCGTCAAAATCACCCTGGGCGCGCCGCTCGGCCGCCTTCGCCTGCCTCAGCCGGGCGGGCCGGTCATCCAGCTCCAGCCGGGCGAGCAATTGCCCGGCCTCGACCACCGCGCCTTCCTCGACCAGGGTCGCGGCGACCTCGCCTCCCGTCTTGGCCCGCACGCTGACCACCTGCTCGGGCTCGGCCTGGCCCTGGAGTTGCAGCACCCGCTCGACCGATTCGGCCTGACTGGTGGTCAGGCCGACCTTGACCGCGGCGCTGCGCTCGGGCGTCTCCACCTCGCGGGCATCCTTATCGCCGCTCAGCACCCAGCCAAGCAGCAACAGGGCAAGCAACAGCAGGATCAATCGACCCGCGTTGCGGGAGAACCAAGACGTCATCGAAAACCTTTCCTGTCAGTGGCGTTCGTTTGAGTGACTGCGCAAAGGTGCAGACACGGTCACATCCCATGGTAGCGATTCCCGTGACGGGTGCTCAGCCCACCCCGGTCGCCAACCGACGGGCGATGGCCTTGTAGAGCTCCATCAGCGCGAACGATCCCACCCCGACCGCGAGGATCAGCAGGCCGTCGGCGAGCGGCACGGATTCGGTAGCGAACACCCCCTGCATTGCCGGCAGGTAGGTCACCAGCAATTGCGCCAGCGTGACGGCGATCACCGCCAGCCAGACGGGACGCGTGCCGCGGATCAGGTCGAGGCTGAGCGATGAGCCGTGCAGGTTGCGGATGAAGAACAGCTGGAAGATCTCGAGCACCACCAGGGTGTTCATCGCCATCGTGCGGGCCAGTTCCAGTGAATAGCCCTGCGCGATCGCGTGGTGGTAGACACCGAAGACCGCGCCGAGAAAGACCACCGCCACCAGCGCGATATAGAGCAGCCAGCCGCCGGTGAGGATCGGCTCGTTGCGCGGTCGGGGCGGGCGGCTCATCACGCCGGATTCGCTCGGTTCGAAGGCGAGTGCGAGCCCGAGCGTCGTCGCGGTGACCAAGTTGATCCAGAGGATCTGGATCGGGGTGACCGGCAGGGTCAGCCCGGCCAGCAGGGCGACGACGATGGTCAGCGCCTCGCCGGCGTTGGTGGGCAAGGTCCAGCTGATCACCTTCTTGATGTTGTCGTAGACGGTCCGTCCCTCGCGGACGGCCGCCACGATCGAGGCGAAGTTGTCGTCGGCCAGCACCAGGTCGGCGGCCTCCTTGGCCGCCTCGCTGCCCTTGCGCCCCATCGCGATACCCGCATCGGCACGTTTGAGCGCCGGCGCATCGTTCACCCCGTCGCCGGTCATCGCCACGCTCTGGCCCAGCGCCTGCAGGGCCTTGACCAGGCGCAGCTTGTGCTCGGGACTGGTGCGGGCGAACACGTCCACCTCGGCGACGCGCTCGGTCAGTTCATCATCCGAGAGACGCTCGATCTCCGCGCCGGTCAGGGACCGATCGGGCCGCGCCAGCCCGACCCGGGCGGCAATCGCGCGGGCCGTGCCGGCGTGATCGCCGGTGATCATCTTGACGCGAATGCCGGCCCGTCGGCACTCGGCCACCGCCTCGATCGCCTCGGGGCGCGGCGGATCGGACAGGCCCACCAGCCCCAGCAGGATCAGCCCATTGCCCACCTCGGAGCGCTCGAGCACGGTCTGGGATGGCTCGACCGGACGATAAGCCAGAGCCAGTACCCGCTGGCCCTCGCCGGCCAGCGCCTCGGCCCGTTCGGCCCAGAACGCGTGGTCCAGCGGTTCGCCCTCGTCCTGGCCCTCGCGGCTTTCTTGCCGATCGCACATCGCCAGCACCGCCTCGGGCGCCCCCTTGACCGAGATCACCGCGTGGCCCTCGTGATCGTGATCGAGTGTGGCCATGAAGCGATGCGCGGCATCGAAGGGGATCGCGTCATCACGGTGCCAGTGCGAGCGCACCTCTCTCAGGTCCAACCCGGCCCGCCCGGCCATGGCGAGCAGGGCCCCTTCCATCGGGTCGCCCTCGACCCGCCAGCCATCGGCCTCGCTGCGCAGGTGGGCATCGTTGCAGAGCAGCCCCGTACGAGCCAATCGATCCATCGACGCCGGCACCGACGAGCCGGCCGGTTGCTCGGCAAGCAAAAGCTCGCCGGTGGGCGAATAGCCCTCGCCCGTGATCGTCAACGTCGTCTCGGTGAGCGCCACCTCGGTGACCGCCATTTCGTTGCGGGTCAGCGTGCCGGTCTTGTCGGTACAGATCACCGACACCGAGCCGATCGTCTCGATGGCCGGCAGGCGACGGACGATCGCCTGACGGCGGGCCATCGCCTGCACCCCGACGGCCAGGGTGATGGTCAGCACGGCCGGCAGACCTTCCGGGATGGCCGCGACGGACAAGCCGACCACGACCATGAAGGTCTCCTCGAAGGCCATTCCCCGCCACCAGACGCCCAGCGCGAGGATCAGGCCGGCGCCCAGGAGAATCACGGCCGTCAGCCAGCGACCGAAACGGTCCATCTGCTCGAGCAACGGCGTGGTCAGGATCTGCACGCCGGCGATCAATCCCGAGATCCGGCCCAACTCGGTATGGGTACCGGTAGCCGTAATCACGCCGCGGGCCGCCCCTCGGGTCACCAGGGTGCCGCTGTAGGCCATCGAGCGCCGGTCGCCCAGCGGGGTCTCGGACTCGACCGGCTCGGTCGTCTTTTCCTCGGCGAGCGATTCGCCGGTCAGCACCGCCTCGTCGACGTGCAGGTCGTGGACCTCGAGCAGGCGCAGGTCGGCCGGCACCCGGTCACCGGCCTCGAGCAGCACGATGTCGCCCGGTACCAGTTCATCGCCGGGAACCGACTGGCGCTGGCCATCACGCACCACGGCCGCCTTGAGGGCGAGCATGTGGCGGATGGCATCCATGGCCTGTTCGGCGCGGCCTTCCTGTACGAAACCGATCACCGCGTTGGCGAGCACCACCGCCAGGATGACGGCGGTATCGATACCGTGACCCAGCAAGGCCGCGACGGTCGCCGCGCCCAGCAGGACATAGATGAGGATATTGTGGAACTGGCGCAGCAGGCGGCGCCAGGCAGGTGGACGCGGGGCCTCGGGCAGGCGATTGGCCCCGAAGCGCTCGCGGCGCTCAGTCACCTCCGCGGCCGTCAGGCCCTCGGGGCGACTCCCGATCTTGGCCAATACCGCTTCGGACGGCTTGGCGTGCCAGTGCGGGCGTGACGTGGACTGCTCGCTCATTTCCACCCTCCTTGAAGCAATCCACACCGCCGCCCCCATCGTCTCGAGGAGGCTTGCCGCGATCGAGCGCGAACGCGCCGCATTGTCAGCCGGCGGCCGCCTCGTCCATGGCGCGGTTGGCGAGCTGGTCGGCCCGCTCGTTTTCCGGGTGGCCGACGTGCCCGCGGGTCCAGTGCCAGTGAACATGGTGGCGGCCCGCCGCCTGCTCGAGACGTTTCCAGAGATCGGCGTTCTTGACCGGCTTGCCGGCCGCCGTGCGCCAATTGCGCCGACGCCAGTTGTGGATCCACTCGGTGATCCCCTGGCGCACGTATTGCGAATCGGTGGTCAAGTGCACCTCGCAGGGTTCCTTGAGCGCCTCGAGTGCCTCGATCGCCGCGGTCAGTTCCATGCGGTTGTTGGTCGTCTCGGTGTCCGCGCCCCAGAGGTCGCGCTCATGTTCGCCGAAGCGCAGTACCGCCCCCCAGCCACCGGGGCCGGGATTGCCGCGGCAGCCGCCGTCGGTCCAGGCATGTACCACCTTGCGGCTTGTCGGGGCGTCGTTCGAGGCGTGATCCATGTTTGGTGACTTATCGCTGAAGAATGGAGGAATGGCGACGCAGTCCGGCGACCTCACCGCGTACCGGCTGACCGACCAGTGAGGCCAGACGAAAGGCGGGCTTGGGCCGACTGGGACGCACCACCCGCCGGGTGGCGTCGATCAGATACAGACCATTGAGGAACCAGGCCCACTCGGCGCTCAACCGCCGGAACCGCTCGCCGCGCCGATAGGCATTTTCGCGACACCAGGGCATCACGCCGCCGATCGGCTCGATTGCATCGATGCGGTAGCCCAGCACGCGCAGCCAGTCGACCACGCGCCAGGTCGGATGATGATGGCCGAACGCCAGGGGGGCATGACAACCCGGCCAGAAGCGCGAGCGCAGGTGCAGCAGGCTGGCCGGGTTGACGCCCACCAGCATCAGGCGGCCCTCGGGACGCAGACTGCGGTCGATCTCGCGCAGTATCTCGTGCGGATTGCGCCGGTCCTCGAGCACGTGCAGCGCGATCACCAGGTCGGCCGCCTCGCTCTCGATCGGCAGGGCATCGAGTTCAACCGGCAGCAGGCCATTGGCGCGGCCGCCGGGCGGACCGGCCAGCACGCGGTGATCGATGCGCAACTGCCGGCCCCAGCCGAAGCGCCGCTCGAATTCCAGCCCGGTCTCACCCAGCACCAATGCGTGGTAACCGAAGGCGGTCTGGGCTCGATGCGCCAGCAATTCGGCCAGGTTGTCGGCCACCAGGCGGCCGACCGGGCCTCGATACCAGTCGGCCGCGGCCACGCTGGCGGGTAGCGCACTGTCCCTGGCTGGACTGGCTGGGTTCTGACTCACGGCGTCCTCGTGCAGGTTTTCCTCAGGCCACCTCGCGCTCGCCCGGCGACCAGCGCACCACCCGCCGGGCGGCGAGCATCAGCGCAAACGCGAGCAGGCTGGCGAGCGTCATCGCGGCGAAGGCCATATCGGGCTCCACTCTACCCCAGAGCAGACCGGCGAGGTACAGGCCAAGCGCCGCGCCACCGCCATAACTGGCCGCCGACAGGATCGCCTGGCCGCGGGCGTGGGCACGGCCCGGAAACTGGTGGTCGATCACCCAGATGCCCACGGCGTGGGTCATGCCGAAACTGGCCGCGTGCAGCAACTGGGCGAACAGCAACCAACCAAGCACATCGGCCTGGTAGCCGATCAGCAGCCAGCGCAGCGCCATCAGGCCGATCGCCGTCAGCAACAGGAACAGGGGCGCGAAGCGGTTGCGCAGGCCCGGCAGCAGGAAGAACAGCACGATTTCGGCGACCACGCCCAGTGCCCACAACAGACCGATGGCCGTGGCCGAGTAGCCCAGATCGGCCAGGTGCACGGAGAAAAAGGCGTAGTAGACGCCGTGGGAAAGGTTGATCAGGAACGAGCCGGCAAAGAAGCCCAGCATGGCCGGCTCCCTGAGCCGGTCTCGAATCGAGACCGGGCGCGCGCCGGTCTCGCGCGGCACGCCGGGCTCGGGCACCCGCCACAGCACCCCGGCCAGGGCGACCAGCGCCACGGCCATCAGCCAGGGCACGGCGACCAGGCCGATGCGGTCGATCATCGCGCCCAGGCCGACCGAGGCAACGATGAAACCGATCGAGCCCCAGGCACGCAGCGCGGGGTAGCGCTCGGGGGCCGGGCCGGTCAGGCGCAGCGCGGCGACGTCCAGCTGCGAGAGCAGTGGCTGCCAGAAGAAACCGAAGGCCACCAGCAGCACCATCCAGCCCACCAGTCCGGCATCGATGCCGGCGAGCAGGGCGAGCCCGACGGCCAGCACGGCGCTGACCAGGGCCGTGGCGATCAGCCAGACGATCACCCGGCCGCTGTGGTCGACCACCCAGCCGAGCAGCGGCGGGGCGACGAGTTTGGCGGCCATCACCATGGCGAGCATCGCGCCGACCGTGTCGGGCGCGAAGCCCTGCTCGATCAGATAGGGGCTGAAATAGGGCAGGTAGATCCCCAGCCCGAGGAAGAAGGCGAAGTACCCGAGCCGGATCGGGTTGAGGCGCGCGACCCCGCCCTGGCCTGCCGGGGTCGTGCTCATCGTCCGGGTGTCGAGCCGTCCCCGGCCGGGATGACCGGCGTGTCGGTGGTCAGATCACCGCACTGCCCGCGCTGGCGCAGGGCGTGATCCATCAGGGTCAGGGCCAGCATCGCCTCGGCGATCGGCGTGGCCCGGATACCGACGCAGGGGTCGTGACGCCCGGTGGTGACCACCTCGGTCGACTCGCCGCGCATGTCGACGCTCTGCCCCGACAGGCGGATGCTCGAGGTCGGCTTCAAGGCCAGGTGGGCGACGATGTCCTGGCCGCTGGATATCCCGCCGAGCACGCCGCCGGCATGGTTGGAACGAAAGCCGTCCGGCGTGATCTCGTCGCGAAATGCCGTGCCGCGAGCCGCCACGCAGTCGAAGCCGTCACCGATTTCCACGCCCTTGACCGCGTTGATGCCCATCAGGCCATGCGCGATGTCGGCATCCAGGCGATCGAACACCGGCTCGCCCCAGCCCGGCGGGCAGCCTTCCGCCCGCACGGTGACCTTGGCACCGACCGAATCGCCCGAGCGGCGCAGGTCATCCATGAAGGTCTCGAGCTCGGCCACCTGATCGGCGCAGGGCCAGAAGAACGGGTTCTCGCCCACCGCCGTCCAGTCGAAGCAGCCGTCCTGCAGGACGATGGGACCGAGCTGGGAAAGGTGCCCGCGCACGCTCACCCCGTGCTTTTCGGCCAACCATTTCTTCGCGATCGCGCCGGCGGCCACCCGCATGGCGGTCTCGCGCGCCGATGAGCGCCCGCCGCCACGGTAGTCGCGCACGCCGTACTTCTGCCGGTAGCTGTAATCGGCATGGCCCGGGCGGAACTGCTCGGCGATCTTGGAGTAGTCCTTGGAGCGCTGGTCGACGTTCTCGATCAAAAGCCCGATCGGCGTGCCGGTGGTCTCGCCCTCGAACACCCCCGAGAGGATGCGCACCTGGTCGGGTTCACGCCGCTGGGTGGTGTGCCGAGAGGTGCCCGGCCGACGGCGATCGAGATCGATCTGCAGGTCCTCCTCGGAGAGTTTCAGGCCCGGCGGGCAACCATCGACGATCGCGCCGAGTGCCGCTCCGTGGGATTCGCCAAAGGTCGTGACCCGAAACAGGGTGCCGAAGGTGTTGCCTGCCATACGTGTTGATCCCAAAAACTGGCCGTTCCAAAAATTGCCGCTGCCGTGATCACGACGAGCGATTGCGCCTCGCCGGGGCGAGCCGCGGGGGCATGCTAAAATGCGTGACCCGCCGCCGACGGCAAATGCCGTTTCGGCGACGTCGAGCCGGCGGACACGCCTGAGCCGAAAGACTGCAGAGTATACCTGTCCGATCCGGACACTTCCCAAGACCAGCCGTCCATGCCCATCGAGCTCATCTCCATCATCGACCGGCAGGCCCGAGCCCGCCCGGACGCCCGCGCACTGGGCGACCGGCAGCAATGGCTGGACTACGCCCAGCTGGCCGGCCGACTCCAGGCCGCACGAGGCGCGCTGCGAGGTCTCGGTCTGGTCGCGGGCGACCGCGTGGTGGTCTGGGCGGGCAAGTCGGTCGACACGGTCGTCTGGCTGCTCGCCATGCTCGCCGAGGACATCGTGCCGGCCCCGGCCCACCCGGGTCTCAAGCCCGAGCAGGTCGACCACCAGCTCGCCCGCTGCGGGGCCCGTGGCCTGCTCGCCGACCGTGCGCGAGTCAAACAATACGCACAAACTGCCGTCGAGGACGACTGGGGTTGGTGGCCTGCCGATGCGATTGCCCAGGGGCGGGCCCCGCAGGCGCTGGCCGCCCCCGAGGCGACCTCGCCGCCCACCACGCCGATCGACGAGGGGCAGGCAGACGCCGACCGTCTGGCCATGCTGTTCTTCACCTCCGGCAGCACCGGCCTGCCCAAGGGCGTGATGATCAGCGAGGGCAACCTCGATACCGGTACCCGCCTGGTGGCCGACTACCTCGGCCTGCGGGAAAGCGATGTGGTTGCCGCCGTGCTGCCGCTGGCGTTCGACTATGGCTTCTCGCAGATCACGACGGGACTGGCGTGCGGCGCGGCGGTCTATCTCGACGACTACCTGCTGCCCGCGGACCTCAAGCGCCCGCTGCTGCGCCAGCAAGCGACGGTGTTCGCCGGCACGCCGGGGCTCTTGGTCCCGCTCTCCCGGCAACCCTGGCTCGGCGATGCCCCGGCCCTGCGCGTGCTGACCAATTCCGGCGGCGCCCTGCCGGTCGCAGCCGTTCACCGGTTGCGCGAGGCGTGTCCGACGGCGGAACTGTTCCTGATGTACGGTCTGACCGAGGCCTTCCGCGCCAGCTTCCTGCCGCCCGGTGAGGTCGACGTCCACCCGGATGCCATCGGTTACCCATTGGCGGAGACCACCATCGGACTGGTCGATGCAGACGGCCGCCTGCTCGGGCCGGGCGAAACCGGTGAGCTGGTGCAGGGCGGCCCGCTGGTCGCACAGGGCTACATCAACGATCCCAAGGCCACCACGCAACGCTTCCGTCCCCCGCCGTCCGGCTGGCCGGACGAGACGGCCGAACGCGTGGTCTTCAGCGGCGACCGCGTGCGCATGGACGAGGCGGGTCGCCTGTATTTCGAGGGTCGGCTCGACGCGCAGATCAAGGTGGCCGGCTTTCGCATCAGTCCCGAGGAGATCGAGGCGGTGGCGACCACCGCGCCGGGCGTCGAGGAGGCGGTCGCCGTGGGCGAGCCCGATCCGGAGAGCGGCAACCAGCGATTGATCCTGCACGTGGCGCCAGGGCAAGCGGATCTCGAGGCGCTGCGCCATCATCTGCGCGCCCACCTGGCCCCCTATCAGCAGCCGGCGGCGATCACGGCCCACGCCGCCCTGCCCCGCTCGGCCAACGGCAAGTTCGACCGCCGGGCCCTGACCGCGACGGAGACAACCTGATCATGGCCCAGCACGACACACCCGATTCGGCCACCGGCGAGGCCATTCTCGAGCGCACCCTCGGACCGCTGGCCGATTGCTGGGGCCGGGAAAACGGTTACCTGTCGATCGACGGCCAGCCGCTCTCGGCCCGACTGCCGCAGACCCCCGCCTACCTCTACAGCCGCCGCTGTCTCGACATGGCGGTCGCCACACTGCGCGCGGCACTGCCCGAATCCATCGGCATCCACTACGCCATCAAGGCCAACCCGTTCCCGCCGGTGGTGCGCCACCTGGCCGGCCTGGTCGATGGCTTCGACTGCGCCTCGCTCGACGAGATGCGGCTGGCCGACGAGGCGGCCGCCCCCGAACAGAAACGCTCGATCGCCGGACCGGCCAAATCACGTGCCGAGCACCGCTACGCGATCGAGGCCGGCATCACCATCAACGCCGAGTCGGTCAGCGAGCTCGAACGGATCATGGTCGTGGCCCGTACCTCGGGCCGACGTGCCCGGGTCGCCCTGCGGGTCAACCCGCCCTTCGCACTCAAGGGCTCGGGCATGCACATGGGTGGCGGCGCCCGCCCGTTCGGCATCGACTGCGAGGTAATCCCCTCCTTGCTCGACCAGCGCGAGACGCTGGCCGAGGGCGGCATCGACCTGGTGGGGCTGCACCTGTTCGCCGGATCGCAGAGCCTGGATGCCGAGGCCATCGCCGCCGCCCTGGATGGCTGGACCGAGCTGCTGCGCGAGTGGCAGCAGACCACCGGATTCACCCCGGCGGAACTGATCATCGGACCGGGCCTGGGCGTGGCCTATCATCCAGGCGATCAACCCCTGGATCTCGCTGCGTTGGCGCCGGCCTTCGCCCGCCTCGACGAGCAGCTGGCCGCGCTGGGTCAGCATGGCGGCATACGCATCGAGACGCGACTGGAAATGGGGCGCTTCCTGGTCGCCGGCGCCGGCATCTACCTGACTCGGGTGGTCGATCGCAAGATCTCGCGCGGCACCACGTATCTCCTCTGCGATGGCGGCATGCATCACCACCTGGCACTGTCCGGCAACCTCGGTGCCGTGTTGCGACGCAATTGGCCCGTGGTCGCCGTCGATCGTCTCGACGACGAGGCCGATGACACCGTCGACATCGCCGGACCGTTGTGCACGCCGCTGGACGTGCTGGGCAAGCACCAGCCCCTGCCGTCACTTGCGCCCGGGGACTGGCTGGGCGTGCTGCAGTCGGGTGCCTACGGGGCTTCCGCCTCGCCAACCGGCTTTCTTTCCCGCGAGCCGGCGATCGAATACTTGATCTGACCGATCCGCTGGCCAACACTCGCCCCAGCCTCCTCTCTGCCAAACGCTACCCACATGCCGAACACCCCCTCCCCCATCGCGGCCGACACGTCGATAGCACGGCCCGATCCCGGCCTGCACTTTCGCCGTTTCCTGCTGATCAATGCCGTGCTGCTGCTGATCTCGCTGGTGGCGAACCTGGTCATCGAGCGCCCGCTATTTTCCCTGGTGCATGCCCTGATGCTGGCCGCGGTGGCGATGACCTGGGGCGTGGCCTTGCGCTGGGGCTGGCGAGTGGCCAAGCGCTGGTATCTGGCGGCATTGATGCCCTACCTGATCAGCTTTGCCTTCATCGGGGAGATCGAAAGCTTCGACATCCTCTGGATGCTGCTCTTCCCACCCATCGCGGCCTTCCTGGTGGAACGCCCACGCAGCCTGATCTTGTGGGATGCGACCTTCCTCGCGCTGGTGGCAGGCGTCTACACCCTGCACTGGGCGCGGCTCTACCCGCTGATGTACACGGATATCGCGCTGGGTGCGCAACTGACCGCGCTGTTTTTCCTGGCGGTGATCAGTTGGTTCATGCAGGGCTACAAGGCGCAGCTGGCCGACGTCCAGCGCGCCTTTCGCCAGCAGCTCGAACACCAGGTCGATGACGGGCTGGCGCAGATCCGTGGCCTGAACCGGGAACTCGAATCGACCCAGACCGACCTGGTGCGCCTGCTGGGCGAGCTCTGCGAGGCCCGCTCGGAGGAGACCGGCAATCATGTCGCCCGGGTGGCCGCCTATGCCCGGCACCTGGCGACACTGGCCGGTCTGCCGGCTCATCACGTCACCTCGATCCACCAGGCCGCCCCGCTGCACGACGTGGGCAAGATCGCGATCCCCGACCGCATCCTCAACAAGCCCGGCCGCCTAACCGACGAGGAGTTCCGCGAGATGCAGGCGCACACGCACCTCGGTCACGGCATTCTCAAGGCCTCGGGCCGCCCGTTGCTGCAGGCCGCGGCCACCATCGCCCACGAGCATCACGAGCACTGGAACGGTAACGGCTACCCGCGAGGACTGTCGGGCACCGGCATCTCGATCGAGGGGCGCCTGGTGGCGATTGCCGACGTGTTCGATGCCCTGTCATTCAAGCGAGCCTACAAGCCGGCCTGGGCAGACGAGCGCATCCGCAACCTGTTCACTACCGAGCGCGGCCGGCAGTTCGATCCCGACCTGACCGACCTGTTCCTGGATCATTACGCGGATTTCGTTGCCTTGCGAGACCGCACCGGCTGAGGTGTCCGCCGTCCACGAGCCCGGTCAGGGCAGCAGACGACGCACCGGGGCAAACGAACGGCGGTGGATTGGACTGGGACCGAGTTCGACCAGGGCGGCAAGGTGCGCCGGAGTGGGATAGCCCTTGTGGCGGGCCAGGCCGTAACCGGGGTGCTCGGCATCCAGCGCGACAATCTGGCGATCCCGGGTCACCTTGGCGAGGATCGAGGCGGCGGCGATCGACGGATCCAAGGCATCCCCACCCACCAGCGCCCGGCCCAGCACCGGCAGCTCGGGGCAGCGGTTGCCATCGATGTGCGCCCGGTCGAGGGCATGGCCGTCATCAAGCAGGGCGAGCACCGCGCGGCGCATGGCCAGCATCGAGGCGTGCAGGATATTAAGCTCGTCGATCTCGGCCACGCTCGCCTCGGCGATCGCCCAGCCGGCGGCCCGCTCGCGGATCTCGTCGAACAGGGCCTCGCGGCGACGTTCGGTCAGCTTCTTGGAATCATCCAGCAGGCGGATCGGACGGGCAGGGTCGAGGATCACCGCGGCGGCGACCACCGGGCCGGCCAGCGGCCCACGGCCGGCCTCGTCCACGCCGCAGTAGCAGCCCGCATGGTCCAGATCGTCAAACAAGTCGGCTTGCGGCATACTCGCGCCCATTCGTTGTTACCACCTCTGTTTCGGAGGGCTGCTTGGATTCCCAGACCGATATCCTGCCCCATGCTCAGGCTCAGGCTCAGGCCCATACTCAGGCCCAGGCCCAGGGCAAGGCCCCGTCGCACCCGCGCCTCCTGATCGCCGCCGGCGAGGCCTCCGGCGACATGTACGCCGCCGAACTGATGCCGCGCCTGGTCGAGCGCCTGCCCGGCCTGACGGCCTTCGGTCTGGGCGGGGCTCAGTCGCGGGCCGCCGGCATCGAGACGATCGTCGACATGGACCAGGTCTCGGTGATGGGCCTGGTCGAGGTGCTGCGCCACTACGGCCAGCTGCGCGCGGCCATGCACATCCTCATCGAGGCGCTCGATCGCGAGCGGCCCGATCTGGTCATCGTGATCGACTTCCAGGAGTTCAACCAGCGTCTGGCCAAGGCCGCCAAGGCGCGCGGCATCCCGGTGCTGTTCTTCGTCGCGCCGCAGGTCTGGGCCTGGCGAGCGGGCCGCGCGAAACACTTCGATCGCTATGCCGATCACCTGGCGGTGCTGTTCGACTTCGAGGTGGCGCTGTTCGCCCAACACGGCCTGCCCACCACCCACGTCGGCCACCCCTTGATCGAGCTGATCGACCGCGAGGCACCCGACCGGGCCGACGCCCGCCATGCCCTGTCGCTGCCCGACGACATCCCGGTCGTGGGTCTGCTGCCGGGCAGCCGCCGCGGCGAGATCGAGCGCCTGCTGCCGCCGTTCATCGCCACGGCCGAGCGCCTGATCGGGGCCGATCCCGACCGCCGCTTCATCATGCCGCGGGCCGACTCCATCGATGCCGACTGGCTCAATGCGCAAATGGCGGCCTGCACCCCCTCGACAGCACTGCGCGATCGACTGATCGTCACCACCGGCGGTGCCCGCCGCGTCATGGCCGCCAGCGACGCGCTGCTGATCACCAGCGGCACCGCCACGCTCGAGGCGGCCCTGATCGGCACGCCGATGGTAATCGCCTATCGCAGCAATCGCCTGACCTATGCCCTGGCACGACACCTGGTGCGCATCGAGCATATCGGCCTGCCCAACATCATCCTCGGTCGCGAGGCCGTCCCGGAGCGACTGCAGGAGGCCGTCACGCCCGAGCGGCTGGCCGAGGACGTCGAGCGATTGCTCTCGCCGGACGGCGCGGCCGCTCAGCGCGCGGCATTGCGGGAAATCAGGGCGCGACTGGGCCAGCAAGGCGCGTTCGAGCGGCTGGCTGACCTGGCCAGCGGCATGATCGAGGCCTGACTCAGGCCTCGCCCGTCAGCCGTTTCGGGTCCAGCAGCTCGGCGAGTGTCGCCTCGTCGAGATCGGTCATCTCGCGCGCCACGTCGATCACCGCCCGACCCTCGGCGTAGGCCCGTTTGGCGATCGCCGCCCCGGCCTCGTAGCCGATCACCGGGTTCAACGCCGTCACCAGGATCGGGTTGGCCGCGAGATCGCGTTCGATCCGTTCGCGGTTGACGGTAAACCCGGCAATGGCCTTGTCGGCCAGCAGGCGCGAGGCATTGCTGCCCAAGGTGATCATCTCGTCGAGGTTGGCGGCGACCACCGGGAACATGACGTTAAGTTCGAAATTGCCCGACTGGGCCGCCATGGCAACGGCATGATCCAGCCCCTGGATCTGTACCGCCACCATGGCGACCGATTCGGGCACCACCGGGTTGACCTTGCCCGGCATGATCGAGCTGCCCGGCTGCAATGCCGGCAGGCTTATTTCGCCCAGCCCGGCCAGCGGACCGCTGTTCATCCAGCGCAGGTCGTTGGCGAGCTTGTGCAGGAATACCGCCACCCCACGCAGGGCCGAGCTCAACGCCAGCGAGTCGTCCTGCACGCTCATGCCGGCGGCCGGATGGGCCAGGCGGCCGAAGGGCCGATCGCGCTCGAGATCACGGTTGAGTGCATCGATGGCGGCGTCGGCAAAGCCGGCCGGCGCGTTCAGGCCGGTGCCGACGGCGGTGCCGCCCAATGGCAAGGCAAGATTGCGGTCACGCGCCTGCTCGAGTGCGACGCGCCAACCACGCAACTGCTCGACGAACCCGTCCAGCACCTGGTCGAAGCGGATCGGGGTCGCATCCATCAGGTGCGTCCGGCCGGTCTTGACCACGTCGCGCAATTCGCTTGCCCGGCCCAGCAGGATCGTCTCCAGGTGGGCCAGCGCGGGCAGCAGGTCGTGCTCGACCCGTAGCACCGACATCACGCGGATCGCGCTGGGCACCACGTCGTTGGAGCTCTGGCTCATGTTGACGTGGTCGTTGGGGTGCACCCCGGCACCATCGCCGGCGAGATGGGCGATCACCTCGTTGACGTTCATGTTGCTCGAGGTGCCCGAGCCGGTCTGGTAGACGTCGATGGGGAAGGCATCACGGAACTGCCCGTCGGCCAGCCCGGCCACCAGCCGATCCACCACGGCCACGATCGCCTCCCCACGGGCCGCCTCCATGGTGCCGAGGGCCTGGTTGCCACGCGCGCAGGCCGCCTTCAACCGACAGAGGGCATCGATGAAGGCCACCGGCATGGGCCGGCCGCTGATCGGGAAGTTGTCGACCGCCCGTTGGGTTTGCGGGCCGTAGAGGGCATCAGCCGGCAAGCGCACCTCGCCCAGGCTGTCATGCTCGATGCGTTCGGCGGAGTTGGTGGCAGTCATGGCGTCGATGGGGAGGGATCGGGTTGGGACAAGATAGCGCGGGCCGCCTGATGCGCCCACGCCGCCAGATTCAGGGGATCAGCGGGTAATGCCGCGCTCGCTCTCGCGAATGAAGTCGAGCATCTCGCTGAGCGCCGGTTCGGTTTCGGCAGCCTGCTCGAACTCGGTCCACACCAGGTCATCGCCCTGACGCTTGACCAGTTGCCGAAAGCAGCGATTGAGCAGCGTGATGGTCTCCGGCGAGAAACCACGCCGCTTGAGCCCTTCCTTGTTCAGACCAATGGCCCGGGCGCGGGCCCCATCAGCCATCACGAACGGCACCACGTCCTTGGACACCTTGGAAAAGCCCCCGATGAAGGCATGCGCCCCGATGTGACAGAACTGGTGCGCGACGGCGAACCCGCCGAAGATGGCGTGCTCGCCCACCTCGACGTGGCCCGCGAGCGACGCGGCGTTGGCCAGGATGACGTGGTCACCCACTAGGCAATCGTGGGCCACATGGGCGTAGGCCATCACCAGGATGTCCGAACCCAGCCGCGTCAGTCCGCCCCCACCGGCGGTACCCCGGTGGATGGTGGAGAACTCGCGAATGCGGTTGCGATCGCCGATCTCGAGAAAGGTGCGCTCGCCGGCGAACTTGAGATCCTGGGGCACCTCGCCCACGACCGCATGGCTGAAGATGTGGTTATCCGCGCCGATCCGGCACGGCCCCTTGATCACCGCATGCGACTCGATGACCGTGTTGGCACCAATCTCGACCTCGCCTTCGATGATCGTAAAGGGGCCGACCTGCACGCTCTCGTGCAGACGGGCCTCGTCACTGATGATCGCGCTCGGATGAATCACTCGATCACTTCCTTGGCCACACACTTGACCGTGGCACGCGCGGCCAGCTCGTCGCCCACATGCGCCGTGCAGTTGAAAATGCCCATGCCACGGGCCATGCGCTTGATATCGACCCGGATGGTGAGCTGATCGCCCGGCTCGACCATGCGGCGGAACGTCACGTCGTCCAGGCCGACCAGCATGTAGAGCGCATTGTCCTTCGGCTTGCCACCGTTGGAACGGAACGCGAGCACGCCGGTGGCCTGCGCCATTGCCTCGGTGATCAGCACGCCGGGCATGATCGGCCGGACCGGGAAATGCCCCTGGAAAAACGGCTCGTTGAAGGTCACGTTCTTGATCGCGACCAGGTACTCATTGGGCTGCCAGTCAACCACCCGGTCGATCAACAGGAACGGGTATCGGTGCGGCAGGAGGTTCATGATCTCCTGCACCATCATGGTGTTGTCTTCGCTCACGAGTCTTCCTCAGGCGTGGGCTTGTCGCCGAGCCGTTTTTCAAGTTGTTTCACCCGGCGCACAAGCCGGTCGAGTTGTTTGAATCGCGCCGCATTGCGATGCCAGCGTTCGTTCGTGTCCAGTGGCGTACCGGCCGAATAGACGCCCGGCCGGTGGATCGAGCGGGTCACCATCGACATGCCGGTGATGTGCACGTTGTCGGCCAGCGTGAGGTGCCCGGCGAGGCCGACCCCCCCGCCCAGGGTGCAGTGACGACCGACCTCGCTCGAGCCGGCCAGACCGGCGCAACCGGCGACCGCCGAATGCTCGCCGATGCGCACGTTGTGCGCGATCTGAATCAGGTTGTCGAGCTTGACCCCATCGGCAATCACCGTGTCGTCGAGTGCCCCGCGATCGATGGTGGTGTTCGCACCGATATCGACGTCGTTGCCGATCACGACGCGCCCCACCTGGGGTACCCGTCGCCAGACGCCGTTGTCCTGCGCCAGACCAAACCCGTCGGAACCGATCACGACCCCGGGCTGGATCACGCAGCGTGCCCCGATCAGGCTATCGTCGAGCACGGTCACCCGCGCCAGCAGCCGAGTGGCCTCGCCGATCACCACGTTCGAGCCGACCACACAGCCCGGGCCGATCACGACCTTGGGGCCGATACGGGCGCCGGCGCCGATGCTGACCTGGGCGTCGATGCGCGCGCTGGGATCGATGGTCGCGCTCTCGTCGACCACCGCGGAGGCGTGCACGCCCGCGGGCCTGGCCGGCAACGCATACAGACGCTCGAGCACCCGGGCGAAGGCCAACCTCGGCTGGTCGACGACCAGGCAGCAGACGCCCCGGGGCAAGTGCTGGCGACCGGCCTCGTTGGTCAGCACCAGGCCGGCCCGAGTCGAGGTGGCCAGATCCGCGCTGCGTCGGTCGCCATCGTAGTAGCTGACCTGCTCGGCGGTGGCACAGGCCAACGAGGCCGCCCCCGTGATGCGGGTGGCGGCCTCGTCGGGGGCCACATCAATCGCCCCATCCATGCCTTGGGCGTCGAGCCAGTCGGCGATCTCGCCGACGGTCGCGCTCGTGCTGGCCGAAATACTCACCGTGTGTCAGGCCCCGGCCGGATCAGCGGCCCATCTGCTCGAGACGGTCGAGCACATCCTTGGTCAGCTCGACCCGATCGGCCGAGTAGACCACGCCCTCGGAAAGCACGAGGTCATAGCCCTGCTCCCGCGCCACTTCGCGGATGGCATCGAGCACCAGGCGCTGCAACTTGCCGAGCTCCTCGTTCTTGCGCAGGTTCAGGTCGTCACGGAAGTTGCTTTGCTGGCGTTGCAGGTCGCGCAGCTTGCGATTGAGCTCGCGCTCGAGATTGCCGCGATCGCCCTCGTTCATGGTCACGCCGTCACGATTGAGGCGATTTTCCATCTCCTGAACTTCCTGGCGAAGGACGCGCAATTCCTCCTCGCGGGCGGAGAACTCCTGTTCGAGCTTCTGCTTGGCCTGCTCGGCCTGGGGCGCCTGCTCGAGCAGGACCGAGGAATTGACGAAGCCGATCTTGATGTCGGCTGCCTGCACCGTCAGCGGCGCCATCAGCGCGATCGTGAGTAAGGCGAATCGTTGAAGCAAGCGAATCACGCGGTCATCTCCTGAAACGTCATGGCCCGATGTGGACCGAACGGGCGCCGCCGGTCGGCGACCCCCACTCCTGCATGGCGGCACATTATGCCACAGCCCGTCAGAACGAGGCGCCGATCGAGAACTGGAAGCTCTGCGTCCGGTCTTCCGGCTCGTCGTTGAGCGGCTGGGCAAAACTGAACATCAGCGGGCCGACCGGCGAGATCCAGCTCAGGCCCACGCCCACCGACTGGCGCAGCGAATCGGCCTCAAAGTTCTCGAGGTCGCGGTAGGCATTACCGACATCCCAGAACAGCGACATGCGTACCGAGTCGCGCTGCTCGGTCAGGAACGGCAGCGGCGAATAGATGGCCAACCCGCCATTGAGCTTGAAGGTGCCGCCCATGGGGTCGTCGTTGTTGTCGCGCGGACCGAGCGAGTAGTCCTCGTAACCACGCACCGAACGGATACCGCCGGTGAAATAGTTCAGGAACGGCGGCACGCCGTCGTAATACTGGCTCACCCCGGCGTAATCGTTCTGGGTATCGCCGTAGGACTTGATCTGACCGACATTGCCGTGCGCCTGCAGGGTGAACAGGTCGGTCAGCGGCAGGTAGAACTCACCGTCGTACTCGCCCTTGACGTAAGTCAGGTCACTGCCCGGCACGGCCACCGTCGCCGACAGGCTATGGTACTGGCCTGCAGTCGGGAACATGTGCCGGTTGCGCGAATCGTAGCGCCAGGACGGCCGGATCGTGAAGGTGTAGAACTGCTCACCATCAAAGCCCGGGCCGGGGTTGTCGCCATCGGTTTCACCGGTTACCCAGCTGGGCGAACGCGTCGTGGCCTTGATCTCCTGACTCTCGACGCCAAAGGCGATCGAACCGTAGGTCAGCTCCGAGAGCGGCACGCCGAAGTTGATATTGCCGCCGAACGAATCGACCAGGTAGCGCGACAGCGACAGCTCGGTGCCGTCCTGCTTCTGGTAGAACAGCCCGAAGCCCTGGCTGACACCGTTGACCGTGAAGTAGGGGTCACGGTAGTTGAACTGGTAATACTCGCGGTACGAGCTGCGCTCGACGTTGAAGCCCACTTCCTTGCCGGTGCCAAGGAAGTTCGGCTGGTTGAGACCGACGTTGAACAACACGCCCTCGGCCTGGGAGAAGCCCACGCCGGCGGTGAGCGAGCCGGACAGCTGCTCGGTGATGTCGTACTCGACGTCGACCTGGTCCGGCGCCTCGGGCACCGGCTTGATCTGCTGCTCGACCGACTGCACCGACGGCAGCCGCTCGAGGCGCTGCTTGGAGCGGTCGAGCTTGTCGCCGGCGTACCAGCTGCCCTCCATCTGCCGCATTTCGCGACGATAGACGACCTCGTTGGTGTTGTAGTTCCCCTTGAACTCGATCTCGCGCACGCTGACACGACGGCCCGGCTCGAGGTTGAAGTCGACCACCACGGTCTTCTCGGCCTCATCGATGTCCGGGCGCGGCTCGACCCGTGCGAAGGCGTAGCCGTAGTCGCCCATGCGGCGACCGATGGCATCACTGGTATCGACGACCTGGCGGCGGTTGAAGTACTCACCCACCTCGACCTGCGTCAACTCCTTGAGGGTCTCTTCGTTGAGCAGCATGTTGCCGCTGTAGGTGACGTCGGTGACGGTATAACGCTCACCCTCGGTGATGTTGACCACCACCTCGATATCCTTCTTGTCCGGCGTGATGGTCACCTGGGTGGAGTCCACCGCGAACTTGAGGTAACCGCGATCGAGGTAGAACGAGCGCAGCCGCTCGATATCCGCCGACAGCTTCTGCTTGGAATACTGGTCGGCGTTCGACCAGAAACGCCACCAGGAAACCGGGCCGAGCTCGAACTGATCGAGCAGGTCGTCCTCGTCGAAGTCCTCGTTGCCGATGATGCGCACGCGGCGAATGGACGCCGGCTTGCCCTCGTAGATCTCGATATTGACGAAGACGCGGTTGTCCTCGAGCTCCTCGACCTCGGTCTCGATCTGCACACCGTACTGACCCAGGCTGTAGTAAACGCGCTGCAGTTCGGTCTGCATCTTGTCCAGCGCCCGCTGGTCGAGCACGCGCCCCTGAACCAGGCCGATCGACTTCAAGGCTTCCTGCAGCTTTTCGGTTTCGACCTTGTCGTTGCCGTTGACCTCCAATGCCGTGATGGTCGGGCGCTCCTGCAGCCGGATCAGCAGCGCATCGTCCGGACCGCGGCCCACCTGGACATCCTTGAAAAAGCCGGTGTCGTACAACGCCTCGACCACGCGTGTACTGTCACCGGCCTGGAAGTCGTCGCCGACCTCGTAGGGGATGTAGGTGAACACCGTCCCCGGGGAGATGGTCCGCAGCCCCTCGACCCGGATGTCGGTGATTTCGAATGCCTGTGCCAGCGATGGCAAGAGAAGCAGCGCGGCAAGCGCCAGGGAGGTGCAGCGTTGGGTGATGGTCATGCCGAAAGGCTTTCCTGGTCAGGCGGATGGATTGGAACTCGGGAATCCGGCCGAGGCACGGTCGATAGGCCGGCCCGGCACTAGGGTAAATCCGGGGTATTGTGGCCCAAGCGGGGCTAGTGCATCAACCGCGCGATGTCGTTGTAGAAGACCACCACCATCAGCAGCCCAAGCAGCAGGATGCCCAGGCGGGCGAAGACTTCCTCGAATGCGGCCCCCACCGGAGAGCCCTTGACCGCCTCGATGGCGTAGAGAAGCAGGTGCCCACCATCGAGCATCGGAATCGGCAGCAGATTGAGGATCGCCAGCGAGAGGCTGACCAGGGCAAGAAAGCCGAGGAAGGTCGACAGGCCCAGCAACAGGCTCTTGCCGGCGTACTCGGCAATCGCAACCGGCCCCGACAGGTTGGCGATGCTCGCCTCACCCGTCAGCAGCCGCTGGAAAACCGTCAGCGTCAGGGTGGTCATCTCCCAGCTGCGCTCGAGCGCCAGCCCCATGGCCTCGACCGGCCCGGCCCGCTCCAGCAGGAACATCGACTCGGCCGCCTCGGTGTCGAGCGGGTACGCGGCCAGGGCGACCCCGATTCGTCCCACGGTCTCGCCCTCCACCTCAGTCGGTCGGGGCGTGACGACCACGTCCTCCCGCCCGGCATCCGTCTCGATGGTCAGTCGGGTCTCCTCACCCGCTCGTGACCCGATCGCCTCGATCAGTGCCCAGGGATCCCGATATTCCCGCCCGTCGATCGCGACGATCCGCGCGCCGGCCTCGAGCCCGGCGGCCATGGCGGGCGAATCGGGTTGCACCTCGGCGATCTCGGCGTAAGCCGGCGCCCGCCAGAGGGCAAACCCGACCCGCTCGAGAATATCCGTGGGCTGCTGGCCGATCTCCCCGCCCAGCGGGTCGAGTTCGCGCAGGTCGAGCGTCATATCCTGGCGGCCGCCGTCGCGCTCGATCGTGATCGGCAACGCCTGCTGCCCGATCGCGCCGTTGAGCAGCGACAAGCGCAGATCCGACAGGGTCATCACCGGGTCACCATCCACGGCGCGGATGATGTCGCCCTCCTGCAGCCCTGCCGCGGCGAGGCGCGATTCGGCACCCAGGTCACCCACCTTGGGCAACACACCCTGGGTGCCCACCATGAACATCAGCCACCAGAACACCAGGGCGAGCACGAGGTTGGCGGCCGGGCCGGCGGCCACCACGGCGGCGCGCACCTTCAGCGACTGGCGGTTGAAGGCCCGGTGTCGCTCGGCCGGGTCGACCGCCCCCTCGCGCTCGTCGAGCATGCGCACGTACCCGCCCAGCGGCAGCATGCCGACCCGATATTCGATCGCTTCGGGGCCGCGACGGGTGGAAAAGATCGCCCGGCCAAAACCCAGCGAGAAGGTCAACACCCGCACCCCCAGGCGGCGCGCCACCCAGAAATGACCGTACTCGTGGAAGGCCACCAGGATGCCGATTGTCAGCAGAAAGCCGACCACGCTGAGCAGAATATCCATCGATCAGCCCCCAAGCGCCGTAGCGCTGCCGCGCGCGTCACACCATGACGCGGCCCAGGCCCGCACCTCCCGATCGGCGGCCAGCACCGCCTCGATGGTCTCCGGCGCACCGGCAGCCGCGTTGCCGGCGAAGTGCGTCATGGCCGCCTGGAGCGCGGCCGGAATGTCCATGAAGCCGATTCGACGCTCCAGGAAGGCGGCGACCGCCACTTCGTTGGCGGCATTCATCACCAGGGGCATGCCCCCACCGGCGGCCAGGGCCTCGAAGGCGAGACGCAGGGCGGGAAACCGCTCGGGGTCCGGCGATTCGAAATGCAGCCCGGCGAGCGCACCGAAATCCAGCGGCGCCACGCCCGACTCGATCCGCTCGGGCCAGGCCAGGGCGTGGGCAATGGGGGTGCGCATGTCTGGCTCGCCCAGCTCGGCGATGACCGAGCCGTCGACGAATCGCACCATCGAATGGATCACCGACTCGGGGTGAACCAGCACCTCGATGCGCTCGGCCGACACACCGAACAACCGGGCCGCCTCGATCACCTCGAGGCCCTTGTTCATCATGGTGGCCGAATCGACCGAGATCTTGCGCCCCATCGACCAGTTCGGGTGAGCGCAGGCCTGGTCGGGGGTGATGCCGGCGAAGTCGGCCAGCGGTCGCTCTCGGAACGGCCCACCCGAGGCGGTCAGCACCAACCGTTCGATCTCGTTGCTGTCGCCCACCAGCCCGGCACGCCCCACCACGGCGGCCTGATCGGCAGGCAGGCACTGGAAGATGGCGTTGTGCTCGCTGTCGATCGGCAACAGCGTCGCCCCGGCACGCCGCGCCACGTCCAGCATCAGCTCCCCGGCGGCCACCAGGGATTCCTTGTTGGCGAGCAACACCCGCTTGCCGGCGGCCAGGGCATTCCACGTCGACCCCAGGCCCGCGGTGCCCACGACCGCGGCCACCACGGTGTCGAGCGCCGGATCACCGGCCAGCTCGTCCACCGCCGCCTGTCCCACCACCACGGCCGGTCGCTGGGCGGCCGGCAGGCTCGCCAGTCGCTCCTCGAGCGCGGCACGCCGGCCGGCATCGACCAGACCGACCGTCGCCGGGCGGAACCGCTTGATCTGTTCGAACAGGGGGTCGACTCGCGAATGGGCCACGAGCACGTCGACGGAAAACCGCTCCGGATGACGGGCGAGCACGTCCAGCGTGCTTGCCCCAATGCTGCCGGTCGAGCCAAAGATACCGATGCGGGTCCGTGCCACCTCAGCCTCCCAGCAGCTGCATTTGCCACAACCCCAGCCACCACAGCGGCATGGCGGCGAACTGGCCGTCGAGACGATCGAGCACCCCGCCGTGTCCCGGCAGGATCCGACCGCTGTCCTTGGCGCCCGCCTCGCGCTTGAGACGGGACTCCTCGAGATCGCCACCCACCGAGGCCAGCGCCACCAGCACGCACCACAGGGCTAGCAGCCAGCTCGGCGTGGCGAGGAACAGTGGCAGCACCGCCCCGATCGCGGCCAGTACGGCAACACCGGCCAACCCCCCGAGGACGCCCTCGATCGACTTGCCCGGACTGATCATCGGCGCCAGTTTGCGCCGACCGAAGGCCCGGCCGGCGAAATACGCGAGCGAGTCGGCGACGACGACCACGAGGATGCCGAACACCAGCAACCATTCACCGTCGGGCGCCGCGTGCACCTCGACCAGCGCGAGCCAGAACAGGGGAAGGATAATCAGGCCGACGCCACGACGCAGCCAGAACGGACGGTTGGCCGGACGCTCACGGCGATGGCGTAGCTGCGCGGCGAACAACGCCAGCCACACCGCGGCCACCACCGCCATCAACCAGACCAGTTGCCCGGACGGCCAAAGCGCCTGCCAGCCGATGGCGAGAGCGATAGTCGCCACCACCCAGGGCCAGATCTGGCAGGGGGCCAGTCCGCAGAGACGGAACCACTCCACCGCCGCCCAGGCGACCACCACCAGGGTCACCCCGGCAAAGACGCGATCGGGGGCAAGGAGGATGACGGCCAGCGAGACCAGGCCGGCGATCGTCCCCGTCAATAGACGCAACGGCGTACCGGTCATGGGTTTGCCTCGTTGGACTCGACGCGGCCGAAGCGGCGGTTCCGCCCGGCGAACCAGCCCAGGGCCCGATCGAACTCGGCCTCGTCGAACAGCGGCCAGAGCACGTCGGTGAAATACAGCTCGGCGTAGGCGGCCTGCCAGAGCAGGAAATTGCTCAGGCGCCGCTCGCCGCCGGTACGAATGAACAGATCGACAGGCGATTGCCCCGCGGTCGCCAGTCCGGCCTCGAAGGCCGATCGCAGTGTCTCGGGGTCATCGAGGGGCAGCGAGGATTCGGCGTGACGCTCGGCCAGCTGCCGGGCGGCCTGCAGGATGTCCCACTGGCCACCATAACTCACGGCAATCTGGAGCTGGAGACGTTCGTTACCGGCCGTACGCGCCTCGGCGGCCTTCATGAGCGCCTGGACCGAGGCATCCAGCCGTGACCGTTCGCCGATGAAGCTCAGGCGCACGCCATTCTGGTCGAGTTCGTCGAGCTCCTTCTCGAGCGCGTTGATGAACAGCTTCATCAGCGCGTCGACCTCGTCGGCCGGACGTTTCCAGTTTTCGGAGGAGAAGGCGAACAGCGTGAGGAGGGGAACGCCACGGCGCATGGCCGCGCGGATGGTGGCGCGCACCGCGCGCCGGCCCCGCTGATGACCGACGGTGCGAGGCAGGTGACGCGCACGCGCCCACCGGCCATTGCCATCCATGACGATCGCCACATGGCGTGGCAGACGGGCCGGATCGATGTCGGCCACCGGCTCGGGATCGTGGCTACGCCCCCGCACGTCGCCTCAGACTTCCATCAGCTCTTTTTCTTTATCCGCCACGATCTGGTCCACCTCGGCGACCCGTTCGTCGGTCACCTTCTGGACGGTGTCCTGACCACGACGTTCCTCGTCCTCGGAAATCTCCTTTTCCTTGAGAAAGCCCTTGAGGTCGTTGTTGGCGTCCCGACGGATATTGCGGATGGCGATCTTGGCGTTCTCACCCTCGTTGCGCACCACCTTGCCCAGCTCGCGACGACGCTCCTCGGTGAGCGGCGGCATCGGAATGCGGATCACGGTCCCGGCGCTTGACGGGTTGAGGCCCAGATCGGAGGTCATGATCGCCTTCTCGATCTTGCCCACCATGTCCTTCTCCCACGGGGTGACCGACAGGGTGCGCGCGTCCTCGGCCGACAGCTTGGCGACCTGGGAAAGCGGCACCTGGCTGCCGTAGTACTCCACGTGGATATGGTCGAGCACGCTGACGTGCGCCCGGCCGGTGCGGATCTTGGAAAGCTCGCTCTTGAGCGCCTCGATACTCTTGTTCATGCGCGAGCGGGCGTCTTTGACGATATCGTCAATCATTCTTCTCGTTCTCCGCTGTCACCAGGGTTCCCACGGACTCGCCGGCCACGGCGCGCACCAGGTTCCCCGGCTCATTGATGTCAACCACCATCAGCGGCATCTGCTGATCGCGACACATCACGATCGCGGTAGCGTCCATGACGCCCAGCCGCTGGTCGAGCACGGCATTGTACGTCAAATGATCGTAGCGTTCTGCACTCGCATCCAGGGTCGGATCGGCACTGTAGACACCGTCCACCTTGGTCGCCTTGATCATCAGGTCCGCCTTGAGCTCGACCGCGCGCAGGCTCGCGCCGGAGTCGGTGGTGAAGAACGGATTGCCGGTCCCGCCGACCAGCACGACCACCCGCCCCTTCTCCAGGTGGCGCATGGCGCGACGACGGATGTAGTCCTCGCACACCGCATGGATGGACACCGCCGACATGACCCGCACCTTGAGATCCCGCCGCTCGAGTACGTCCTGCATGGCCAGCCCGTTCATCACGGTGGCCAGCATGCCCATCTGGTCGCCGGTCACCCGATCCATGCCCGCGCCGGCCAGGCCCTCGCCGCGGAAGATATTGCCACCACCGACGACCACGGCCACCTCGATACCCTGGTCCATGAGGGCCTGGATGTCGTCACCGAGGCGATTGATCACGGCCGGGTCGATCCCGAATGACTGATCACCCATCAGCGCCTCGCCACTGAGTTTGAGCAGAACACGTCGATAACGGGGAGAGCCGGCAGCTTGCATATCGTTCACCTGTGGGCTGTGAGCTTGCGTGGGACGGACCACTCGCGTCGGGGCGCGGCGGCGTCGGACATTCCTGCATAAACCCCGTCGGGTGGCGCCGGCTCGCGTGGAACCGGGTGGCGAGGCTTAGGCGGAAATTCCGCGATTCAAAAAAAAGCCGGGGCATGCCCGGCTTTTCGGCAAGGGGATCAGCCCCCTTTGACCTGCGCCATCACTTCGGCGGCGAAGTCGCCTTCCTCTTTCTCGATGCCTTCGCCGACCTCCATGCGCTCGAAGCGAACCACCTTGGCGCCCTCATTCTTGAGGAGCTGGCCGACGGTCTGGTCGGGATCCTTGACGAACGGCTGGCCGACCAGGGTGATCTCGGCGAGGAACTTGCGGATACGGCCGCCAATCATCTTCTCGACGATCTCCGGCGGCTTGCCGGACTCGGCAGCCTGGGCACGGAAGATCTCGCGCTCCTTCTCGACGGTGGCCTCGTCGACCTGCGACTCGTCGACGCAGCTCGGCTTGGTCGCGGCCACGTGCATGGCCAGATCGCGCGCCAGCTGTTCGCTGCCACCCTCGAGCTCGACCAGCACGCCGATGCGCTCGCCGTGACGGTAGGCGCCGATCACGCCGCTGGTTGCCATGCGCACGAAACGACGCATCTGGATGTTCTCGCCCAGCTTGGCGACCAATGCCTTGCGGCGATCGTCGGCCTTTTCACCGTCGACGTCCAACGCGCTGACCGCGTCCATGTCGGCCGGATCATCGGCCAGGATCTTCTCGGCGACGTTCTGTGCAAAACCGGCGAAGTCGTCACCCTTGGAGACGAAATCGGTCTCGGAGTTGATCTCGACCATCGCGGCGCTCTTGCGGTCGTCGCTGATCGCGATGGTGACCTGACCTTCGGCGGCAACGCGGCCAGCCTTCTTGTCGGCCTTGGCCAGACCGCTCTTGCGCATCTGCTCGATCGCGGCCTCGATGTCGCCGTCGGTCTCGACCAGTGCCTTCTTGCACTCCATCATGCCCGAGCCGGTGCGCTCGCGGAGCTCTTTGACCAGAGAGGCGGTAATTGCCATGAGCTGTCTTCTCCCGAATCTGTCTTGTACAAAAACAACGGGTCAGGCGACCCGTTGTTCAGAAAATCTGCGGCAGGGCGACCGAAACGGCCGCCCCACTACGAGCGGCGATTACTTGGCCGCTTCTTCCTCGTCAGCCACCTCGACGAAGTCCGACTCGCTGACACTGGTCGCGCCCTTGGCGTCCAGCACGGCATCGGCCACGGCGGTGGTGTACAGCTGGATGGCGCGGATGGCGTCATCGTTACCCGGGATGACGTAGTCGACGCCCTGGGCGCTGTTGTTGGTATCGACCACGGCGACCACCGGAATGCCGAGCTTCTTGGCTTCCTTGATGGCGATGTCTTCGTGACCGACGTCGATGACAAACAGGGCGTCCGGGAGGCGCTCCATGTCCTGGATACCGCCGATCGAGCGCTCGAGCTTGGCGCGCTCACGGGTGGTCTCGAGGGCTTCCTTCTTGACGAGCTTCGCCAGGCTGCCGTCTTCTTCCATCTGCTTGAGCGCCTTGAGGCGGCGGATGGAAGCACGCACGGTGCGGAAGTTGGTCATCATGCCGCCGAGCCAACGGTGGTTGACGTACGGCATGCCGCAGCGCTTGGCTTCCTGCTCGACCAGATCGCGGGCCGAACGCTTGGTGCCGACGAACATGATCTTGCCGCCGTTACCTGCCAGCTTGCCGACATAGTTCAAGGCATCCTCGAACATCGGCAGCGTCTTTTCCAGGTTGACGATGTGGATCCGGTTGCGCTGACCGAAGATGTAGGGCGCCATGCCCGGGTTCCAGTATCGAGTTTGGTGACCGAAGTGGACACCGGCCTCGATCATCTGACGCATCGTGATTTTAGCCATTGGTAACTACCTGATTATGTTGGGTTAGGCCTCCGCCACATCTGACAGCGCAACCCCGGCCGAACCGTTGGGCACCCCGCGCTGCCATCTTGATGGGCGTGTGGAATTTCCGGGACAACGTGAGCAAGTCACGGCCCGGCGCGCGGATTATACGGGAGAACGCCCCAATACGGAACCGCCGAAGTCACCCTCGGCAACCGGCGCGCGAACCGGACGCCTCGACAGGGACGATCGGTCAGGCTGCCGCGTGGCGGCGCACGACCTCGGCCAGCCCCTCGGCGACCTCGCGCACCTGGTCTCGGGACTCCCCCTCGACCATCACGCGGATCAAGGGCTCGGTTCCGGACGGGCGCAGCAACACGCGTCCCCGCCCGGCCAGCTCACGCTCGGCCGCCGCCACGGCGTCGACGACCACCGGGTCCTCCAGCGAGACGGGTCGCTCGATGCGCACGTTGACCAGCGTCTGCGGCAATACGGTCATCGGCTCGAGCAGTTCGGTCAACGAACGCTCACGGCGCGCCATCTCCGCCAGCACTTGCAGCGCGGCGACGATGCCATCGCCCGTCGTGTGGCGATCCAGGCACAGCAAATGCCCCGACGACTCGCCACCCAGCAGCCACTGTTCGCGCCGGAGCGCCTCGTGGACATAGCGATCGCCCACCTTGGCACGCAGAAACGGTCGCTCCAGCGCCTCGATCGCCTGTTCGAGGCCCAGGTTGCTCATCAGGGTGCCGACCACCCCGCCGGCATAGCCTTGCTCGATCCGGCCGGCCGCGATCACGTACAGCAGCTCGTCGCCATCGCGGATCATGCCGTCGGCATCCACCATCACCACCCGGTCGCCATCGCCGTCGAAGGCGATACCGAGGTCCGCGCCCGACTCCCGCACGGCAGCCTGCAACGCGTCGGGATGGGTCGAACCGCACCCTTCGTTGATGTTGAAGCCATCGGGTGCCGCCCCCATCACCTCGACCTCCGCGCCCAGCTCGGTAAACACGCGCGGGGCAACCTGGTAGGTGGCGCCGTGCGCGCAGTCGACCACGATGCGCAGACCGGCGAGGCTCATGCCGATCGGCACGGTGCTCTTGCAAAACTCGATATAGCGACCGGCCGCGTCGCTGATGCGTTCGGCCTTGCCCAAATGGCGGTTGTCGATCACCTCGAGGTCCTGATCGAGCATGGCCTGGATTTCGTCTTCGACGGTGTCCGGCAGCTTCTCCCCATGCGCGGAGAAGAACTTCACGCCGTTGTCGTCGAATGGGTTGTGGGAGGCACTGATCACCACACCGGCGGAGGCACGCAAGGTGCGCGTCAGGTAGGCGATGGCCGGCGTCGGCATCGGGCCAAGCAGGCGCACGTCCACACCCGCCGCCGAAAAACCGGACTCCAGGGCCGATTCGAACATGTAACCCGACACACGGGTGTCCTTGCCGATCAGCACCCGGCGCCGGCCGTGATCACCCAGCACCTTGCCGGCGGCCCAGCCCAGCTTGAGCACGAACTCCGGGGTCATGGGGTATCGCCCCACCGCACCCCGCACACCATCGGTTCCAAACACCCTGCTCACAGCCGTTTCCCCTTGACTATTGATTCTCGAACGCTCGCCGAGGCCCAACCCACCCCGAATACCGAACGCAAAGACGCCGGCATGATAGCCGGCGTCCACACTGCGTCCACCCCCACTCAACCGAATTGGACGATTGAGTGGCGGCGACGAATCACTCCTGCTCGACGACCTCGTCCTTGCCGATGGTGGCCACATAGGCGGCGAGGTTGTTGATGTCCGCGTCGGACAGGTGAGTGGCCTGCGGAATCATGGCGTAGGAGTACTGGCCCATTTCGGTGCCCTTGCGGTACACCTTCAGCAGGGAGGCGACCTGGGAAGCGGGCAGGCCCTTGAGCTTCGGCGCGTTCATCAGGTGACCACCCTCGCCCTGCTCGCCGTGGCAGATGGCGCAGGAGGAGTACAGCGCCTGACCGCGCTCGACGTCGGCCTTGGCGATTGCGCCGCTCTCGGCAGCCGGCTCGGCGGCGGCCTGATCACCGCCCTCACCACCAGCGGAACCACCGAACTCGTCGGCGATGTAGGCAGCCAGATCGTCGATGTCTTCATCGGACAGGTTCGAGGCGTTCGGCGCCATGGTGCCGTAACGATCGCCCAGGCCGACGCTCTTGAGGTAATCCTGGTCACCGTCGCGGTAGGCGGCCAGCTTCTTGGCAGTGCCTTCCTGGTCCAGGCCGGTCAGCTTCGGGAACGCCCCGCCCTGACCGCCGCCATCGGCGCCGTGGCAGGCTGCACAGGAGGCATATTTTTCCTTGCCCGCGGCGACGTCGCCGACGGCATGAGCCAGCATCGGGGCCGCGAGGGCACCACTGGCGGCAAGAGCAATGAGTGAACGACGCATCTGTTTCATGATTTTTCTCTCAACTGTTGCACCCCGCGACACCCGCCGGGCAAAAAACACCACGATGCCAGTGACATCGGAAAACGGTGAACCGGCGGATTGGCGGTGATTTCAAGTCAACCAAATTAACCCCGCCGGGCAAAATATCAGAAAACCCTAATTCGTTCCAAGGCAAACGCTTTTATGGCGGGAAAGCCGTATTTGTATACATGCCGCGGTCCGGCTCATGCAGCGCAGACGGCCTCCCAAACCGCCAGTGCGTCACGTGTGGCTTCGACATCGTGCACGCGCAGCACGGCAGCACCACGTTCGGCCGCCAACAGGGCGGCCGCCGCACTGCCTACGGCACGGCGCTCGAGCGACTGCCCGGTGGCCTCGCCGATCATGCGCTTGCGCGACATGCCGACCAGGATGGGCGCGTCCAGGCGCGCGAGTTCATCGAGGCGACGCAACAGGGCGAAGTTCTGCGCATGGGTCTTGGCAAATCCGAACCCCGGGTCCACCAGGATGCGCTCGGCAGGGATGCCCGCCGAACGCAGGCACTCCACCCGCTCGGCGAGATAGTCGATCACCTCGGTCACCACGTCGGCGTAACCCGTGCGCGTCGTCATGTCATCGGGTTCGCCGCGCATGTGCATCACGCAGACCGACGCGCCACTCGCTGCCGCCGCCTCGACGGCGCCCGGGCGGGTCAGCGCGCGAACGTCATTGATCAGGCAGGCACCCGCCTCGACCGCTCGCGTCATGACCACCGGTGAACTCGTGTCCACCGACAGCGGGCAATCGAAACGCATAGCCAACGCCTCGATCACCGGGATGACACGCGCCAGCTCTTCCGCCTCGGCAACGGGGGTGGCCCCGGGGCGCGTCGACTCGCCGCCAACGTCAATCAGGTCGGCGCCGGCCTCGATCATCTCCTGCGCGGCCGCCACCGCCCGGTCGACGCTGTCGAAGCGCCCCCCGTCGGAAAACGAATCCGGCGTAGCATTGAGGATGCCCATGATCAACGGGCGCGCCGACTGGCGCCAGTCCGGGCAGGCACACGGGGCGGTCATCCGCCGCGCGGGCCACCCAGCGGGTCACCACTGGGGGTGCGATTGCCGTCATCGGATTCGGATCGACCGTCATCATCCGATCCGCCGTCGTCACGAGTGGGCTCGTCGTCCTCGACCTCGTCGTCGGTGGTATCGATGTGCGCACCGGAACTCGGCGGCTCACCACCCGTGCCGGAGCCACGCTCGCCCCAGTCCTCGGGCTCGCGCACCGGGCGGCGCTCCATCAGGTCGTCGATCTGCTTGGCGTCGATGGTTTCGTACTTCATCAACGCTTCGGACATCGCGTGCAGGATATCCATGTTCTCGACCAGGATCTGACGGCAGCGCTGGTAGTTGCGGTCGATGACGTCCTTGATCTCGACGTCGATGACTTCCTTGGTCTCGTCGGAGAAGTGACCACCCGAGGCCTGGCGCCCCATGAAGGGGTCGCCGTCGTCCTCGGAGTAGTAGAGCGTGCCGAGCTTCTCGGACATGCCCCACTTGGTGACCATGTTGCGCGCCAGCTCGGTGGCCCGCTCGATGTCATTCGAGGCCCCGGTGGTCACCGCCTCGTCACCGAAGATCAGCTCCTCGGCGATCCGCCCACCGAACAGGCTGGAGATGTTCGAGTCGAGCTTGCGCTTGGAATAGCTGTAGCGATCGGCATCCGGCAGGAACATGGTGATACCCAGCGCCCGGCCGCGCGGAATGATCGAGACCTTGTAGACCGGATCATGCTCCGGCACCAGTCGGCCGACGATCGCGTGGCCCGCCTCGTGGTAGGCGGTGAGCTTCTTCTCGTCCTCGCTCATCACCATGGACTTCCTTTCGGCGCCCATGATGATCTTGTCCTTGGCGCGCTCGAGATCGGCCATGGTCACGTCCGGCTTGTTGGCCCGGGCGGCGAACAACGCGGCCTCGTTGACCAGGTTGGCCAGGTCCGCGCCGGAGAAGCCCGGGGTGCCGCGGGCGATCAGTGACGGCTCGACGTCCTTCGCCGCCGGCACCTTGCGCAGGTGGACGTTGAGGATCTGCTCGCGACCGCGCACGTCCGGCAGACCGACCACGACCTGGCGATCGAAACGGCCCGGGCGCAGCAGCGCCTTGTCGAGCACGTCGGCGCGGTTGGTCGCCGCGACCACGATCACGCCCTCGTTGCCCTCGAAGCCGTCCATCTCGACCAGCAGCTGGTTGAGGGTCTGCTCGCGCTCGTCGTGGCCGCCGCCCATGCCCGAGCCGCGATGACGACCGACCGCGTCGATCTCGTCGATAAAGATGATGCAGGGGGCGTGCTTCTTGGCCTGCTCGAACATGTCACGGACACGCGAGGCGCCCACGCCGACGAACATCTCGACGAAGTCCGAACCCGAGATGGAGAAGAACGGCACCTTGGCCTCGCCGGCGACCGCCTTGGCCAAGAGCGTCTTGCCGGTACCCGGCGGACCGACCATCAGCACGCCGCGCGGGATGTTGCCGCCGAGACGCTGGAACTTGCCCGGGTCCTTGAGGAAGTCGACCAGCTCGACCACCTCTTCCTTGGCCTCGTCGGCACCGGCGACGTCGCTGAACGTGACCTTGACCTGGTCCTCGCTCATCAGCTTGGCCTTGGACTTGCCGAAGCTCATGGCGCCGCGGCCACCGCCGCCCTGCATCTGGCGCATGAAGAAGATCCAGATGGCGATCAGCAGGATGAACGGGAACCACTGGATGAAGATCGTCATCAGCAGCGACGGCTTCTCCGGCGGCTTGGCGTTGATCGCCACGTTGTTGTTCAGCAGATCACCGATCAGGGCACGGTTGTCCGTCTCCGGGCTGTAGGTCTCGAAACGCGTGCCCGTGCCGGTGGTGCCCTTGATGGTCTGGCCTTCGATGGTGACCGAGTCGACGCGCCCGCTCTTCACGTCCTGAATGAACTGCGAGTACGGCACCGCACTCGTGGTGGTTGCGCGTTGATCGAAGCTGTTGAACACCGTCATCAGCACGATCGCGATTACCACCCAGATCAGGATGTTCTTGGTCAAATCGTTCAACGCAACACCTCTGCGTACAGCCGCAAACAGGCGGACATCCCCGATGCCCGCCTGCCCTGGCGAATCAATGAATCGAATATTGTTCGGACAACCTTATCTCACGCGCTTGCCGGTTGCCACCAGATAGACCTCTCGCGAGCGTGGCCGAGACGCCTTCGGCTTGCGAACCACCACGCGGTCGAAGCGCTGACGCGTCTCCTTGACGTACTCGTCGAACCCCTCGCCCTGGAACAGCTTGGTGACGAAGGCGCCCTTCGGCTTGAGCATCCGATCACAGAAATCCAGTGCAAGTTCCGCGAGATACATCGAGCGGGGAATGTCGACCGAATCCACACCACTCATGTTGGGGGCCATGTCGGAAAGCACAAGATCGACTTCGCTCTCGCCCAGGGCCGCCTCCAATTCGTGCAGCACGGCATCCTCGGTGAAATCACCCTGCAGCACCGTGGTGTCGGCGAATTGATCCATGGGCAGCAGGTCGAGGGCAAAGACATGGCCGTTACTCCCGACCACCTGGGCGGCGTACTGGGTCCAGCCGCCCGGCGCGGCGCCCAGATCGACCACCGTCATGCCGGGGCGCAGGAAGCGGTCGCGCTCGTTGAGCTCGATCAGCTTGTAGACGGCGCGCGAACGCCAGCCCTCGCGCTGGGCCTTCTGCACGAACTCGTCACGGAAATGCTCGGTGAGCCATCGTTTGCTGCTGACCGACCGCGCCATGAGGCCTCCGGGTAGGACGTTACAAGGGAGCGGGATTATCCCCTATCGTCCCCGGCGACCCAAATCGCGCAACCGGCGCACGACCAGATTCACCGGGCCGCGACGCCGCGGGGAGACGTCGATCGGATCGCCACCGGCGCAACCGACCCTAGCCCGGCCTAAGCCCGGCCTTAGTGATGGTGATGATCGCCGTGGCCATGTCCGGCGGGGCGCGCTTCGCGCGGACGCACCACCGCCTCGACCGTCTGGGTGCTGCCATCGTCAAAACGCAGCTCGATGGCGATGCGCTCGCCCTCGGCGGGCGCCGTCTCCGGCCCGATCAGCATGATGTGCAGACCACCGGGTGCCAGCGCGACGGACTCGCCGGCCGGCACGCTGATCCGATCCTGGCGCACCATGCGGTGCATGCCGTCCTCATTGAACGACCGGTGCAGCTCGACCGTCTCGAAGCCGGGCGCGTCGGCCTCGACCACGTCGACGGGCACCTCGCCGGCGTTGTGCAGTTCCATGAACGCGGCCGTGGCGTAGGCGCCCGGCGGCGCCAGCACCACCCACGGCTCGCGCACTTCCAGTTCGGCGGCGGAGGCCGGGAGCGTCATCACGGCGGCAATCGTGGCGGCGATCAGGGCGGAGAGACGTTTCATTCGGGGCGTACCTCAGATAGGAATGACTGGAGCATCGTCACGACGCGGTCGGGGTGATGCGGGCCGGGCAACACCGCCAGCATGCGCCCCTGCGGGTCGATCAGGCGAAAGCCGGTGTCGTGGTCGACACTGTAGCGCCGTTCGCCCGGCGCGTGCTCGCCGATGCGATAGCCGGCCTTTACCGCGCCGGTGACCGCGTCGATCGCCTCGCGCGATCCGGTCACCGGCACGAACTCCTCGGAAAAGAACGCGGTGTATTTTTCCAGGTGGGCCGGCGTGTCGCGCTCCGGGTCGACCGACAGGAACACCACCTGCCAGTCGAATTGCGGCGAGTGCTCCTGCAGCGCCGGCAGGATCTGGGACAGCTGGCCCAACTCGGTCGGACAGATGTCGGGGCAGTAGCTATAGCCGACGTAGAGCAGGGTCCACCGGCCATCGAACAGCGCCGATGTCCCCACGGGGCCGTCAACGCCTTCAAGCACCACGTCGGGCACGGGCATGGGCGCCTCGGGGGCACGCAGCACCAGCGGCTCGGGACTCTCGTAGCCGGCCAGCGGATTGGTCCCGGGGTTTTCGGCGGCCGGCTGGCAACCGGCGAGCAGCGAGACGAGGAGGAAGGGCAGTAGCAGAACGCGCAGCAACATGGTGTCGGTCATTGGTCCGATAGAGTCCAGGGCGGTAAACTGCCGGGTCATCCACGGCGTTGCAATGTGTGATTTCACACAGCCGCCCTCCCCCAACTCGGCCGATACCCGGAGAGTCCCGACGACATGAACCTAACCGCCCGCCAGCGACAGTACCTTCGCGCCGAAGCGCATCACTTGAAGCCCGTGGTTCTCCTCGGCCAGCACGGCCTGACCGAGGCGGTACTCCTCGAAATCGAGCAGGCACTCGAAATCCACGAGCTAATCAAGGTGCGGGTCCCCGGCGTCGAGCGCGACGAGAAGCGTCAGATCATCGACGCCATCACCGATGAGACCAAGGCCACCCTGGTGCAGACGGTAGGTCACATCGCCGTGCTGTTCCGCCCGCGCGCCAGCTACTCCGACTTCAATCTACCCAAGCCGGGAAAACCCGGCCAGCAATGATCCCGCTGCTCGGGCCGAATCCGCGGGTCTTCCCGCCGGTCAGCAGTGCCCTGCAGGAACCCAACGGCCTGCTGGCCGCCGGCGGCGATCTCTCTGTCGATCGACTGGCGACGGCTTACCGGCGCGGCATCTTCCCTTGGTACTCAGAGGGCGACCCCATCCTCTGGTGGAGCCCCGACCCACGCACGCTGTTCACCCCCGAGCGATTCCACGTCTCGCGCAGCCTGGCCAAGTGGCGCCGTCAGCAGCGCTACCGCGTGACGGTCGACACGGCGTTTGCCGCGGTGGTCGACGGCTGCGCTGGACCGCGCCGAGGCGATCCGGGCACCTGGATCGTGCCGGCCATGCGCCAAGCCTTCGTCGACCTGCATGCCGCCGGCATCGCCCACTCGGTGGAGGTCTGGTCGGGCGAGGAGCTGGTGGGCGGACTGTTCGGCAGCCGCATCGGCCGGGCCGCGTTTGGCGAGTCGATGTTCAGCCGCGCCGCCAACGCCTCCAAGTTCGCGCTGGCCGCCATTCTGGTCGATCACGCCTGGGGACCAATCGATTTCCTCGACGCCCAGTTCACCACCGAACACCTGCTCGGACTGGGCGCCGAGGAATACCCGCGCTCGGTGTTCACGCGCTGGCTCGACGAGGCGGCCTGTGCCGATAGCCCGGCCGGGTTTCCGGGCGGTTTGTGATAAAACATGGGCGCTCGTTAGCTCGTTAGGAACCGGTGCACGAAAAGTAACCCCGCTCTTTGCGCCTTAAGGGCGGACGACTCAGCAAGCCATCGGGGCATTAACTATTCGCGCAGAGGCTCCTTAGCCACTTGCGCCGAAAACATCGCCGTCACGCCCACATCTAGGAACGAGACACCCCATGCCAGCCGACACCATGGGCATCCTGCTGACACTGTTGCTGATCTCGGTCGTCGCCGTGGTCGCCCTGCGACGTCTGAACCTGCCGGCGATCCTCGGCTATCTGGCCGTCGGCATGCTCGCCGGCCCGCATGCGCTCGGGCTGGTCAAGGACATCCACGACATCCACCTGATCGCCGAGTTCGGCGTGGTGTTCCTGCTGTTCATGCTGGGGCTGGAATTCTCGCTGTCGCGACTGATCGCGATGCGCCGGGCCGTGGTCGGCATGGGCGGGGCCCAGGTGTTGCTCACCGCCGTGATCACCGGCGGGGCGGCATTGTTGATGGGCTTCTCCCCGGCCGCGGCCTTCACGCTGGCCGGGGTCATGACCGTCTCCTCGACGGCGATCGTCATTCGGCAACTCGGCGAGCAACTGGAGGTCAACTCCCGGCACGGCAACAATGCCGTCGGCATCCTGCTGTTCCAGGACCTCGCAGTCATCCCCTTCCTGATCGTCATCCCGGTGCTGGGCGTGTCGGGTGCGGCGGGCGACGCGGGCAACCTCACCCTTGAGATCACGCTTACCCTGGGCGCGGGCGTGCTCGCCGCCATCGTGCTGTTCTTCGGTGGGCGCTGGGTGCTGCGGCCGCTGTTCCGCGAAATCGCCAAGTCCCGCTCGGCCGAACTGTTCACCCTGGCGGTGCTGCTGACGGTACTGGGCGCCGGCTGGATGACCGATACCGCGGGCCTGTCCTGGGAGCTGGGCGCATTCCTGGCCGGTATCGCCCTGTCCGAGACCCAGTACAAGCACCAGATCGAGGCCGACATCCGTCCGTTCCGCGACGTGCTGCTGGGTCTGTTCTTCATCACCATCGGCATGATGCTCGACATCGGCGGTCTGGCCGATATCGGCCACTGGGTGCTGATGTTCCTGGCCATCCTGATTCTCGCGAAGTTGGCGATCATCTTCCTGATCGGCCGGGCAATGGGGGAGGCGCCCGGCGTGGCGTTTCGCTCAGGGCTGGTGCTGGCCCAGGGCGGCGAGTTCGGCTTTGCCATGCTCTCCATCGCCAGCCCCGACCTGATGACCGACGTGGAGCATCAAATCGTGCTGGGCACGGTGATCTTCTCGATGGTGCTCACGCCCATCCTGGTCAAGTACAACGGCGTGATCGCCAAGCGACTGGTCCCGGGTTACGCGAAAAGCCGGCGCGAGCACAACATCGAGGTGCGCGCCGATGCCAGCGACGTGTCACGGCACGTCCTGATCTGCGGGTTCGGCCGGGTCGGCCAGAACGTCGCCCGCCTGCTCAAGAGCGAGGGCATCGACTACACCGCGATCGAGGTCGACCCGGATATCGTCCAGCAGGCCAACGAGGCGGGACTGCGGGTGTACTTCGGCAACTCGACCCACCTCGACATCCTGCAATCGGCGGGCCTGAATCGGGCGCGCGCCGTGGTGATCAGTCACCTCGACGATGCCTCGACCATCAAGACCATCGAGGTGATCCGCGGCCACAATCGCGACATCCCGGTGATCGTGCGCACCCGCACCGACGAGCATCTCGACCGCATCCACGAGGCGGGGGCCACCGAGGTGGTCGCGTCGGTCTACGAGATGAGCCTGGCACTCGGCGGTCACGTGCTGCGCACGCTCAACGTGCCGCTGGCGAAGATCCTCCGTCAGATCCAGGAAATCCGCCAGGCCGATTACGCGCCATTGCGTCACACTTTCCACGGTGACCGTGCCCGGGACGAGAACGATTTCACCCTGCTCGCGCCGCGCACCCTGAAGAACGTCGCCCTGGTGCCGGGGGCAGCGGCAATCGGCAAGCGACTCGGCGCGCTCCTGACCGACCACGACGACGTGGTGGTCGACGCCATCAATCGCCACGGCATCCGTGGCGAGAGCCCCAGCGACGAGGTCGAGCTCCAGGAAGGCGACGTGCTGACCCTCTATGGCTCCCCGGAGACCCTCGACACCGCCGAACAACTGCTGCTGACCGGCCGCCCCGACTGATGGCCGGCGGCGAATCGATTGGAAATGTGGCGGTATTTCACTAAGCTAGGGCGAACAACGACAGGCACCTGATCCCGATATCAGGGGAGGCAAGCGACATGATCGCCAGTGTGGACAGCGGTTACAGCAACGTGGCGGCCGCGGACGGCATGCTCTCGACACCGTCCAATCAGCAGACCGCCAACCCGAGCGCCCAGACGCGCAACACGCCGGTCGAAAACCCGGTGGAAAACCGGGTCAACGGTGGCGAGGCGGCCGCTGCTGCACAGAACCGTGCCGGTGACGAGCAACAGGATGGCGGCCCGGGCAGCATGATCGACGTGCGCGCCTGATCCGATCGGGATTGACACGAGGCAGCGACAGCCGCTGCCTGGGAATGCGGGCCACGGCCCGCATTTTTTTGTCCCCGCAACACCGGCGACGGACAGCGTCGCCATCAATCCCGCCGCCCGTGCAGCCGCGCGGCAAATGGGCGACAATCGCGCCTTCGAATCCGACCGCCTTGATACACGCCGGCCCCCGCGGGGGCCCGCCTCGACCACGACCCGCAACCGACTCCATGAGCGACGCCAAGCAGTCCATCGCCCAGCCCGCCGACCACCGCGACCCGATCTATCTGCGCGTGCATACCGAGCTCGGCCGAGCGCTGGCCACGCGCCTGGCGGCCGTTGCCGCGGACCGGCCGGTACTCGCCGTGCTGCCCGACAGTCGAGCGGTCAACGACACCCGCGCCGCCCTGGCGTTCCTGGGCGTCGAGGCCAGCATCTTCCCCGACTGGGAAGTCCTGCCTTACGACCGCTTCTCGCCGCACCAGGACCTGATCTCCGACCGGCTCTCAAGGCTGTGGCGACTGCCCGGCGAATCGCGTGGCCTGACCCTGATCGCCGCGCCCACCCTGCTCCAGCGCCTGCCGCCACCGGCCTTCGTCACCGGCCAGGGTATGGTGCTGGAGGTCGGGCAGCGCCTGGACCGCGAGGCCTATCGCCAGCAGCTCGCGGCGGCTGGCTACAGCCTGGTCTCGACCGTCGAGCAGCACGGCGAATACGCCCTGCGCGGCGGACTGATCGACGTATTCCCGATGGGCGCCAACGAGCCGGTGCGCATTGACCTGTTCGACGACGAGATCGAGACCCTGCGCCATTTCGATCCCGAATCGCAGCGCTCCACCGAAACGGTCGAGGCCATCACCCTGCTGCCGGCCCGCGAATACCCCCTGACCGACAAGGGCATCGCCACCTTCCGTCAGAACTGGCGCAATACCTTTCCCGGTGACCCGACCAGCGCCCCCATCTACAAGCAGGTATCGGAAGGACTGGTGCCGGCCGGCATCGAGAGCTACCTGCCGCTGTTCTTCGAGTCCACCGCGACGCTGTTCGATTTCCTGCCGGACTCGGCCCGGCTGCTGCTGTTCGATGGCGTCGAGCAGTCCCTCGAGGCCTTCGTCCACGAGACCAGCGAGCGCTTTGCCCAGCGCGCCGGTGACATCGACCACCCCATCCTGGCCCCCGAGGCGCTCTACCAGACGCCGGAGGAATTCGGCGAGCAGCTCAAGCGTCTGCCCCGCTGGCAACTGGTGGCGGGCAACGACGAGCGTTTCCCGCAGGCCGCCGACATCGCCGACCGGCCGCTGCCCGACCTGACGGCCGGCAGCGCCGCCCAGCCGGCGGTGATCGAACGACTGGCCGAATTCGTGCGCGGGTTCGACGGCCACACCCTGCTGGTCGCCGAGAGCAGCGGGCGGCGCCAGGCCCTGATCGAGCAGACGGCCGCCGTCGGGCTGGAGCCGCTGGCGATCAAGGGCTGGGACCAGGCCGACAAGGCGCCGGTCACCATCGCGGTGGCCGAGCTCGAGCACGGCGCCATCCTGCCAGCGGCCGGCCGACCGGTGGCGGTGATCAGCGAGACCAACCTGTTCGCCGAGCGGGTCGCGCAACGACGAGCCAAGTCTCGCCGGGGCCGGGATGCCGATGCGATCATCCAGAATCTCGACGATCTCGCCATCGGCGCACCGGTGGTCCACGAGGATCACGGTGTCGGCCGCTTCCAGGGGCTGGTCACCCTGGAAATGAACGACCAGCAGCAGGAATACCTGCTGCTGACCTACGCCGATGACGACAAGCTTTACGTGCCGGTCTCCAGCCTCGAGCGCATCTCGCGCTACACCGGCGGTGCCGAGGAAACCGCTCCCTTGCACCGGCTGGGCTCTGGGCAATGGGAGAAGGCGAAGAAGCGCGCCGCCCAGCAGGTGCACGACGTTGCCGCCGAACTGCTGGACGTGCATGCCCGTCGGGCCGCGCGCAAGGGCACCTCGCTCAAGGCCGACGAGGCCGACTACCGCCAGTTCGCCGAGGAGTTCGCCTTCGAGCCCACCGACGACCAGCGGCTGGCCATCGAGCAGGTCCTGGTCGACATGGCCGCCGGCCAGCCCATGGACCGCGTCGTCTGCGGCGACGTGGGCTTCGGCAAGACCGAGGTGGCGATGCGCGCGGCGTTCGTCGCGGTGGAGAACCACGCCCAGGTGGCGGTGCTGGTCCCCACGACGCTGCTCGCCGAGCAACACCTGCGCAACTTCCGCGACCGCTTTTCCAACTGGCCGGTGACCATCGAAAGCCTCTCGCGCCTGTCGGGCGGCAAGAAGACCGGCGAGTTGCGCGAACGGATCAAGGCCGGCCAGGTCGACATCGTGATCGGCACGCACAAGCTGCTGCGCGACTCGCCCGAGTTCGCCAACCTCGGATTGGTGATCATCGACGAGGAGCAGCGTTTCGGCGTGCGCGACAAGGAGCGCCTCAAGGCCCTGCGCGCCGAGGTGGACATGCTCACGCTCACCGCCACGCCCATCCCGCGCACGCTCAACATGGCGCTGTCGGGCATTCGCGACCTGTCGATCATCGCCACCCCGCCGCGCGAGCGGCTGGCGGTCAAGACCGTGATCCTGCGCTGGGACGAGGTGCAGATCCGTGAGGCGATCCAGCGGGAACTGAAACGGGGCGGTCAGGTGTACTTCCTGTACAACGAGGTCAAGAGCATCGACCGCATGGCCCGCCTGGTCGAAGAGATCGTCCCCGAGGCGCGCATCGGCGTGGCCCACGGTCAGATGGGCGAGCGCGGGCTGGAGCAGGTGATGTCGGATTTCTACCACCAGCGCTTCAACGTGCTGGTCTCGACCACCATCATCGAGTCGGGCATCGACATCCCCACGGCCAACACCATCCTGATCCACCGCGCCGACAAGTTCGGGCTGGCCCAGCTCCACCAGCTGCGCGGTCGCGTCGGTCGGTCACACCACCGCGCCTACGCCTACCTGATCACCCCCGAGCCGGGCCAGCTGACCCCGGATGCGCAGAAGCGCCTCGAGGCGATCGCGGCGCTCGAGGACCTGGGCGTGGGCTTCACCCTGTCCACCCACGATCTCGAGATCCGGGGCGCCGGCGAGCTGCTGGGTTCGGGGCAATCCGGGCAGATGCACGAGGTCGGCTATCGCTACTACATGCAACTGCTCGACCGGGCGGTCGCCGCCATCCGTCAGGGGCGCGAGCCGGCACTGGACGCGCCGATGCAGAACGCGAGCACCGAGGTCGACCTGGGCGAACCCGCGCTGATCCCGGAGGACTTTGTCAACGACGTTCACACCCGACTGACGCTCTACAAGCGCCTGTCGACGGCGACGGACGACGAGGCGCTCGACGAGCTCAAGGTGGAGCTGATCGACCGCTTCGGCCTGCTGCCCGAGCCGGTGGTCGCCCTGGTCGAGACCCATCGCCTGCGCATTCGCGCCCGCCGGCTCGGCATCACCAAGCTCGAACTCACGTCACGCGGCGGGCGCCTGATCTTCGGCGAGGATGCCCGCATCGACCCGGCCAAGCTGGTCGCCGCCGTGCAGGCCGCCCCGGAGACCTACCGCCTGTCGGCCGACACCCTGCGCTTTAACCGGGACATGCCGACGCTCGATGATCGCCTGAAGACCATCGAGGTCATCCTGCAGGACATTGCCCTGCCCGAGACCGCCACCTAATCACCAGGGCCGAGAAATGACCGACGCCAGTGAACGCGACACACCCAAGCGCCCCGCCCGCACCGCCCCGCTGTGGCGACGGGCCGCGGCGCTGTTCTACGACATGCTGTTCGTCATCGCCGTCGTGATCCTGGCCACCTTCATCGCGCTGGTGTTCACCGGCGGCGAGCCCGTGCCGCCGGAAGGCCCCGTGCAGTGGCTGTTCCGTGGCTACCTGCTGGCGTGGATCGCGGCCTATTTCGTGTTCTTCTGGTGCCGCTTCGGCCAGACGCCCGGCATGAAGGTCTGGCGCCTGCTGCTGATCCGCGAGCGGGCGGGCGCTTGCCTTGGACCGATGCTGGCGCGTTTCGGCTTTGGTCTGCTCAGTCTCGCGACTCTCGGCCTGCTGTTTTTCGCCGCCCGCCGCGACCCGCAGCGGCGCAGCTGGATCGACGATCGCCAGGCGATGCGGGTGGTGCAGTTGCTGCCCGGCGGCTGACGCAACCCGGCCGATCCAGGAGAACGAACCCAAAAAGAAAGGCCCCGCGGACGCATGTCCCGGGGCCTTTGACTTGCCTCGCGAGTTTTCACCCCGGCGATCAACCGGGGACCCTCATTCAGTCCGCCTGGTGGCGCAGGAATGACGGGATATCGATGGTGTCGAGATTGATCGCGGTGTTGCCGCGATGTGCCGCGCCGGCGTAGGCCTGCTGGGCCTCGGCACGCGTCGGCTCGGCCTGCTCGGTCGACTCCTCGCGGCGAGCCGCGTTGTCGATCACCACGCGCGGCTTGCTCGACTCGGCGCTGACGTTCTTGATCCGCGACAGGCCGGTCGCCACCAGCGTGACGCGCAGCTGGCCGTCGAGCTCGTCGTCGACCGCGGTGCCCACCTTGACCACCGCCTCGTCGCCGGCCAGCTCCTGGACCATCTCACCGATCTCCATGAACTCGCCGATCGACAGATCGCCGTTGGAGGTGACGTTGACCAGGATGCCCTCGGCACCGGTGAGGTTGATGTCGTCGAGCAGCGGGCTGTGGATGGCGGCCTCGGCGGCCTCGGCGGCGCGGTTGTCGCCGGTGCCGATGCCGGTGCCCATCATCGCCGTGCCCTTCTCGGTCATGATCGCGCGCACGTCGGCAAAGTCGAGGTTGATCTCGCCCGGACGGGTAATCAGCTCGGAGATGCCGGCCACGGCAGTGAACAGCACCTCGTTGGCGGCGGCAAAGGCATCACGCAGGGCCGCCTGCTTGCCCATCACCGCGGTGAGCTGGTCGTTGGGGATGACGATCAGCGAGTCGACGTTGTCCTCGAGCTCCTGGATGCCTTCCATCGCCACCGAGGTGCGCTTCTTGCCCTCGAAGGAGAACGGCCGGGTAACCACCGCCACGGTGAGAATGTTCATGTCGCGGGCGATCTGGGCGATCACCGGTGCCGCGCCGGTGCCGGTACCCCCGCCCATGCCGGTGGTGATGAACAGCATGTTGGCATCACTGATTGCCTCCTGGATCTGTTCGCGATCCTCGAGCGCGGCCTGGCGGCCCAGCTCGGGGTCGGCGCCGGCACCGAGGCCCTTGGTGATGTTCGCGCCGATCTGCAATTGCGACGGCGCGTTGCTTTTCACCAGCGCCTGGGCATCGGTGTTGGCACTGATGTACTCGATGCCCTCGATGTGCTGTTGAACCATGTGAGCCACGGCGTTGCCGCCGCCCCCACCAACGCCGATGACCTTGATCTTGGCGCTTTCGGTCTGCATTTCAGCCATTGTCCAGTTGCTCATGGTGTCGTCTCCTTCTCTCGCGTGGCATTCAGATAAGTGGTGTGAATCAGAGGTGATCGCGGAACCAGCCCTTCAGGCGTTCCAGAACATTTCCATGGGCCGTCGCCGGTCCATGGGCCGTTTGTTCGCGGGCCTGTTCCAGCCCGTGCAGCATCAAACCAATCCCGGCGGCGTTCGCCGGGTCTCCCAAGGCGTCCAGGTTGCCGACCACACCCTGGGGCGTACCCAGTCGGGCCGGCATCTGCAAAAAGTCCTCGGCCAACTCGACGAAGCCCGGCATCTGCGCCGTGCCACCGGTCAGCACCACGCCGGCGTTCACCAAGTTCTGGCAACCCGACTGGCGGACCTCCTCCTGCACGTAGGAGAGCAGCTCTTCGACCCGGGGGCGGACGATGCGCATCATCGTCTCCTGCGGGATGCGCCGCGGTGGGCGGCCGGAAACCCCCGGCACCTCGATGGCGCGTGAGGCCTCGCGTTCGTCCACCGTCCCCAAGTTGGCGTGGTTGATCTTGATCTTCTCGGCCTCCGCCGGCGGCGTGGTCAGGCCGTAGGAGAGGTCGTTGGTGATCTGCTCGCCGGCAATCGGCAGCACCGCGGCGTAGCGCAGCGCCCCGCCGGTGTAGATGGCGATATCCGTGGTGCCACCGCCGATGTCGATCAGCACCACCCCGAGCTCGCGCTCGTCGTCGTTGAGCACGGCGCGGGCCGCGGCGATCGGCTCGAGGATGGTGCCCTCGACATGCACGTCACAGCGCTCGACGCACTTGATCACGTTCTGCACGTTGTTCGCCGCCGAGGTGACGATGTGCACGTTCGCCTCGAGCCGGTGACCGCTCATGCCCTGCGGCTTGCGGATGCCGTCCTGCCCGTCGATGCGGAATTCCTGCGGCTCGCAGTGCAGGATCTGCTGGCCGTCGGCGATCTTGACCGCCCGGGCCGACTGGATCACCTGGCTGACATCGGCGTCGGTGATCTCGCGCCCGCCGGTGCCGGTCATCCCCTGCGAATCCATGCTGCGCACGTGATCGCCGGCGACCCCGACCCACGCCGAGCCGATCTCGCAGTCCGACAGGGCGCTCGCCCCGTCGATCGCGCGGCGAATCGCCATCGAGGTGGATTCGATATCGACCACCGAGCCACGTCGCAGCCCCTTGTTGGTCGGATGCGAGCCGTAGCCGATCAGGCTCAGCCGCCCGTCGCCGTCGCATTCGCCAACGAGGGCCGCTACCTTGCTGGTGCCGATATCGAGTCCGACAACGAACTCCCGCTCTCCTTTTCTCAACGCGCTCATGCTCTGTTTCTGCCTTTGATTGCCATGGTTTCCGATCGCTTCCGGCTCCCGAACATCCCTGTCGTCAGTCTTGTGTTGTCTTGTTGTTCGATTTGTCGTCCGCGTCGCGCCACGCCACGGCAAAACCGTTGCTGTAGCGCAGGTCGATTCGCTCGACCTGATCCATCTTTCCCGCCAGCGTGTCCGGGTAGACGTCGAGCAGTCGCTGGAGGCGCGCCTCCAGCGATTCCTGCCCGGTCTGGATCACCGCCCCGGAGGCGAGCGACAGGCTCAACGACCCGCGCGGACTCATCGCCACGCCGATCAGCTCCATCCCCACCCCGGCCAGCACAGGCTTGAGGCTGGTGTAGCGCTCCCAGACGGTCCACTGGCTGCCGGCAGGACCGGCAAGCTGCGGCAAGCGCAGGTCGACCGGCCGCCGCTGCGGTGCGAAGACCACGCCGGCGGCGCTCAGCAGTCGCTCCTCGTTCCAGGCGGCGATCGGCTGATGCGTCTGCAGGCTCACCAGCAGCCGATCCGGCCATTGCCGGGTAATGCGCACCTCGGTGAGCCAGCCGTCGTTGAGCAGTCGCTCGCGCAACGCCGTGATATCCACCGTCCAGATGCCCTGCCCCAGCGCCGGCCAGAGTTCCTGGCGCACCTGCTCCTCCGTGACGAAGCGGTTGGCCCCGTCGATCTCCAGTGCCGCAACCGGCGACTGGAGCTTGAGCCAGACCCGCTGCGAGACCAGCACCACCGCGGCGACGAAGGCCAGCCACAGCCCGATCCGCCAGGCCCAGCGCAATACCACCCGCAGGCCGGTAATAAAGGCCGTCCAACGCTCGCGCCAACTCGGCCCGCGAGGCCTGACCCGGGAGGCACGTCGTGTTGTCATCAAACCGCTCCATCAGCCGACTCACCTCCCGTGGATGCCCCGGCCGGGTGGGCCCGGCTGGCCCCGCTGGCCCCGCTGGCCCCGCTGGCCAGGGTCTGCTCGAGAATGGCGACGCACAGCCCGGGAAAATCCAGGCCCACCGCACGCGCAGCCATGGGCACCAGCGAATGACTGGTCATCCCCGGCACCGTGTTCACCTCGATCAACCAGTGCCGCCCCTCGGCGTCACGAATGAAATCCACCCGGCCCCAGCCGCGCGCGCCGATCAGGGCGAACGCCGTCCGGGCCGCCTCGGCCAGCCGAGCCTCTTCCTCGTCGGCGAGGCCACAGGGAATCCGGTAGCCGGTGTCCTCGGCCTCGTACTTGGCCTGGTAGTCGTAGAAGGCATGCTCGGCGCTGGCCTCGATCCGGATCGCCGGGAGTCTCTGCTGGCCCAGGATGGCGACGGTGTACTCGCCACCGGCGATGAACTGCTCGACCATCACCTCGCCGTGGGCAGCGGCGTCACGGAACGCCGGTTCGACGCCCGCCGGGTCGTCGACCTTGCTCACCCCCACGCTCGAGCCGTCGGCGGTGGGCTTGATAATCACGGGCCAACCCAGCGTCTCGGCGGCCTCGCGGGCCGCGGCGAGGCCGTCGACTACCGCGAAGGCGGGCGTGTCCAGCCCCGCGTCCCGCCAGATGCGCTTGCACAGCACCTTGTCCATGCCGACCGCCGAGGCGGCCATGCCGCTGCCGCTGTAGGGCACCTCATTCAGGTCGAGCAGGGCCTGGACCTGACCGTCTTCACCCCCCCGGCCATGCAGGGCGATGAAGACCCGGTCGATGCTCTGGTTGACCAGCCGCCGGCCGAGGTCGCGGGCGCCGGCACGATTCAGATCGACGCCGATCGCATCCACCCCGCGCGACAACAGACCCTCGAGCACCGCCCGACCGCTGGCGAGCGAGACCTCGCGCTCGGCCGACCAGCCGCCCATCAGGACCATCACGCGCCCCAAGGCCTGAATCGATTCGTTCATGCCCGATCCTCCCATTGCTCCAGCAGCAGTCCCGGCAAGCTGCCGACGTTGCCGGCCCCGAGGGTCAACACGATGCCGTCCTCGCGCACCATGTCGTCGATCACCTCGGCCACCTGGGCCGGCTCGGTGACGAACACCGGGTCGACCTGGCCGCGGGCACGAATCGCGCGGGCCAGGCTGCGGCCATCGGCGCCGGCAATCGGCTGCTGCCCGGCGGCATAGACCTCCATCAGGATCAGCTGGTCAACCTGCGAGAGCACCTCGACGAAGTCCTCGAACAGATCGCGGGTGCGGGTGTAGCGATGCGGTTGGAAGATCAGGAGCAACGGCTCGTCCGGCCAGGCATCGCGCACCGCGGCCAGGGTCGCGGCGACCTCGCGCGGATGATGGCCATAGTCGTCGAGCAGCATCCGCCGGCCCTGAGTGAAGGCGAGCGAGCCGCGACGCTCGAGCCGACGCCCGACGCCCTTGAACCCGGTCAGTGCCCGGACGATCGCCTCGCCGTCGACACCCAGGTCATGGGCGACCGTGATCGCCGCCAGCGCGTTGAGGATGTTGTGCCGTCCCGGCATCGCCAGCCGGCAGTGCCACGACTCGCCGCCCGGCAGGCTGACGTCGAAGCTCGACTCGAAACCGTCGCTGTGGATGTCGGTCGCGCGCACGTCGGCCTGCGCATCAATGCCATAAGTCAACACCTGGCGACCCACGCGATCGACGATGCTCATCGTGTGACTGTCATCGGCACACAGCACCGCCAACCCGTAGAACGGCAGGTTGTGCAGGAACTCGACGAAGTGATCCAGCAGCTTGGAGAAATCGTTGTCGTAGGTCTCGAGGTGATCGGCGTCGATGTTGGTGACCACCGCGACGTGCGGCTGCAGGTGCAGGAACGAGGCATCCGACTCGTCGGCCTCGGCCAGCAGGTATTCCCCCCGGCCGAGGCGCGCGTTCGAGGCGCTGGACAGCAGCTTGCCGCCGATCACGTAGGTCGGATCGAGCCCCGCCTCGGCCATGATCGCGGCCAACAGCGAGGTGGTGGTGGTCTTGCCGTGCGTGCCGGCCACCGCCAGCCCGATCCGAAAGCGCATGATCTCGGCGAGCATCTCGGCGCGACGCACCACTGGCATGCGGTGTTCATGCGCCGCCACCAGTTCCGGGTTGTCCGCGGCGATCGCGGTCGAGACCACCAATACGTCGGCCCCGGCAAGATTCTCCGTGGCATGACCGATGAACACCTCGATGCCCAGCTCACGCAGGTGACCCACCGCCGGCGATTCGTTCATGTCCGAGCCGGAGACCACGAAGCCCAGCGTGTGCAGCACCTCGGCGATACCGCTCATGCCCGCCCCGCCGATACCGACGAAGTGCAGGTGGCGCACCTTGCGCATGCGCACCTGGGCGACCGGGGCGAAATCGGCTGTCACTGCATCCATTACCGGCCCTCCCCGGATGGGTTGTTGTTGGGTTGCGCGGCGATCACGTCCTCGCAGATCGCCGTGATGCGCGCGGTACTATCCGGCACGGCGGCTTCGCGGGCCCGCGTCGCCATGTCGAGCAGAGCGGCCCGGTCGGCCAGCAACGGCCCGAGCAGACGGGCCAGGGTGTCGACGTCGGCCTCGCGCTGGTTGAGCAGTCGCGCGGCGCCCTGCGCCACCAGCCAGGCGGCATTGAATCGCTGGTGATCGTCGACGGCGTGCGGGAACGGCACGAACAGCGCCCCGATACCCGCCGCGGCGATCTCGGCGACGGTCATGGCGCCCGCCCGGGCAATGACGAAGTCCGCCCAGCCGAAGGCCTCGGCCATGTCGTCGATGTATCCCGATACCTCGTGGCGGCTGCCCGCACCCCAATCGGCGACGTCGTAATGGGCAACGGCGGTCTCCAGGTGGCGTGGCCCCGCCTGGTGACGCACGATCAGGTCAGTGCGCTGACTGATGCGCGCCAGGGCCTGAGGCACGGCCTCGTTGAGTGCCTGGGCCCCCAGGCTGCCGCCCAGCACCAGCACGCGCACCGGCCCGTCGCGCCCCTCGAAACGCGTGGTCGGTGCCGGTAGCTCGGCAATGGCCGAACGCACCGGATTACCCACCACCTGCTCGGCCGGCAGCGTGCGACCGAAGGCCTTCGGGTAGGCGGCCAGCGTGACGCGGGCCAATCGGGACAGCACGCGGTTGGTCAGACCGGCGATGGCGTTCTGTTCGTGAATCACCAGCGGACGGCGGGTCAGCCACGCGGCCAGGCCACCCGGGCCGGCGGCAAAGCCACCCATGCCTATGACCAATGCGGGCCGATGGCGGCGCAACAACCGACCGGCCTGCCAGACGGCATGCAGCAGGCGGAAGGGGGCCGCCAGGCGCGTGCTGAAGCCCTTGCCGCGCAGGCCGCCGATGGCGAGATAGTCGATCGGATAGCCGGCCTCCGGCACCAGGCGGGATTCGATGCCCCGCTCGGTCCCCATCCAGCGAATGGCGTAGCCGCGCTCGGCCAGCGCCCCGGCCACGGCCAGTGCCGGCACCACGTGCCCGCCGGTGCCGCCGGCCATGACATAGATCACCGCGCGGCTCATCGGGTCACCTCCCGCACATCCTCGATGCCGGCATCGGCCAGGGCTCGACTGGCCTCGTGATGGACGCGCAGGATCAATCCCATCGCGAGCAGCGTCGCGACCATCGCCGAGCCGCCGTAGCTGATCAACGGCAACGTCAGACCCTTGGTGGGCAGGAGCCCCATGTTCACGCCCATGTTGATCAGCGCCTGCATGCCGATCCACGTGCTGATACCCCAGGCGAGCGCCGCGCCGGTGTAATGATTCACCGCCCAGGCCATGCGGGCGATCACGAACCCGCGCCAGACCAGCACCCCGTAGAGTCCCAACAGGGCGATGACACCGAACAGGCCGAACTCCTCGGCGTAGACGGCGAAGATGAAATCGGTATGGGCCTCCGGCAGGTAGGCCAGTTTCTGCACGCCCTCGCCCAGGCCGCGGCCGAACAGGCCGCCGGTGCCGATGGCGATTAGGGCATTGACCAGCTGGTAGCCGTCGCCGAACGGATCCGCAAACGGATTGGAGAACGACAGCAGGCGATCGACCCGATACTGCGCCGAGAACACGCCGACGACCGCCAGTGCCCCGCCGGCGACCATCAGCATCAGCATGGTTTGCAGCTGGGCACGCATCAGCCAGGCCATGGCAAAGAGCGTCGCGCCCAGCACCAGGGTGTTGCCGTAGTCGGGTTGGAGCAGCAGGAGGGTCGAGGCGAGCATGATTACGCCCACGGGGGCGGCCATGCCGCGGATGCGCGTCTGCACCTTCTCCAGATGCACGCCGAGATAGGCGGCCATCCAGACGATCATGCCCAGCCGGGCAAACTCGCTTACCTGCACCCGCACGAAGCCCAGATCGATCCAGCGCGTCGCCCCGTTGACGGTGTGCGCCACACCCGGGATGAACAGCACGGCCAACGACAGGATCGAGGCGAGCAGGATCACGTTCCGCAAGGCCACGAAGTGACGCAACGGCATCATCAGCAGCACCGCCATCGCGATCAGACCGACGACCACGGCGCCCGACTGGCGAATCAACAGGCCGCGACCGGCGGCCGAGGAATCGCCCATGCCGAGCGTTGCCGAGGCGACCATCACCAGGCCGATCGACAACAGCGCCAGCAGGGCGATGAGGAACGACCGGTCCAGGGAAATGCCACTGGTGGCATCTTTCGCCCCGTCGACCACATTGCGATCGGCGAGCCATTGCAGGCCCTGGCCGCCCAGGCGCCCGAGCGATTGCCACCCCCGGCGGTTGAGTTGCCACAGGCTCATGAGGCCACCTCCGCGGACACCGGCGCCGGCACATCACGCGCATCGCAGATCGACTCAGCCGCCCGGGCGAAATGCTCGCCGCGATCGGCGTAGCCGCGGAACTGGTCGAAACTCGCACAGGCAGGCGACAGCAACACCACCACCTGCCGACCGGCCGCTACCCGGGCAGAGGCCTGCTCGGCGGCCCACGCCACGGCGGCCTCGAGCGATTCACAACGGGCGCGGGGCAATGAGTCGCCGGCCACCGCGGCCAGTACCGCCTCGATCTCATCGGCATCGGCGCCGATCAGCGCCACGCCCTGAGCGTGGGCCTTGAGGGCCGCGGCCAGCTCGTCGAAGGATTGGCCCTTGGCCTGCCCACCCACGATCACGACCTGCCCGGCCGCCCCGCCGGCAGCCAACCCGTCGATCGCGGCCACGGCGGCACCGACATTGGTGGCCTTGGAATCGTTGATGAATCGCACCTCGCCGCCATTGACCGGCCAGCGGCAGACCACCTGCATGCGATGCGGCAGGCCGGTGAAGGCGGCCATCGCGGCCCTCAGGGCCATCCCGTCGAGCGCCGCTCGACCGGCTACCGCCTCGACCAGCGCCAGGGCGGCCAGGGCGTTCATGCGGTTGTGGGCCCCCGGCAAGGCCAGGTCCTCGCCGGCGAACAGCACCTGGTCGTCGCGACAGAGGGATTCGCCATCGGCATCCAGGTAGTAGCGATGCTCGGCGGCAGGCGAATCGTCGTCCGCCCCGGCGGAAAAGGTCACGATCCGAGCGCGGCTGTGGGCGGCCATCGCCGCGACGCGCGTATCGTCGGCATTGATCACGACCGCCTGGGCATGGACGAGGATCTTCTGCTTGAGCGCCGCGTAGGCCTCGATCGAGCCGTGCCGGTCGAGGTGATCGGCACTGATATTGAGTACGGTTGCGGCCCGTGCGCGGATGGCCTCGGGATCGCAGGCCTCCAGCTGGAAGCTCGACACCTCGAGCACCAGCACGTCGCTCGGTTCGGCCAGGAGATCCAGCGCCGGGGTGCCGTAGTTGCCACCGATGGCCACCCGATACCCCGCGGCGGTGAGCAGTTCGGCGGTCAGTGCCGTGACCGTGCTCTTGCCGTTCGAGCCGGTGATCAGCACATAGGGCACCGGCGCGTGACGCAGGGCGACGGCGATGTCGCTCTCCACCGGGATGCCGCGACGGCGCGCCTCGCCTACCAGCCCCGCCAGCGGTTCGACTGCGGGGTTTAACCCCGGGCTCAGCACGATGCCGTCGAGCGCGCGGAGTTCGGCCGAGTCGAGCATGGCCGCATCGAGCTCGCCGTCGAAGAGCGTGCCGGCACCGAACGCCTCGAGCCAGGCGGCACGCGGGGCGTTCGCCCCGCGCGTGTCGGCGGCGACAAACGACTCGCCGCGACGGGCGAAGAAGCGCCCCGCGGAGAATCCAGTCTGTCCCATGCCGACGATCAGTTTCATCAGCGCACCTTCATCGTTGCCAGACCGATCAACACCAGGATCACGGTGATGATCCAGAAGCGCACGATCACTTTCGGCTCCGGCCAGCCCTTGAGCTCGAAGTGGTGATGGATCGGCGCCATGCGGAAAATGCGTTTGCCGGTCAGCTTGAACGAGGCGACCTGAAGCATCACCGAGACGGTTTCGAGCACGAAGATGCCGCCCATGATGAACAGCACGATCTCCTGGCGAACCATGACGGCGACGATGCCCAGTGCCGCGCCCAGCGCCAGCGCACCGACGTCGCCCATGAACACCTGCGCGGGATAGCTGTTGAACCAGAGAAAGCCGAGACCGGCGCCAACGATCGCGGCACAGAAGACCACCAGTTCGCCCACCCCGGCGATGAACGGCAGCCCCAGGTAATTGGCGAACTCGTAGTGGCCGGTGACGTAGGCGAACGCGCCCAACCCGCCGGCGACCAGCACGGTGGGCATGATCGCCAGCCCGTCGAGCCCGTCGGTGAGGTTGACGGCATTCGAGCTACCCACCACCACGAAATAGGTCAGGATCACGAAGCCCAAACCCAGCGGGATCAGCGCGTCCCTGACCAGCGGGATCAGCAGGCTGGTCTCCGCCGGCGTCTCGGCAATGGAGAACAGGAAGACGGCGGCAACCAGCGCGATCACCGACTGCCCCAGGTACTTCCAGCGCGCGGCCAGGCCGTCGCTGTTGCGGCGCGAGAGCTTGAGGTAGTCGTCCCAGCCACCGATCAGGCCAAAGCCCATGGTGGTGAGCAGCGCGACCCAGACATAGACATTGCCCAGATTGCCCCAGAGCAGCATCGAGACCGCAATCGAAATCAGGATCAGCGCCCCGCCCATGGTCGGCGTACCCGCCTTGGCCAGATGGGTCTGCGGACCGAGCTCGCGGATCGGCTGACCCGCCTTGACGCTCTGCAGCCAGCGAATGACGAACGGGCCGACCGCCAGCGAGATCAACAACGCCGTGGCGACCCCCAGCATGGCGCGGAAGGTCAGGTATTCGAATACGCCAAAGAAGCTGGCGTACTGGGTCAGCCATTCAGTCAGCCAGAGCAGCATCTCGCCCTCTCCCTGTGGATTTGTTGCCGGTCCCCGGCGCGATGCCGATCTCCCGTTCGAAGGCCTCGCGGACCCGTTCGATGTGCATGAAGCGTGAGCCCTTGAGCAGCACGGTCACGGCCGTCGAGCCGTGGTCGGCCAGGCGCTGGCGCAATACCCGGATGGCCGCCTCGCTGTCGTCCACCACCTCGATCGCGCCCTGGGCTCCGCCGGCCGCCTCGAATCCCGCGGCCAGCGCCGCGGCCCCCGGACCGACTGCCACCAGGCCCTCAAGTTCCTGCCCCGCGGCGAATTCGCCCAGTTGCCGGTGCAGTGAGTCGGACTCGACACCCAGCTCGCCCATGCTGCCGAGCACGGCAAACCGCGCGCCCGGCTGGCCGGCGAGGTAGCCGAGCGCCGCACGCATCGATTCGGGATTGGCGTTGTAGCTGTCATCGATCAATTGCCAACCGTTGGCGAGCACCACCTGGCCCATCCGCCCGGCCGGCGGGCGGAAGGCGGACAGCCCGGTCCTGATCGCCTCGACCGAGGCACCCGCCAGGCGGGCCAGGCCGATCGCGGCCAGCAGATTGGCGGCGTTGTGCGCGCCGGGCATGGGCACGGCAAGGTGATCGAACAGCGGCTGGCCACGCTCGGTCACCGACAGCTCGTGGGCCGTGGCGTGGTATTCGCCCGACCAGGTCGCCCATTCGCGGTGGCAGGGGTCGAGCGTGAAGGTCTCGGCCTGCGGCGCGTCCATCAGCCAGCCATCCGCGCCGTTCGAATCGAGATTCACCAGGGCGCGTGCCGCCGCGGGGCGATGGCGATAGATCTCGCCCTTGGCCTCAATGATCCGTTCGACCGAGCCGAATTCGCCCACGTGGGCCCGCCCGGCCATGGTGACCACGACGATGTCCGGGGCGGCCAGTTCGGTCAGCCGGGCGATCTCGCCGACATGGTTGGCGCCCATTTCCACCACCGCGAAACGCGTCTCAGGTGCCCAGTCGAGCAGGGTCAGCGGAACGCCGATGTCGTTGTTCAGGTTGCCGCGGGTGGCCGCCGTGGCGCCGATCTGACCCAGCATGGCGGCCAGCAGTTCCTTGACCGTGGTCTTGCCGCTGCTGCCGGTGATCCCGATCACGGTCGGATCGACCGCCTCGCGCCAGCCGCGGGCCAATCGACCCAGCGCGGCCAGCGTGTCGTCGACGACCACCTGCGGCAGCGCGCAATCCGGCAGTTCGCGCTCGACCAGCGCGGCAACTGCACCCTGTCGGGCCGCCTGATCGATGAAGTCATGGGCATCGAAGTTCGGGCCTTTCAGCGCAACGAACAGGCGACCGCCCAGTTCGGCGCGCGTATCGGTGCCCACGCCGGCGATTGGCAGCGCGCCGTCGGCATCCTTCGCCAGGCGTCCCTCCGCCCAGCGGGCGATCTGATCGAGCGTGGCCCGGATCATGGCGCCACCTCCCGTGCCTGCTCGCGGACCACCAGACGGTCGTCGAACGGGCGCCGCTGGTCGCCGATTTCCTGGCCGGTTTCATGGCCCTTGCCGGCCACCAACAGGCAATCGCCCGGCCGCCCGTCGGCGAGCTGGCGAATGCCGGTGGCAATCGCCGCGTGCCGGTCGACGAGGCGCTCGACATCGGCGGGGTTCTTCATGCCGGCCACGATCGCCTCGATGATCGCCTCGGGCGATTCACTGCGCGGGTTGTCACTGGTGACGATCACCCAGTCGGCCAGCCGCTCGGCAACCGCCCCCATCAGCGGGCGTTTGCCCGTGTCGCGGTCGCCGCCACAACCGAAGATCACGCCCAATCGGGCACCATCGGGCAGCGCCTCTCGCAGGCTTGCCAGCACGTTTTCCAGGGCATCGGCGGTATGGGCGTAGTCGACCACGACGGTCATGCCGCGACCGACGGCAAAGGTTTCCATCCGCCCCGGCGGGGTCTTGAGCCGGCCCACTTGGCGCGAAAGGGCATCCAGCGTCTCGCCCACTACCAGGCGGGCAGACAGCGCGGCGAGCAGGTTCTCGGCATTGAAACGACCGGCCAGCGCGGCCTCGAGCTCGGCCCGCTCGCCAAAGCCACTGACCGCCAACCGCATGCGTCCCGACTCCGGGGCCTCGAGCACGCCGGTCAGGCAGGGACGGCAGGCGGTCGGCCCGGCCGACGGGGCCAGCGAATAGCACAACTGGCGTGGCGCGTCCGCTCGGGCGGCGAGTGTCTCGAGCATCCGCTCCGTCGCCGGCTGGTCGGCATTGAGCACCGCCTGGCGCAGACTCGGCAGGGCGAACAGGCGGGCCTTGGCCGCGAGATAGGCCTCGATGTCGCCGTGGTAGTCGAAGTGATCCCGACCCAGGTTGGTAAATACCCCGGTGCGGATGGGAAGGCCGTCCACCCGGCCCTGGGTCAGGGCATGGGAGGAGACCTCCATGACGATCTCGCGCGCGCCCTCACGAACCAGCTCACCGATCAGACGCCAGTTCTCGATCAGCCCCGGCGTGGTGTTGCTCGTCGCCTGGTACTCCGCCCGCGGTGACCACAACCCCCAGCCCAGCGTGCCGATCACCCCGACGGGCTCGCCGTCGATGCCGATCAACCCGGCAATCAGATGACAGACGGTGGTCTTGCCGTTGGTCCCGGTGACGGCCGTAATCGCCACGGCTTCGTGGTTCCAGCCATTGGCCTGGATGATCAGCTCGGCGATCGCGTCCTCCGGGCGGTCGAGAAGCATCACGCCCTCGGCGGGTGTAAGCCCGGCACCAATGACACCGGCCGCGCCACGGGCCAACGCATCCGCGACAAACCGGTCGGCATCGTGCGATTGGGTTTCACGGGCGTAGAACAGCGTGCCGGCGTCGAGATCGCGGCTGTCGTCACTGATCGCGCGCACGCGACGATCCGGGGCACCGGCATGCCGCAGCCGGGCGATCTCTCGCAGGCCGATCTCGGGGAATGCCACGCGCGCCATGTCAGCCAGCCTCCCGAGTTCGGGTGGAATCGGCCACCACGGACGGCAGATCGCCGGCAATCTGCCCGGCTGGCAGTTCCGGCAGGTTGTCCGGGCGGATATTGAGCATGCGCAGCGCGCCGCTCATCACCCGCTGGAAGACGGGCGCGGCGACATCGCCGGCGTAGACCCTGCCGGCACTCGGCCGATGCAAGACGACCACCAGCGCGAGCCGCGGATCGCTGGCCGGGGCCACGCCGGCAAAGACGGTGTTGTAATCGGTACGGGAGTAGCCGCCCTCGCCCAGGCGTCGCACCGTGCCGGTCTTGCCGGCGATCTGGAAGCCGGTCACGGCGGCCTCGGGTGCCGTGCCGGTGGGCGAGACCACGGAACGCAACATGCCGACCACGCGGTCGGCCACATCGGGATCGAACACCGGCCGGCTTTCGGGTGGACCGTCCCGACGCAACAGGCTGGGCACCACGAACTGGCCGTCATTGGCCAGGGCGACATAGGCCGAGGCGAGTTGCAACGGCGTGACCGCCAGTCCGTAGCCGTAGCTGTGCGCGGCCGTGTCGGCCACCCGCCAATCGCGCCACAGGCTGAGCGAGCCGGAGGCCTCGCCCGGGAACCCCACTCCGGTGACCTGCCCGAAGCCCAGCCCCCGATAACTGCTCCAGATGGCCTGGGCGCCGATATCCTCGGCCAGCATGCTCGCGCCAACGTTGCTCGACTTCTCCAGCAGGCCGGTCATGTCCAGCGTGCCGTAATTACGATGATCGTGGATGGTAAAGCCGCCAACCCGGCGGTAGCCGGGGGCCGTATCGACGGTGTCGGCCGGCTGCCAGCGGCCGCTGGCCAGCGCGGCGGCCACGGTAAAGGGCTTGACCGTCGACCCCGGCTCGAACTGGTCGACAATCGCGTGATTACGGGTAAGCGACGGGTCGATGCTGGCCCGGTTGTTGGGGTTGAACGACGGCGCGCTGGCCATGGCCAGCACCTCGCCGGTGGCCACGTTCATCAGGGTGGCCGAGCCGGCCAGTGCCTCGTGCTCCTCGACCGCACGCGACAGCTCCCGATAGGCGAGGTACTGCAGCCGCCGATCGATGGAAAGCGCCAGGTCCTGCCCCGGCCGCGCGGCCTGAACCACGCCCAGGTCGACGATCTCGCGGCCATCGCCGTCCTTGAGGATGCGGCGCTTGCCCGGGGTGCCGGCGAGCAGCTGATCGAAACTCAGTTCGATGCCGGCCAACCCCTCGTCGTCGATGTTGGCAAAGCCCAGCAGCGGGGCGGTGACATCCGCGGTCGGGTAGAAACGCTTGTATTCACGCTTGAGCCCCACACCCGGCAGCTTGGCGGCACGCACCGTCTCGGCCAGGCTCGGGCGCACCTGGCGAGCGACGTACAGGAAACGACGCGAGCCGTATTCGCGCACCCGCCGCTGCAATTCGGCGGCCGGCTGGTCGAGCATGTCCGCCAGCCTGGTGACGGCCTCGGGGTGGGTGCCGATCACCTTGGGGTCGATCCAGATCGCGTGCATGGCCACGCTGATGGCAAGCGGCTCGCCATGGCGATCGGTGATCATGCCGCGATGGGCCGCGATGGTCTGGACGCGCTGCTGACGGTCGCCGCCCTGCTCGGCATAGAAATCCCGTTCAGTGACCTGCAACTGCACCGCCCGGCCGAGCAGCATCGTGGCCGCGAACGCGAACACCATCAACACGACGCCAGCGCGCCAACGCACGCCCAGCCAGGTGGCCCAACGGGTGATGAATGCCCAGGCCGCGTTCATCGGAACACCACCGTGATCTGGTCCTCGGCCGGCGGGCGCATGCCGAGCTCCTCGGTCGCGATCCGTTCGATCCGCCCCTGGGCGGTCAACGTGCCTTCTTCGAGCTGCAGCTCCGCATAGGTGCCATCAAGACGTTCGATGCCGTCACGCGCCACGGCGATCTGCTGGGTCAGTCGACGATCCTCGGCCACCAGCACCACCACCGCGAGCGCGCTCGCGACGACCAGCACCAGCAAGAAGAGATTGAGCGCCCTCATGACGCACGCTCCGCGACCCGCATGATCGCGCTGCGTGCACGCGGGTTCTGGGCGGTTTCCTCGCGGCCGGCACGAATGGCCTTGCCGACCTTCTTGAGCGCCACTTCGCCGACCGGGTTGCCGAAGAAATCCTTGCCGGCCGTGCTGTGATCGCGGATGAAACGCTTGACGATCCGATCCTCGAGCGAATGGAAGCTGATCACCACCAGCCGACCACCCGGCGCGAGGTGCTCGAGCGCCTGCTCGAGGGCCTGGGTGATCTCGTCGAGTTCCTTGTTGATATAGAGCCGGATCGCCTGAAAGGTGCGGGTGGCCGGATGCTTGTTGGGGTCGCGCCTGGGGATGGCGGCGACGACGCAATCGACCAGGTCGGTGGTACGGGTCAGCGGGGCCTGCTCGCGCCGAGCGACGATACCGGCGGCGATCCGGCGGGCGAAGCGTTCCTCGCCCAGACGAAACAGCACGTCGCGGATCTCCTCTTCCTCGGCGACCGCCAGCCAGTCGGCCGCCGACGGCCCGTGGCTCTGATCCATCCGCATGTCCAGCGGACCGTCGAAGCGGAACGAAAAGCCGCGCTCGGCCTGGTCGAGCTGCGGGGAGGACACGCCCAGATCGAACATCACGCCGTCCACCGGCTGGTCGACGCCGTGCTCGGCAAGGGCCTCACCCCAACCGGAAAAGGAGGCCTTGATAAAGGAGAAGCGCGCATCCTCGTCGGCGAGCCGGGCCGCACTGTCCGCCGCCTCGGCATCGCGATCGAAACCGACCAGTCGCCCTTTTGCCGCCAGCTTCGCCAGAATGGCGCGGCTATGGCCACCGCGACCGAAGGTGCCATCCACGTAGGTGCCGGCCGGGTCGGTGACCAGGTTATCGACCGCCTCGTCGCGCAGCACCGTGTCGTGGCTGGCATCGACCGTCATAGCGACAGGGTCTCCAGGGCCGTGGGCAATTGGTCGTCCTCGTCGGACTGATCGAGGAACTCCTCGGTCATCTGGCTCCAGAGCGGCTGTGACCAGAGCTCGAGCTTTTTGCCCTGCCCGACCAGCACGGCCGGCTTTTCCAGCTTCGCGTGGGCGCGCAGCGCGGGGGGAATGACGATGCGACCGGCCGAGTCGAACTCGACCTGGGTGGCGTGACCGATCAGCATCCGCTTGATGCGGTTGGCGGTCTTGTTGAACGACGGCAGGGCATCGATCTGCTTCTCGATTTCCAGCCAGGTCGCCAGCGGGTAGATAAGGAGACAGTGTTCCTGCGTGTCGATAGTGAGGATCAGCTGGTTCTCATCCTGGGCAAACGCCTCCCGATGACGCGTGGGCATGGCCAGGCGACCTTTGGCGTCGAGATTCAGGTTGGTGATGCCTCGGAACACTTTTTCCCACTTTTTCCCACTTTTCTACACCTGCGCGCACTATAGCCCCAGCCAACAGGGCTATCAAGCAAATGGCGGCATTTTTCTTTTGACCACAAGGAGTTAGCCAACAAAGAGAGGGAAGTCGAGACGCTGTTTCCAGATAAAAACAGGGGGTTACCGCGCATAGATAACAAAGCGCACGAGGATGCGAGCAGCCGCATCCCGGCGCACCGGAGTGCCGGTGGGGGAAAGTGGGAGAAAATCGGGGGCGGATGGCGCGGGGTGGAGTCGCGCTTGTCCGCGGTAACGGCAAGGCGGCGATCCGCCGCGTCCGCCGACGGGAACGGGACCGTTCCGCCGGAAACACAAAATGGGGTGGAGTCAGCCGGTAAGCCGGGTTCTGTCGTGGATTGCCATTCATCTGGGCGCGACGTCACCGTCGCGCTCGAGCAGCCTACCCGGGAACAGCGCGGGCCACGCCATTGTTCCCCTATTTGGCCTTGCTCCCGGTGGGGTTTACCGTGCCACGACGTGTTACCACGCGTGCGGTGCGCTCTTACCGCACCCTTTCACCCTTACCTGTGCCGCATTGCTGCGGCCATCGGCGGTCTACTCTCTGCTGCACTTTCCGTCGACTCGCGCCGCCCAGGCGTTACCTGGCACCGTGCCCTATGGAGCCCGGACTTTCCTCGACGTTCACTAAGGAACGCCGCGACAATCTGGCCAACTCCGGCGGCGGAGTATAAAGGAAGGTCTGCACGAATAGCCAACCCCTCTGGCTTACCGGCTTGTTCGCCATCAAGGCGTCGATTCGAAGGCGGGCTCATTGCCCGGCGAGAATCGGCAACACCGAGGGCGGGCAAGCCGGCAAGCCCCGCAGGGCGACCCGGAACGGCGTGCCAGTGGCACGCCGCAGCCCGGGAAGCGCCGAGCAACAGCGAGGCCGGAACGGGCCGCCAGGCGCCCATCTGCGGTGTTGCAGCGCTTGCCAATGACTATGGCCATTGGGCAGCGCACTGCGCCTTGCACCTGGACGCCTGGCGACCCGCAGAGAGGTTGGCTATTCGCGCAGACCTTCCTGAAGAAACCGCAGCCGGTGTCGAGGCGAGCGTGATTCGACTCCCGTCATCCATGGGGGAGTCGGGTAGACTTCGAACGCCGAATTCGATCCGATCCCCCCCTTTGCTCGAGCCCAGCCATGCCCGAATCGCTCCCCGCCGCCCTCGATACCCTGCGCCGCCAAATGACCGAACCGGCCACCAGTCCGGTGGACTGCGCTCAGGCCGCCGACGTCATCGACTGGTACTACGAGCAGGCCTGGCAGACCGACCGTATCGTTCGTGACGAACTGCCGTGGCTGCTGGACTGGATGCGTCATTGCCGTGACCCGCGACGATTCGAGATCGGTGACGGTCTCGCCGTGACCCTGATCGGCGAGGGACGACTGCAGGAAGCCAGCGACCTGGCCGGAGGATTGCTGACCGAGGCCTGGGACGCCGGCTTGATGCATACCCTGGCCCTGGCCCTGGCCGCACGGGGCGAGGTGGCCGAGGCGATCACACGACTTCGCGATCTGGTCGGCCACCCGGAATTCGCCGCGCTGCCGCCGGAACTCGCCACCCAGGCGCACCTGGACCTGGCCACCCTGCTCCGTCGTCAGGGCAGCCTGTTCAAGGCCATCCCACCATTGACACAGGCCGTGGAAACGGCCGCCCGCTGCGACGACCCGGCCTGGCTGGAACAGGCGGCCGACATACTGATCGAACAACTGGTCGAACAGGGCGGCGCCGAAGAGGCCGTGGAGATTCTCTCACCATGGCTCGACGAGACACGCCTGGGGCTTTGGCAGCGGGTTCTCGATCGACTCGGCAACCAACTCGACCCCGAACAGCGCGAACGCGGCCTAGCCCTGATGGTCCGCGCCGGCGACTACCGCACGGTACTCAACCGGCTCGTCGACCAGGCCGGCAATGACCCGCAACGACTGCTGGTCGCGTTCACGGCCGCGCTGTCGTTGCGGGCCCCTGCCGAAGTCACCTGCCCACTGGCCGCGCGGCTGCTGGGAAGCGATTCGGCCCGCCAGGACGAGAGTGCGCCATTGATTGCCGCCGCCTCGGTCGCCGTCGCCGAGAGCCAACAGGAGAAAAGCCAGGCGCAGGCAAAATGGCACCGTGACGGGGTGGTTCAGCTAATCAGCGTGGCAAAACACCACGGCATCCTCGAAGGGGACGTGCGCGCATGGGCCGAGAAGGAGGGGCTTTACCACGAGCATGGCGTGATCGACCGTGCCGCCCGGCACTGCCTGGATAAAATCGATCGACCACCGGAATGGCTCGTTCAACGTATCAGGCAGAAAGGCTAATCGGACCGCATAAACAAAGGCCCTGCCGTTTGGCAGGGCCTTTTCTTTTCGATCGAATCATCGAGAAGATTCACCAAATCCCGGTCAAGCGCCGGGGTCAACGATTCAGATGCGGAAGTCTTCGAGCTTCTTGCCCTTGTTGAGTTCATCGACGAGCCAGTTGGGGCGCTTGCCGCGACCCGACCAGGTCTGCGACGGATTGGCCGGGTTCATGTACTTGGCCGGCAACTTCTTGCCCGCCTGCTTACTGCCCTTTTCCAGGCCGAAGATGTCGGCCACGGAGGTATTGAGCTCGTTGGCCAGCGCCTCGGCTTCGCGGCGCAATTCCATGACGCGCTGCTTGCTGCGCTCGCGCAGGGCCTGCTCGGCGTCATTGACCAGTTTCTTCAGTTCGTCGGCGGAAAGGTTTTTTACGTCGAATTGACTCATCTGGATAGGTACCCCTGAAAAAGTAATGGGCGGAATGGGATTCACTCGAATCAACATTCTTTCCGGAGAAAGCCGCGCTTTCCATGGCCCGGCCCAATGCATCGGGAATCTAGCCCATTAAAACAAACAGGTCAACGCCTGCCGAGGCATAACCCCTATCCCGAAAAAAACCCCACAATTACCAGAAAGGTTTCGCCGAAACCTTCTCCGCATCGAAAAACCTCGGAATGGCCCGCCACTCGTTTTCGCTTGGGACGGCCATTGTCACGACAAAATGCATTAAGTACGTACCCGCCAGATAGCAAAAAGGGGCCGCAAGGCGACCCCTTAAATAACGGAACGATCTGTCTTATCTCAGAGTGTCAGCTGACCGGCGACGTCAAGACCCGGCGCCAGCCGCTCGACGACCGATTGATCAGGCAAAGAGGTCGAGGACCAGGCGCCCCTGGGTCGATTCCTCATCCAGGCCATCCGTTCCGTCGGCGCCCATCATGGCCGTCTGGCCGGCTTGAGTACCATCGCCGGCCTGGCCGCCTGCGCCGCCCTGGCCCTCATCGTCGGCATCGGCCAGTTGCTGACCAAAATCGCTTTCCTGGCCAAGGTCGACCTCGACTTCGCTATTGGCCAGGCCCGCTTCCTGCAGCCATTCCTTCAGGCGAGGCAGTTGTTGTTCGAGCAGACCCTGTGCGGTGGCATTGCTGGCCGTCAAGGCAATACGGGTCTCGTCGCCCTGGGTCTCGATGGCAATCTTCAATGGACCCAGGTCTGCGGGCCTCAACTCAATACTGGCCTTGGAGATGCCCTTGCCGACCATCCACTGGACCTGCTGGCCCAGTTGCGCCGGCATCTGTGGATTGGGCGTGCCGGCCGCGGCCTGTCCCGTGAATATCCCCCCGGCCGGGCTACCGCCGGACGACATCGACGCCGCGCTGGCACCCAGGCCCGCCGAGGTAGTCTGGGCGTTGCCCGACGCCAGCTCCGCCTCGGAACGCGCCTGGCGTCCCTCCAACCCGTTTAGCGACGACCAGTGGGTGAGCGGCGCCCGCTCGCGCTGCGTCTGGGATGGTTCGCGACCGGTCAACCCCAGGGCCGCACTCACCGGACCACCGGTCCAATCGGCGTCACGCGCTGCCTCACCACCAGCCCCACCGACCAAGCGGGTCGACTCGCTCGAGCCGGCCGAGCGGCGGCCATTTTCCGCAAAGCGCAGAAAGCCATCCCACGATGTGTGCGCCTCACCTTGGGACGCCGCTAGACCCTGGGCGCCCCGCGCCTCGCCACTCGCGGCGGATTCGGCTCGGCGCACGACTTGCTCAAGTGCCTGCAACTGCCCCAGCAGGCCCGCGGGCATGGCACCGCTCTCGGATTGGGCATCGGCCAAACCCTCACGCAGGGCGGCCAGGCGCTCCGCCAATCCTTGCCATGCCTGCGATGATGGCGAACCGGCGTTGTCAGTCGATTGGCGCAACTGGGTCAGGGCATCGGCCAGCTCGTTCAGCTGATCGCCCAGCCCGGCCATCAGATCATCCCGCCCCCCACCGGCAGGTTCAGAGGAACCGCCAGCCAAGCCATCGATGCCCCCATCACCACCACGCCAATCGCCGTCCGCCGTTATAGACAAGTGGTTGCCCGAGCCATCCCGTTGGCCCAGCGCCCTGCCGTCTGCCGGTGCACCGTTCAGGCGGCCGCCACGACCATCGAGCAGCCCGGCCAACTCGTCCAGTGCCGACTGGATATCGCCAGCCATCTCGGTGGCGGTGTTTTCACCCGACTGGGCCAGACCCTGCGAGCGACCGGCAAGCGCGTCGCGCAGCTGGGCCAGTTGATCGGCCAACCCCGCCAATGCCTGCTCGAGATCGCCCCCTCGTCCGCCGACACCTTGCTCGGCCGCCGCCAGACTCTCCGGCGCGGCGGCCGCACCGCGCGACAAACCGCCCTCACCGTCCGCCTTGAAGCGCCCCTGCGCGGAGGCCATCAGGCGCGCGAACTCCTCGCGCCCAGTGCTGCCACCCAGACCCGCAGCAAGCCGTCCGGCCTTGCCGTCGGCATTGCCCAGCAGGCGACCGAGCGACTCGATCGTCGCCTTGCCTTCACCGATCTGACTCATTGCATTCCCCCTGTTCCGCCCCCGCGCGCGGCCTTGGCCGCGCCGTGCTGATCCATCACCTGTTGCTCGGCCCGGTCGGCTCGCCGCCGGATCGAGTCGCGGTAGCGCTGGCTAAGACGGTCGACCGATTCATTGCGCGCATGCGCCTCTCGGGAGTCGTTCGCCCGCTTGCTCAGTTGCTCTTCCAAGTCCCGGACCACCTTGCGCTGGTGCTCGATGGTCTCCTCGATCCGGGCCATGAACTGACGATAATTCTGCAGCGCAAAGGCGCGGTTGCGCCCCTCGGCGGCAAAGCCCAGATTGTTGGTGTATTCGGTGAAATAGCCTTCCAGGTCGGCAAGACGCTGGCGCTGCGCGTCCAGTTCGCCCTGCGCCTCGCGACGACGACGGCTGGCCAGGTCGGCCTGATGACTCATGACTCGGCCGGCATTGCCCAGGGACTTGAGTCGCTGTGTGTCACTCATGATTGCTTACCCCCTTCACGCCGAGTGCAACAGGTCGACCAGGGCATCGATGCTGGATGCCATGTCGGCCGGTTGGTCCATCGACTGCGACAGGAACGCCTCGAGGTCGGGCTGGATATCGATCACCCGATCCAGCCGCGCATCCTGACCCCGGCGATAGGCGCCCACCGCGATCAGGTCGCGATTCTCGCGGTAGGTGGCCGCCAACTCCTTGAATCGCCTCATCAAGGATAGATGATCCGGGTCGACCAGCTTGGGCATCAGCCGGGAGATCGAGGCCTCGACGTCGATCGCCGGGAACCGGCCGCGCTCGGCGATCTCGCGTGACAGCACGATGTGCCCATCCAGGATCGCCCGGGCGGCATCGGCCACCGGATCGTTAAGATCGTCACCCTCGACCAGCACGGTGTAGAAGGCGGTGAGACTGCCCTGGCGGCTTTCGCTGTTGCCGGCCCGCTCGACCAGCCGGGGCAGGTGCGCGAACACCGACGGCGGATAGCCCTTGGTCGCCGGCGGCTCACCGATCGCCAGCCCGATCTCGCGCTGGGCCTGGGCGTAACGGGTCAGCGAGTCCATCAGCAACAGGACGTCGAAGCCCTGATCGCGGAAATGCTCGGCGATCGAGCTAGCCAGGTTCGCTCCGTGCAGGCGCATCAGGGCGGAGCTGTCGGCCGGTGCGGCCACGACGACGGCGCGCTGGCGCGCCTCGTCATCCAGGATCTCGCTGACGAACTCGGCCACCTCGCGCCCCCGTTCGCCGACCAGGCCGACCACGATGATCTGGGCGCGGGTGTAGCGGGTCATCATGCCGAGCAGCACGCTCTTGCCGACGCCCGAGCCGGCAAAGATGCCCATGCGCTGACCGCGCCCGACCGTCATCAGGGCGTTGATCGCCCGCACGCCCACATCGAGCGGTTCGGTAATCTCGCGACGCTTGAGGGGGTTGATCGGTCGACCGTGCAGATTGACCGACGCATCGCCGGTCAGGCGCTCGCCGTCGTCGATCGGACGACCGCGGGCATCGAGCACCCGCCCGAGCAATTGCTCGCCCATCGGCACGCGGCTGGCCGTGCCGAGGTTCTTCACCCGGCAGCCGGGACCGACGCCCTGGGTGGTCTCCAGCGGCATCAGGTAGGTCGCCTCCTCGGCAAACCCGACCACCTCGGCCTCGAAGCGCCGCCCCTGCGGGTCGGTCACCTCGCATTGATCGCCGATCAGCGCCGACAGACCGCGCGCCTCGAGCGCCAGCCCCACGACACGCACGATCCGCCCCTCCGAGGCCGCTGCCGGGGCATCCACCCGGGCGGTCGTGCCCATCAGGCGTCTCGCCCAGTTCAGCGACACATCGGTGTTCGGGTCACGCAGTCCGGGGTCAGTCATCACGGTGCTCCTCCGACTGGGGGTCATCGGCCTCGGGCGCCGGCTTGGCATCCGTGCGCGCGCTGGCCTCCGCATCCACGGCGGCGTCCGATTCTCCGGCCTCCCGCGCTTGCCCCGCCAGCTGATCGCCCCGATCGGAGCGGTCCGTCCCGGAACGGGCGGCCGCGTCGTCGGGAACCGGCTGGTCCGGGCCGGGGTAGACCCGGCCGATCAGGTGATCGAGCGTCGCCGCCCAGCGGTTGGCCAGACTGGCATCCACCCGGGCATCACCCGACTCGACCACCACCCCGCCGGCGGTGACGGTCGGATCGGGCTTGAGGTCGAGCGTCTCGAAGCGCGAGTCATCGATCAACTCACGCAATGCCGTCTCGTCCGCCGGCGCGCAACGCAGGATCACCGCTCGGGCCGAAACCGGCAGGGCCGCGAGGGCCTCGCGGGCGATCGACGGCAAACCGCTGTTGTCCGCCTGCACCTCGCGAGCCACCATGACGCGCGCGATCTGGGTGGCCAGTGCCGTGAGCTGCTCGGTGACCTCGTCGTCGAGCAGGGCCAGGGGGCGCTCGAGATGCGACAGCCAGCCACGCAGGCGGTTCTCGACGCTCTCGATCTCCTCGCGGGCCGCGGCCATGCCTTCCTGGTAGCCGGCATCGCGGCCCTTCTGCAGGCCCGCCTCGTAACCGCGCTGCTCGGCCTCGGCACGCGCCTCGGCAAGCTCCTCGGCCGTCGCCGGGTCGAGCTCGTAGGCCGGCTCGTCGGCGGGCGCGGCGCTGAAATCCGGCAGTTCCCAGGCACCCACCAGCTCCGACCAGTCCGAGGCATCCAGCGGGCGGGTGAGGGTCGGCGACTCGTCAGATGAACTCATCGCCACCACCACCGCCCAGGGCTATCTTGCCTTCGTCGGAAAGCTGACGGGCAACCTGCAGGACTTCCTTCTGCGCGGCCTCCACGTCGGCCAGGCGCGTCGGGCCGAGGGTCTCCAGGTCGTCGCGCATCATCTCGGCGGCCCGACGCGACATGTTGCCGAAGATCTTTTCCTTGAGCTCGGAATCCGCGCCCTTCATCGCCAGCAGGAGCTTGTCGGCCGGGACCTCGCGCAGCAGAACCTGCAGGCTGCGGTCCTCGACATCGACCAGGTTGGCAAAGACGAACATCAGGTCCTCGATCTGGACGCCCAGCTCTTCGTCGGTCTCCTTGACGCGTCCCATCAGCTCCTCTTCCACATTGGATTCGAGGAAGTTCATGATGCCGGCGGCAATCTTGACCCCACCGACCTTGGACGACTTGCCACCCTGGGTGCCGGACGCCTGACGCTCCATGATGTCGTCGAGCTCCTCGAGGGCCTGGGGGGATACCCCCTCGAGGTGGGCGATCCGCAGGACGATGTCGGTGCGGGTGTTCTCCGGCAGCATCTGCAGGATCTCCGCTGCCTGGTCGCTTTCCAGGTGCGACAGCACGATCGCGATGATCTGCGGGTGCTCGTAGCGGATGATCTCGGCGATCGAACGCGCGTCCATCCACTTGAGAAACTCGAGGTTGCGCCGGTTGCCCTGCGACGAGATCCGCTCGAGCAGGCCCGCCGCCTTGTCTTCGCCCAGCGCCCGGTTGAGCACGTTACGGATGTAGTCGTTCGAGCCCAGCGCGAGACCGGTCTGGTTCTCCAGGTCGTCGGAGAACTCGTCGAGCGCCGCCTGGATCTGCGGACGGGTGACGTTCTTCAGAACCGCCATGGCCTGACCGATCTTCTGCACCTCGCGCGGGTCGAGTTGACCGAAGATGTGCGCCGCGGATTCTTCACCCAGCGCCATCATCAGAATGGCCGCTTTTTCCGGCCCCTTGAGGCCGACGAGCGGGCTTTCCTGCGGGAGGTTGGTGTTGGGTGCCTGGGCCATGGGAAATCAGTTCTCCTCGTGGGTCCACTGCTTGATGACGGCAGCGACCGCCTTGGGATCGTGGTTGACGCTCTTGCGCAGCTGGCGCAGCTTGTCGGTGTAGCTGGCGTTACCGATCAGCTCGGGCACGTTGGAGAGGTCGTCCTCGTCGTATTCCTCTTCCTCGCCCTTGGCGCGGCGCTCGTCCGGGTACTGCGTCGGCATAGTGTACTGCGGGCCCTGCTGCTGTCCGGACTGATCGCTGAGCTCGGTCGACGTGGCGACGCGCTCGCGACGACTTTCGGCGAGCATCTTGAGCAGCGGTCGGGCCACCAGCAGGAACACCAGCAGCATCGCCAGGCCAATGCCGGCATTCTTCAGGGTGCTCCAGAACCAGCCCTGCTCCCAGACCGGCGTGGTCACCGGCTCGATGTCCTGGTCGACGAACGCGAAGGTGCTCAGGGTGACCTGATCGCCACGAGCCTCGTCGATGCCCACGGACTGGGCCACCAGCGCTCGCATCTGTTCCAGGCGCTCGGTTCGGGCCTCGGCGGCAGCTTGGGCGGCGGCTTCGGCGGCCGCCTCGTCCTCGGCATCGGCATCGGCCGGGGCACCGCCGCCGGTGGCGTTCTCGTCAAGCAAGACGGCGACGCTGAGCTTTTCGATCTGTCCACTGGCGAACTGGGTGTGTTCGATATTGCGATCGACGTTGTAGTTGCGCGTCTCGTTGCGGTCGCTGTCGATGGGGGTCTGCACCAGGGTCTGGAATTCCTCGACGGTCAGATCCTGCGGCGGAGCGAGTCCGCCATCGCCACCGTCCGGATTGACCACGCCACCCCCCGGTGGCTGGTTGGCGATCGCCCCCGGCACGCCCACGACACCTTGCCCACCACCCAGCGAGCGGACGGTCTCGTTGACCTGCTCACTGAGCAGGACACCCTCGTCGGGACCATAGGTCTGGCTGGTGCCCTCGCGACGGGAGAAATCGATCTCCGCGGACACCTGGGCGCGGACGCGGTCCGAACCGACGATCGGCGCGAGCAACGACTCGATCCGACGCGCGTAGGCCTGTTCAAGATTCTGGCGGTATTGGAACTGGCGGCTGGTCAGCCCCATGCCCGCGGCATCGTCGCCCTGGTTGGTCAGCAGGTTGCCGCTCTGGTCGACCACGCTGACATTCTCGGGGGACAGGTCGTTGATGCTGGAAGCAACCAGGTGGACGATGCCGTTGACCTGGCTACGACCAAGAGTGCTGCCGCCCTTGATGTCCACCACGACCGAGGCGGTCGGCGTCTTGCGATCCCGCACGAACACCGACTTCTCGGGCTGGGCAATGTGCACGCGGGCGGCACGGATCGCACCGATGGTCTGGATGGAGCGGGCCAGCTCGGTCTCGATGGCACGCTGGTAACGCGCCTGCTCGATGAATTGACTGGTGCCCAGCGACTGGTCCTGATTGAGCATCTCGAGCCCGACGCCATCGCCGCCCGGCAGGCCTTGCTGGGCCATCAGCATGCGGATCTCGGGTAACCGGTCCGCCCCTACCATCACGGTACCGTTGTTTGCCAGCTCGTACGGCTCGCCCGCGGCCTTGAGGGCGTCGACCACTTCGGCCGACGCCTGGGCATCCAGTGACTGGTACAGGGGGACCATCGATTTGCCGCTTCCCCACAGAAAGAAGCCGACCATGAACGAGATCACCGCCGCCAATGCAATCAGCAGCAACAACTGACGGAAACTTGACGACTGCGTGAATGCATCCATCTGCCGAATCCAGCGCGGGCTCTCGCCGCTGCCGGTCGGAGTGGTGGTGATAGCTGAACCTTGGGCCATGACGTTATGTCCGAATCAGGAAAGTACGGGGGACGCGGGAGAGCGAGGCATTACAACGGCATGTTCATGACCTTTTCGTAGGCCTGAACCAGTTTGTTGCGCACCTGCAGGGTGGCCTCGAAGGCCACGGAAGATCGCTGCGAGGCGAGCATGACCTGGGTGAGCGTCACCTGATCGTCACCCGCCTGCAGGCGGTTCTTGAGATCGCCGGTGGTCTGCTGCGCCTCGTTGACCTGCCCGACCGCCTGGGTCAGGGCATCGGCAAAATTGCTGCGCTCGACTTCGTTGACGCCCTGCGCGGCGGGATTGATCGCTTCCGGACCCGCCGGGCGCTGCGTGGCCTGGGTACGCAGCTGCTGCATCTGGGAAAGGATCTGATCGACTGACATGTCGTTGCCGCTCATGGACCCACCTCGTTGACTGTCGCGAATTGACTTGCGTCAGTCTCTAGCAGGACCCGTGCCAGTTCCGTTCGAAGTCGGGGGGCAGGAGCGTCAACCGATCTGGTACTTGCGCATCTTCTCGACGAGGGTGGTGCGACGGATCCCCAGCAGACGTGCCGCACGCGCGACCACGGCGTCGGCCTGTGTCAACGCCGCCTGGATCCAGGCCTGCTCAATCGCCTCGAGCTGCGACTTCAGCGAAATGCCGTCGTCCGGCAGCGTCAGGTCGCAGTCTTCGACCTCCTCCGGGGTCAGCGGCAGTCGCGGGCCGATGTTCTCGGTCAATGACCAGATGCTGCGCGGGTCCGGGTCCATTCGCGCCACCGCTGCCGACTGATCGGTGGATGCCTCAGCCGAGTGCTCGGGCGCGGGCTCCGACGGGCCGAGGTGCTGCAGATGCGCGGGGAGATCGGCGACCCGGGCCGGGCGGTCTCCCGCAAGAATGCCGATCCGCTCGAGCACATTCGCCAGCTCGCGCACATTGCCGGGCCAATCGTGCTGGCTGAGCGCCGAGATCACCGCATCGGTCAGCGTGGGCGCCGGTCGGCCGTCGCGGTGCAGCCGCTCCACCAGCGCCGCGGCGATCTCCGACAGGTCGTCACGCAGTGCGCGCAACGGCTGGGTCTGGATGGGAAAGACGTTGAGACGGTAATAGAGGTCCTGACGGAACTTGCCCTCGTCGACCATCGAGAGCAGATCACGGTGCGTCGCCGCGACGATGCGCACGTCGGCATCGAACGAGGCGCTGCCGCCGACGCGCTCGAACTTGCGCTCCTGCAGCACCCGCAGGATCTTGACCTGCATGGAGAACGGCATGTCGCCGATCTCGTCGAGAAAGATGGTGCCGCCCTGCGCCAGTTCGAAACGCCCCTTGCGCTGGCTGATCGCGCCGGTGAAGGCGCCTTTTTCGTGACCGAACAATTCCGATTCGAGCAACTCGCCGGGAATGGCCCCGCAGTTGACCGGCACGAAGGGCTTGTCGGCACGCTCGGAGAGCATGTGGATCATCCGCGCGACCACTTCCTTGCCGGTGCCGGTCTCGCCCAGGATCAGCACGGTGGCATCCGTCGGCGCCACCTGGGCCACCTCGCGGCGCAGCCCCTCGAGTGCGGGGCTGCTGCCGATCAGGCCGCGGTTTTCATGACGCAGTCGCTCGCCGTGCCAGCGGCTCTTCATCGGCGCGAGCACGGCCTGCAGCGTATCCAACGACACCGGCCATGAAAGCTGGGCCTGCGGCGGCATGGGCGGGACACCGTCAAGCTCACCCATCACCACCCACGGGGGCTGGGTGGCCGAATCGGTCGCCTCGATCGCGCCCTCGGCAGCGAAGGTCAATCGGCACATCGGCGCATCGGATCCGGGCGGCTGGTGGCCTGTGCGGGTATCGAAACCGAGCAGCGTCAATTGCTCCTTCAGCAACGACGCCTCGGGCGCCTCGCTGTCGATCCAGCAAAGGGGTTGCGGCCGCGGCATGCTCTTCTCCTGGGTCCTCGGCGGTCGGGTGCCGCCGATTCTTGTTGTTTTTTGTTTGCTTTTCCGAGCAAACTGTCGCACTCATCCCGTCATGGCCCTCGAACGGGCGGCGGTGACAATCGGCGAACGCGAAAGTTCCCGGGAAAATTAGCGCGCGCCCAGCGACATGTCAAAACATTGTCACTCGCAATGAAATCCCGTGCGCTCCCTTGTGGCTTGTGAGCGACACCGGCCCGTCCTACCATCGTCGGTAACCTCGACGTGCCGGGGAACGTGCCCAGGGAAACGCGGCACGACCGGCAACCGCCCCGACCGGAGCCCGCATGAAGATTCTCAAGGTCGAACAGCCCGGTCAGACGACCACCGCGGGGCCGGTCCTCCGACTGGAGACGGGGCAGCGCCTGGCGGCCATTTCGCTGTCGGATGCGCGCCCCGGTGAGCGCGCGATGCTGTCGGTGGCCGGGGGACAGTTGCAGGTCACCACCCAACATCCGCTGAAAGCCGGCCAGGCCATCGATCTCGAGGTCACCAGACTGGGCGAGCAGGTTCACCTGCGGCCACTCGGTCCTCCCCCTGACCCGCGTCGGCTCGATCAGGCGCAGTTGACCCGCAACCTGCTGCAGGCGCTCGCCCGTCTGCCAGCCCCCGGCGTGGGCACCCCGAATATCACCTCGAATACCGCCCCGGCTGCCGGGATGTCACCGGCCGGTCCCGGCACGGGCACCGCAGCCACCGCCCCTCCCGGCGTCCCGGCTCAGGCGTCGGGCGGCTCGGCAACGGGGGGCGCGCCGAATGCCCCGGCCTCCGCAACCCAGCCGAATTCGTCGACTCCCCAACAGGCCAGCGGGACCAACGCCGCACCGATCCCGGCCTCGGTCTTTCAGGCCACTCGATCGAGTGGCGCGGCTGGAGCCACCGAATCGCTGCTGCGCGCCGCATTCGCCCAGGCCAGCGCGACGGGCAGCCAACCAACCGCTCCGGCGAACGCCCCGGCCCCGGGGCAAGCCATGCCAACGGCGCCAGCGCAGGCCATACCGCCGGGGCTCAATGGGCTGCTGCCGCTGCTCTCGGCGCTGCGCGAACCGCGGCTCATCCAGGGACTGGTCTCCGGCTGGCTGGCCACACCGACCAATCCCGCCCCACAACCCAACCCGCTCGCCGGCATGGGCGGTCCGATGCCGGCGCCCGCCGGCCAGGGGCAAGGATTCATGGAAACCCCACTGGGCACCCTGCTCCAACAAGCCGCGCGCAGCCTGCGCAGTCAGCCGGATCTGGCCCCCCGCGATCCGGCCACCCGGCAGGCCACTCTGGAATTCATGCAGCGCCTCGGCGAACAGGTCGAACGCAGTCAGCTGGCCACCGCCCTCTCCCAGGGTGCGGCCGGCGCAGCGGCCGGCACCCAGACCGGCCCCAACCAGCCCACCTGGTTGCTGGAGATCCCGCTGCAACTCGCCAACGAGGCCCACACGCTGCGTCTGTCGATTCGGGAAGAAGATGACTCGGGCGAGGCGCAAAGCGGCGGGGGGCGCTGGCGCATCGATCTGGCGATGGAATGGCCGCAACTCGGCCCCCTGCATGCCGCGCTGGTCATGCAGGGCGAGCAAATCGACGTCGACCTCTTTGCCGATCAACCGGCGACGGTGACCGTGCTGGAAACCACGCGCCCGACCCTGGCCCGCGGGTTGGCCGATGCCGGCTTCACGCCCGGGCGGCTGGGGGCACACCCCGGCCCGCCGCCGGCGAGCGCACAGGCCCGGCTGGAGCCCGACACCGCAGCGGCCGCCGGGGATTCCGCCCCGCAGGGCTTTCTGAGCGAGCAGGCATGAGCGACCCGGAGCCGAGCGACACGCACCGCCGTCCCTCATCCGGCCCGCGGCGGGCGATTGCCCTGTCCTACGACGGCAGCGACGTGCCGCAGGTTGTGGCGACCGGGCAGGACGAGCTGGCGCGCCGCATCATCGAGATGGCCCGGGAATCCGGCGTACCGGCCGTCGAAGACCCGATGCTCGCCCGTGCGCTGGCCGAGATCGATCTGGGCGAGCACATTCCCGAGGCACTTTTCCGGGCCGTCGCCGAGGTATTGAGCTATGCGCTCTACGTCAACGACCGCCATGAGGAGGTGCTGCGCCGTGCCAGGGAACAGGGCGACAAGGACGACGGTTGACCTGCCCCGGGATGCGCCCAGTTGATGCGGCACCAGCGCGGAAAAGCGATCAGGCACGAAAAAGCCCGCCAGGTGAGGCGGGCTTTTTCAAGGCTATGGTGGGGTGACTGATGGGATTCGAACCCACGACCACCGGAATCACAATCCGGGGCTCTACCAACTGAGCTACAGTCACCATCGAAAGGCAGTTGCCGTTCGTGCAGGTGCGCTTATGGCGCGCCCGGCAGGACTCGAACCCGCAACCCTCGGCTTAGAAGGCCGATGCTCTATCCGGTTGAGCTACAGGCGCAAGTTTCGGCTAATTCACTGGTCGGAGTGGAGGGATTCGAACCCCCGACCACCTGGTCCCAAACCAGGTGCGCTACCAGACTGCGCTACACTCCGTTCGCCGTCATCGCGCAAACGCGCCTCGTCCGCCGGAGCGGTTCGACCCGTGCCGGTGACGAAGGTGCGCCATGATAGGGATCGACCGGGGCCAAGTCAATCGCCCCGGGGGGCAGCGGTCGACGCTCAATAGCGGCCCGCGCGAATCAGGCCGCCCAGCCCGCGATCGTCGAGCGCCTGGTTGAGCAAGGTGCGGATCTCGGCGGGGCGTTCGCAACGCATCGCCTGCTCGAGCAGCGCCTGGGCATCGGCATGCGAGAAACTGCGGATCACCCACTTGATGCGCGGCAATGAACCGGCGCTCATCGAGAGCGAGTGGATTCCCAGCCCCAGCAGCAGCACGGCCCCGAGCGGGTCACCGGACAGCTCACCGCAGACGGCCACTTCGCAGTCCTGCCGTGCCCCGGCGGCACAGATATCGCGGATCGCGGCGAGCACCGCCGGGTGCAGGGCATCGTACCGCGAGGCGACGCGCTCGTTGTTGCGATCGATCGCCAGCAGGTACTGGGTGAGATCGTTGGTGCCGATGGAGAGAAAATCGCAGCGTCGAGCCAGCGCGTCGGCCTGGTAGACCGCCGACGGCACCTCGATCATCACGCCGATCTTGGGCCGCCGGATTTCGCCGATCTCCTCGGACACCTCGTCGAACGCCTGCTCGATGTAGGCCAGCGACTGGTCGAGCTCCTCGACCGCCGAGATCATCGGCAACAGGATATGCAGGTTGTTCAGTCCCGCCGATGCCTTGAGCATCGCGCGGATCTGGGTGAGGAAGATCTCCGGGTGGTCCAGCACCAGCCGGATGCCCCGCCAGCCGAGGAACGGGTTGTCCTCGCGGATGGGGAAATACGACAGCGGCTTGTCGCCGCCGACGTCGAGCGTACGCAACACCACGGGCTTGCCGACGAAGGTCTCGAGCGCCTCGCGGTAGATGTGCGCCTGCTCTTCCTCGCCCGGGAACTGCTTGCGGATCTGGAACGGCACCTCGGTGCGGTACAGGCCGATGCCCTCGGCACCGACGGTCAGCGACGGCGCCATGTCCGAGAGCAGGCCGATATTGACGTGCATGGCGACGCGCACGCCATCGGAGGTCAACGCCGGCTCGTCGCGCAGGGCGGCCAGCTCTTCGGTCAGTTCGGCTTCCTCGCGGGCCAGCCGCTGCATCTCCTCGCGCAGCGAGCCGCGCGGGCGCACCACGACCAGGCCGCGATAGCCGTCGACCACCACCTCCTTGTTGCGCAGCCGGGAAATCGGCAGGTCGGAAACGCCCATTGCCGCCGGAACGCCCAGCGCCCGGGCGAGTATCGCCAGGTGCGAGGAGCCCGAGCCCGTCGACGAGACGATACCGACCAGGCGCTCGGTGGGCACCTCGGCCAGATGCGAGGCAGACAGGTCATTGCCGACCAGCACGATCTGATCGGGCCACTCGGTCGGCCCGGCGCTCTCGGCGTGCAGCTTGTGCAGCACGCGGTTGCCGAGATCACGGATGTCCTGGGCACGTTCGCGCAGATAGGCATCGCTCATCTGCTCGAACACGGCAGCGTGCTCGGCGATCGCATCGCGCAACGCGGCACCGGCCCACTGGCCCGCGCGGATATGCTGCTCGATCGCCTCGACCAGCGAACCTCCCGACAGCATGCGGATGTAGGCATCGAACAGCAGGTTCTCTTCCTCGCTACCGGATGCCCGCGCAAAATCGATCTTGAGCTGTTCGAATTCCTGTCGGACGGCCTCGATCGCGCTGTCGAGCACGCCCAGCTCGTGGTCGATGTCCTCGACCTCGCGATCCTCGACCATCTCCAGCGACTGGCCGTCGGCCACCACCACCGCCGTGCCGAACACCACGCCGGGCGAGCCCGGCAGCCCGCGCGCCGAGAACGCGGAGTCAAAGCCGCCGGGCTCGT